>NZ_WVRF01000008.1:0-178348 GCF_013110775.1 Ruegeria sp. HKCCD7296
GACGCGGGCTCAGGTCATGGCTGGTCAGATCAGAAGCTTCGAACTTAAGTTTCTGAGCAGACTCATAGGACACATAAAGTTCCGGGATTGGGGCCAGATTACTTAACATCGTCATTGGAATACTCTTATCGCAGTGTTGGTTAGCCAGTGGGTAGTGGCATTTTCGGTGCATTTGCACCGACTGTTAGGCAAAGTCCACCGGCGTCAATGAAACAAAGGAGGATATGCGCTGATTTTTTCCGAATTGGAAGAGATTTCTGACATGGAAGCACGCCGTGTAACATGGTTCTATGGAATGGAATTAATTCCCTCACGCAGAGTATGACTGTTCCTGTTTTTGTACGTTTGGCTCTAGTTGCGAGGCGCGCATCACTGGCAGAGCAGGAATCGGCGCTGAGACGCCACGCAGCTCGAGAGCTCGGATATCTGCTTGCGCCACATCTACATCTGCGGCGCGCAGTAATTCGTTAGAAACCATCAGTTCAACTCCTAGAGCTTTGGTTTCGCTCTCAAGGCGGCTGGCTACATTGACCGCATCGCCGATGATTGTTTTTGCGGCATGTCCTTGTGCGCCGATTTCACCAAGAACCAGGTCGCCAAGATGCAGGCCCATTCCGATGCGAATTCCGGGGCTTCCTTCAGCCTCAAGCTGTTGGTTGAACAGATCCAGCGCCCGGCTGATCGCTATCGCCGCACTTAACCCAGCGCGAGCAGAGGCCGCAGAATCGCGTTTCTCGAAAACCGCCAACAAACCATCGCCCATATATTTGTCCACGATGCCGCCTTCGTCTGTAATGGCTGGCACCACCGCATCAAAGAATCGGTTGAGCAGAAACACGATGTCGTAGGGCAACTGCCCCGTCGTGCGGGCGGTAAAGCCGCGCATATCCAGAAACAACACCGCCAGTTGGCGTTCCTCTCCTTGGCTGGCGTGTCCACGGATGCGGCCGCCATCCGGCCGGAAAACACGAAAGACGGTGGTCGGCTCGGTTGGGCGGATCTGACAGGCCAGCCGCGTCTGGGGAGACGCGCCGACAGCGGCCAGACTGCGCGCCTCGACGTCGCTGGGTGGCGGCAGCGCGTTACCGCCATCCTCGACAATGACGCGGCATGTGGTGCAGCGTCCTTTACCGCCGCATAGGGCCGCATGGGGCACGCCGTTGGCTTGGGAAATCTCAAGCAGCGTCATTCCCTTTTCCGCGACTACATCCGGACCTAGGGCATAGGAAACGCGCACCGAATGCCTGCGTCGCCAGAGTTTGCGTCCGATGAAAATCAGACCTGTTGCGCCAAGTGCCAGCCAAAAGGCCATCAGGGCATTGTCCTTGACGCTGAACAGGGTTTGAAAAGCTTCGGGAGACGGCCAGTTGTAGTGCTCGATATACTGCTCGCGCAGAAACTCGTCGGCGAAGTCGGCCCAGATGCGACGGCCTTCGGTCAGAAGGCCAGCCAGCGCGAACAGAGGCACAAAGACGGCAACGCCGATCAGGTAAGGTGCAGTACGCGACCACCATTTTGTCAACCGCAGCCACATGTGCAGGCCGATGCAGCCATGCACCCAGACAACCAGCAGTAGCGCGCTTTGCATCCAGACCGCAATGCTGGGCCACATCAGGATGATGATGTATCCCATCTCGTCATTGACGTCATAAACCTCATGCGCGACCCGGGTGTGAATGATGTGCGAGATCAGCTGCAAAGGGATCAGCAGGCCCAACACCACCTGAAGTGCTGTGCTGAATGGCATGCGCAATGTCCTGCGCTGCGCGATAGATACCAGGGCAAGACCGGCATGAACGAACAGCGCCGCGTAGAGAAGCACGCTCATGGCGTCGTGGCGCGTCACCTCTTTCCGACCGTCTTGCATTCCGTGCAGATAATCGGTGTGAAACAGGCCAAGGCCAATGTTGATGAAGTGAAAAAACGCGAAAACAAACAGGATCAGGCCGCTGCCGATCCGAAGTCGGGTTGCCCACCCGCCGCGCCAAAGAGCGTTGTTCAAAAGCTCACCCGTGTTTCGCCCGTTCTGCAGCAATCCTGATACGGCACTGTGAAAGGGTCAAGGCGGAGGGGCGTAGTCCCCGACCCGTGCCGGGGACCAAAAATCGTTACTATTCGTTTTCTGCCAGAAAACGTTCGGCATCCAGTGCGGCCATACAGCCCATGCCAGCGCTTGTGACGGCCTGACGGTAAACATGGTCTGTCAGATCACCTGCGGCAAACACGCCGGGAACCGACGTTTCAGTTGTGCCCGGCTTGGTGACGACATAGCCGCCCATATGGGTTTCCAGCGTCTCCTTGACCAGCTCGTTCGCAGGGGCGTGGCCTATGGCGACAAAAACACCCTTGCAAGGGATTTCCGTGATCTCGCCGGTTTTGACGTGCTTGACGCGAACGCCTTCCACACCCAAAGGCGCGTCCGTTCCGATCACTTCGTCCAATTCGTGGAACCACAACGGTTCGATCTTTTCATTTTTCATCAGCCGGTCTTGCAGGATCTTTTCGGCCCGCAACTCATCCCGGCGGTGGATCAAGGTCACCTTGCTGGCGAAGTTGGTCAGGAACATAGCTTCTTCCACAGCTGTGTTGCCGCCACCGATGACCACGATTTCCTGTCCCCGATAGAAGAACCCGTCGCAGGTGGCACAGGCCGAGACGCCAAAGCCTTTGAATTTCTCTTCGGACGGTAGGCCAAGCCATTTCGCACGCGCACCAGTGGCCAGAATAACCGCGTCTGCGGTGTAAGTCGTGCCGCTGTCGCCCTTGGCGGTAAACGGGCGCTGGCTGACATCCAGATCGCTGATGATGTCGCCGATCACCTCACAGCCCATTGCCTTGGCATGGTCCTGCATGCGCACCATCAGGTCCGGGCCCTGAACCTCGGTGTCGCCGGGCCAGTTCTCGACCTCGGTCGTTGTAGTCAGCTGACCGCCAGGTTCGATCCCCTGAACTAGAATGGGTTCTAGCATGGCGCGGCTGGCGTAAACCCCTGCGGTGTATCCTGCAGGTCCTGACCCGATGATCAGAACCTTAGTGTGTCGTGTGTCGGCCATGCTGTCCCCGCTCGAATTGCCTGAATTGGGCGTTTAGCCCGTCGCCCCGATATAGCGATCGACTGACCCGGCTTAAACCCCCATCCTGATTGTGATCCCCTACGCTGCACATTGAGCAATTGAGTGATTAGAAAACAAAGAAAACTGCGCATGTGCGAAACATTATTGCGCGCGCTTAGGGGGCTGATATAAGAACCGAAAAACCAGGAGCATTCTATGGTCACGACTCGGCTGGATGACATTGATCGCAAGATTCTGGCGGAATTGCAGGCAGACGGTCGCATGACTAACGTTGAACTGGCGAAACGGGTCGGCATTTCGGCGCCGCCGTGTCTGCGTCGGGTGCGCACACTTGAGGAATCCGGCTATATCACCGGGTATCACGCCGACGTCAATTCACGCGAGTTGGGCTTTGAGGTGCAAGTCTTTGCCATGGTCGGTCTGGACAGCCAGGCTGAAGCCGAGCTGCGCGCGTTCGAAGAACGCTGCCGCGAATGGCCGCTGGTCCGGGAATGCCACATGCTGAATGGCGAGGTCGACTTCATCCTGAAATGCGTGGCACCCGATCTCAGCAGTTTTCAGCAATTCTTGACCGGTGAACTGCTGACCACGCCCAACGTGGCCAGCGTCAAGACTTCGCTTGTCATCCGCGGCGCAAAAGACGAGCCAGGCGTGCCGTTCGACGTTCTGGAAGAACGCATGAACCGGATGGCGTAACGCCCACACGTTTCGGCTGTGCGGTGATTGGTGGCAGCATTGCAGCCACCGCAAGGGATAGAACCCAACTTAATACCAGCTGCATGATGCCCCCCATAATGCAGTACCCATTATCACACTCAGGCCGACATCGCGTCGATCTCTCCGTCTCCGGCGCGTGGCATCAGCAGCGGACCGAAATCGTTGAGCGACTCGATGTGAGCGAACAGGTTCAGATAAATCGACCGCAACGAATGGCTGATCATGCGAACCGCGTTCACACCTGGGTGATATGTTTCGAACTGTAAACCATCTACACGAATAACGGAATGCCGTTTCAGGCAAATGTGAAACAGTTCGACAGGCGTTGGAGGCATTGTTTCAATTACACCCATCCCGTCCTGAAATTCAGAAACTGGCGTGAGAATCGGTTCCCCGCCGTGCAGGCGCCGCAAATGCGCCGGAGCGCCCACGATTCGCGCTGCGGGTCCGGCGATTACACCTGACATCGGTTTTTGCATTCCGAATGTATCTGCCATGATCCGCGTTAACGGGCGTGTGCGACCGCGAGAATCTTCGCGCCCAGGGATCAGAGTGACTGACCCTTTCCATAGCACCGTTTGCGAGCTGCCATCTTGCGTCAGAACCGTGTCCCCTGGCATCAGGTCCTCGATCGCCATTGGCCCATGTTCCGTTTCAACCAACGACCCACGCGAAAAAGCGCAAAAGGCGTCTTCGAACATCGGCAGAGCGGGCGCGATGTGACGGGTCTGAGCCACGTCGCCGTTTGGCAGCAGGCTGCTGACTTCGTAGCGGCGCAATTGCGCCTTGGGTTTCGCGACCGGTCGCGGTGCTTCCCGCAGCATAGCCGACGTTTCGATGGCATTTCTGGCCGCTCGGGCCAATGAATTAGGAATAGTCATAAATATTCCGTCCCCTCAAATGTCCGAACAGGCCTGGCGTACCCCCGTACAGGCCCACCTGACGAACAGGTTCTTTGTCTTGAAACGAATGGAAGACCGTTGGACGGTGACCGTTCTGGCCCCGCATGGCGACTAAATCTCGCGTTCCAATGGTCAACACATTGACCCCCCAGACAAACTCGTACTTCACGGGCGAAAATTGCCCGCACACACACAAACTCCTGAAAAAAGTCGTAAATTTTTACCTACGACTTACGCAACATCGGGCCGGAGCATGCCCGCTGCGCGCTTACCCCGTCTTCAGACCGGCAGCTTGGTCTTGGGGTGATCCTGCTTCAGCGCCGAACCGCAATGCGGCTGGCAACTCTGGCAGAATGGCTTGATACCCGTTTCCATGGCATTTCCAGCTTCTGGTCCCGAGTGGCGGCAACCATGGCTTTGAGAAAGCGTGATTTGGATTTCATAATTCTGGTCCTGCATTGCTCGGGAAGGTCATTCCCGCATCCTTCATGAACCTTTTGTGACGCCGATTTGCGGCAGGGATAAGGCTTATCCGGGATGTTTTGCAGACAAGAGATAAAGATGCACAGTCCTTTCACTCAACACGCCAGCGCTCAAAAAAGGAGCGTCAGATAGCCATCTGATGGCTGGCAAAACTCGTTACGATTCTTGGGTCCGGTAAACACAACAAATGTGGCGGAAAAGAGGCGGGGTGTCTAAATCTGGGGCTGAATCACAGTTTTATGACCGAGATAAGCCGGCCGTAATCGGCCTCTTTCGCATGTGTCGCGCGACGATAGGAATAGAACCGGTCAGAGTCCGAATATGTGCAATGCCGTGTCCACTCCGCCTGCCCAACGCCAGCCGACCGCAACCGGTTCAGGCCAAAGGCGGGCAAGTCGAATTGCAGCCGGTCATCCTGGCCATTGGCAAAGAACCGGGCGTTATCGGGGGATTCCGCTATGAAAGCGTCCAGAAACTCGGGGCCCACTTCATAAGCGCGTTGCGAAATACTCGGGCCGATCACGGCTCTGACGTTGTTGCGTTTGGCCCCTAAAGCCTCCATGGCGGCCAGCGTAGCCTCCAGTACACCGTCCAACGCCCCGCGCCAGCCCGCATGGGCTGCACCGATTACATTCGCATCCGGGTCGGCAAACAAGACGGGCTGACAATCCGCCGTCAGAATCGTCAGGGCAAGACCAGGGGTTGCAGTGACGATGGCATCGGCTTTTGGTCTGTCGCCGATAATCGGGCCGTCTACGGTCAGAACCTCGGGCGAATGGACCTGATGCACCCCGATCATGGCTTCGGGTGCGACATCCATTGCGTCAGCCACCCGCTTGCGGTTCAGCGCCACGACCTCGGATTGATCGGATGAGCCGTAGCCGCAATTCAGCCCGTCAAATATCCCGGACGAGGCCCCGCCGCGACGGGTGAAGAACCCGTGGCGCAAAGGCGACAGCAAGTCTGAGGTTAGAATTTCCAATGTCATGGTTCTAATCCTGGCGGTGGGGCGGCATAGGCCGGGAAAAGGCCCATCACTTTGAACAGATTTCCCATTTCATCCGGGTGCGTCAACCGGCGATGCGCGGCAATCAATACATCCAGCTCAGAACCGCTCAGCGCCTTGGACAGTGCCTGCGCGCGCGCTGTGATGCCAAGCCGCTCCAGAAACACGCCCTGAGGTGTCACGTGTGTATGGCGACACCCACAGGCACGAGTTGTTTCGGCCAAAGGCTCAAAATCCACATGTGCAGTCAGATCGGCCTGACCCGGTGCCGCCAGAGGTTCAGTGCGTTCGTGGTTTTGCAGGGCCTGCAACGTGTCGCCCAGCGAATGCCAGTCGCCATAATCGACGATCAGAGCCGCACCACCATGGCTGGCGATCCGGCCAGCAATCACGGTCAAAATGGGAATCGCTGCCGCACATAGCTCGATCAGATCACCGTCTTTAGTGTCCGCAAGCCTGTCCTTCAACGCTGCTTGCGGTCCGATTGGGCCCCGCCCAAACAGTAGCGCGCCGTCCCGCTCACCCACCAAGCGTTCACTCCACCCGTCGCCATCACGCAGAAACTGACGAATAGGCAGGGCATCAAAGAATTCGTTTGCCACCAAGAACAGAGGCTGGTCCGGCAGGTCTGCGACGCTGTCTATCCAGGTCGGCGCGTAATCCTTCAGGGTCTCGGCCTGCAGCTGCTTAAACGCCGGTGAGACCTCGACCAGTGTCACTCTTGCGGCATCGTGGAACCCGGGTACACCCCGCGTCGCGCGTAGAATGTCGGCCATAAGTGTGCCGCGCCCCGGACCCAGCTCGCACAAGGTAAACGGCGTAGGCTTTCCCTGATCCATCCAGCATTGCGCCAAGGACAGGCCGATCAGTTCTCCAAACATCTGGCTGATCTCGGGCGCGGTGGTGAAATCCCCCTTGGTCCCGAGTGGATCGCGGGTTGTGTAGTAGCCCAGCGTGGGGTGCAACAGGCATTCGGCCATGTAGTCTGCCACGCTCATCGGCCCATCCTGCCGGATGCGGGCGACCAGATGATCGGTTAGGGTCATGCCGCCCGCCGCGCGCGCAGCGCAAACCAAAGGCCAATCGCGATCATCGGCAATGACAGGATTTGACCCATGGTCAGGCCATAGCCGCCCACATGCCAGGCCAGCCCCAGCGGGTTGCCGGGTGACACGAACTGAGCATCCGGTTGACGGAAGAACTCGACAATAAAACGCGACGCGCCATATCCCGCCAGAAACAGGCCCATGATCATGCCCGGTTTTTTAAAGGCCCCTCTGTGATAGACCAGCCACAGCAGCAATGCGCCCAACAACACGCCTTCAAGCGCGGCTTCATACAGTTGTGACGGGTGCCTTGCGCACATTCCCGCAACCACGCCGGGGCAATCCTGTGCGGCGAAGCCGGGGAAAATCACGGCCCAAGGTAGCTCACTTGGTCGGCCCCACAGTTCCGCATTGACGAAGTTGGCCAGCCGCCCCAATAGCAGGCCGGGCGGAACGGTGTAGGCGACCAGATCGCCCAGTGACAGGGTGGGGATCTGATGTCGGCGGGCAAACATGTAGGACGCGAGGATAACGCCCAGCAGGCCGCCATGAAAGGCCATGCCGCCTTGCCAGACTTTCAGAATCTCTAAAGGGTTCGATAAGTAATAGGCCGGCTGATAAAACAGCACAAAGCCAAGCCTGCCACCCAGAATCACGCCCAGAATGATCCAGGTGACCAGATCCTCCAGCTGATCCGGTTTCATCGGAGGGGTATCTGCGGGCCATAGGGCAGGACGCCGCAGCGCCACAACGGCAAGTCGCCAGGCGATCAGAATTCCGGCAATATAGGCCAGCGCATACCACCTTAACGCGAACTCCATCCCGAACAGTGAGATCAAGAACAATTCGGGCGACAGATCGGGGAAATTCAGAACAGCCTGCATGTGCGTCTCATTGCCCGGGGTTTGCAGGGCAAGTCAACCTTGAGCCTGCGCCATTCTTTGCCCATATACAGATAAACCGTGAGACCGGAGTGTACACATGCAGACCCGCAACAAGATCCTGGACGACGTGTCCCAACTGATGACTAACGCCATGGGCGTGGCGCAAGGCGCGCGGGAAGAGGCCGAGAACGCGATGAAGTCGATGATCGACCGCTGGCTGGCCGACCGCGATTTCGTCACCCGCGAAGAATTCGACGCTGTCCGCGCCATGGCCCAGAAAGCGCGCGAAGAAAACGCAGCGCTTGAGGCCCGCATCGCAGCGCTTGAGGCGAAACTGGACAAATAACGCCCCGGCGTTTCCCGTTTCCAAATTATCAGGGCAAAGCTTAAAGCCGCGCAATCCAGCCCGGATTGTGCGGTGATGTGTATTTTGACGCATCGCAGAATTTAATCAAGACAAAGCTGGTGCGAGCGCCAATATTTTGATCGCCGTTGCCGACTGTCCACAACTTATTGCTGTTATCCCCAAGAAATAGGGTTGCCAGAACTCACGCCACATCGCACCATATTTAGTACAGGCCCACGGGGGAAGCCCGGCTTGTAGAGCAGGCAACTAGCGCTGGGGCGCTGCCAGCCCCAAATTGCTAGAGATTAGTGAGGTGGCATTATGGCCCTTTCCGAGCAGTATCTCGAAGAAGACATTCATCCGATCGACATTGTTGAACACCTGGCGGAACACCATGACTGGGATTTTGATCGTATAGGAGACGATCAGATCGCCATGGCTGTCGAAGGACAGTGGCGGACCTATTCGATCACTCTGGCCTGGTCCAACTATGACGAAACGCTGCGTATGGTGTGCTCTTTTGAGATGGAGCCGCCGACAGAGCGTGAAATGCAGCTCTATGAGTTGCTCAACAAGATGAATGACCAGTGCTGGGCAGGTGCCTTTACCTATTGGGCAAACCAGAAGCTGATGGTCTACCGCTATGGTCTGGTTCTTGCAGGGGGACAGACAGCCAGCGCGGATCAGATCAACACGATGATCACCGCCGCCGTCATGAGCGCCGAGCGGTATTATCCGGCGATCCAACTGGTGACCTGGGGTAATCGAGAGCCAGAAGAAGCCATGCAAGTGGCCATTGCAGAGGCTTACGGCCGGGCGTAAAGCTTTGCCCCAAACCGATATGTAACGCGGGAGGGGCAAATGGACATTACACGTGTGGCCGAACAGGGGCTTGTGCTTCTGGGGTGCGGAAAGATGGGGTCCGCAATGCTGGCGGGATGGCTGGAACAAGGCCTTCCGCCAGCGTCCGTTTGGGTGATCGATCCGTACCCGTCAGACTGGTTGAAAGCGCAAGGCGTCAACATCAACACCCCACTGCCCGAAGCGCCCGCCGTGGTACTTGTCGCCGTTAAACCCCAAATGATGGGTGAAGCTTTGCCAGCCATTCAGGCGCTGGGCGGTGGTAAAAGCCTGTTTGTTTCGGTAGCCGCAGGCACATCGATTGCCACATTTGAATCCGTTCTGGGCAGCGACACGCCCATCATTCGCGCGATGCCCAACACGCCTGCAGCGATCCGCCAGGGTATCACGGCACTGATCGGCAACAACCACGCTTCTGGTGATGATCTGACATTGGCTGAAAACCTGCTGTCGGCGGTGGGTGAGACCGTTCGTCTGGACAATGAGGCGCAGATGGACGCCGTGACCGGCCTCAGCGGCTCTGGCCCGGCCTATGTTTTCCACCTGATTGAAACGCTAGCCGCCGCCGGACAGGCGCAGGGCTTGCCTGCGGAACTGGCAATGAAACTGGCAAAGTCCACGGTGGCGGGGGCCGGTGCATTGGCCAAGGTCGCCGAGGATGACCCAACGCAACTGCGCATCAACGTGACCTCTCCAAACGGTACCACGCAGGCCGCTCTTGAAGTTTTGATGCATGATGAGCAGGGATTCCCCGATCTGCTGCACCGCGCCGTAAAGGCGGCAACCGACCGATCCAAGGAGCTGTCACGTGAGTGAGATTTCATTCGACGACTTTCTCAAGGTCGACATCCGTGTGGGCGAGGTGATCCGCGCCGAACCCTATCCCGAGGCCCGCAAGCCCGCGATCAAGATGTGGATCGACTTCGGTGAGGAAATTGGCGAGCGCAAAACCTCGGCTCAGATCACGGCGCATTACGATCCGTCGGCTCTGGTGGGCAAGCAGGTCATGGCGGTTGTCAATTTCCCGCCGCGCCAGATCGGTAAGTTCATGTCTGAAGTTCTGGTGCTGGGCCTGCCTGATGAAAACGGCGAGATCGTTCTGATCGGACCGGATGGCAAAGTTCCAACTGGCGGACGGATGCACTGATGAAACTGCTGATCACGCGCCCAATGACACCGGCGGTCGAGGCCCGCGCCCGTACCGAGTTCGACGTGGAGATACGTGAAAACACTCTGCCCATGTCGCGGCGGGAAATGTTGTCTGCTTTGACGGAATTTGACGTTGTTGTGCCAACACTGGGCGATTTGTTCTCGGCGCAGGTTTTTGCAGGTGTCGGTACAGTGCGCTGCAAGCTACTGGCCAATTTCGGCGTTGGTTACAATCATATCGACGTCGAGGCCGCGCGCGCGGCAGGGATTGAGGTAACCAACACGCCTGGCGCGGTCACCGATGCAACCGCAGATATCGCTATGACCCTGCTGCTGACCACGGCGCGTCGCGCAGGCGAAGGCGAGCGGCTGGTCCGATCGGGCCAGTGGCAGGGTTGGCACCCGACGCAGATGCTTGGGCATCACGTGACAGGTAAGCGTGTTGGTATCGTTGGTATGGGCCGCATCGGGCAAGCCATCGCGCGTCGTTGTCATTTCGGCTTTGGCATGCAGGTGGCCTATCAGTCCCGCAGCGTCAAAGATCTGGACTTCCCGGCAGAGTTCTCACCTGACCTGCACAAACTGGCGGCTTCCATCGATTTCCTCGTGCTCGCGGTTCCCGGCGGCGCGGAAACTCGCCATTTGATAAATGCGCAAGTTCTTAAGGCGATGAACTCTGGGGCTATTCTGGTCAACATTGCGCGGGGCGAGGTCGTGGACGAAGCGGCCCTGATCTCGGCGCTTCAATCGGGTCAGATCGCAGGAGCCGGGCTGGACGTTTACGAGTTTGAACCCAAAGTACCTCAGGCCCTCTGTAATATGGAGAATGTCACCCTGCTGCCTCATCTCGGCACAGCAACCGAAGAAGTGCGCAGCAGTATGGGCCATATGGCGCTTGATAACGTGGTGGCTCATGTGGCGGGCAGGGCGCTGCCCAACCCGGTTTAGTCGCCCACGGCCTCGCGCCAATGCTTACGGCAGAGCGAGACATAGGTTTCGTTCCCGCCGATCTGCACCTGGGCACCTTCGGTAATGGCATTGCCGTTTTCGTCCTGACGAATCACCATTGTGGCTTTGCGGCCGCATTTGCAGATGGTGCGCACCTCGCGCATTTCGTCGGCTAGGGCCAGCAGAGCGGCAGATCCGGGAAAAAGTTTGCCACGAAAATCCACCCGCAGCCCGTAGGCCAATACCGGTACATCCAGATCATCCACGGCACGTGCCAATTGCCAGACCTGATCATCCGACAAAAACTGAGCTTCGTCGATGAAAACGCAAGCAACCCGGCCCTGGTTCAGGCGGTTTTCGATCATGGCAAAGACATCGTCATCGGGCCGGAACATATCAGCCTGTTCAGAAATACCGATGCGCGATGCAATCCGCCCGGCACCTGCGCGCCCATCAATGGCGGCGGTCATCAGATAAGTCTGCATCCCGCGCTCGCGATAGTTGTGCGAGGCTTGTAACAACACGGTCGATTTACCCGCGTTCATGGTCGAATAGTTGAAATACAGCTTTGCCATGACCGGGGTCTAAAACGCTTGGAGATTATGAACAAGACGGCAATCGCTTTTTACGGAAGCGACGTCGCCGTTGCTTTTGCAGGGGCCGAGCTACGCTCTAGGGGATGGAACCCCCACATCTGCAACAGCGACGCCGTCGGCCAACATGTGGCCAAAACGGAGCGAGGCCCAAACAATACCACCTCGCAATCACTCATTACCGGCATGAACTGCCGCCACTCACTCACGAAATCCCTCGCATATCTGAGGGATAGCCAATGTATGACATTTCAATTATGAATCTGTTATGGGAAATTTCCCGGCGCTTTCCCCCGTTTGGACACCGGGCAGGCGATTGCAGGTAACAAAGGTAAAACAATGGCAGATATTGGGGCCTATCTGAAAAAGCATACAGAAGCATTGGTCAAAGACGTCGGAATCGAAGCCGCATGTGAAATTACGGGGAAATCCAAAGCCACATTGGGCCGGTACTATTCCGACAATGCCGAACACGCAGACAGGTTCATGCCTGTGGACGCCGTAGCCCGTCTTGAAAACGCGGCAACTTATCCGCATGTCACGTCGGCCTTGGCGGATCTGAAGAACATCACCTTGTCTTATACCGACCGCAATTCGGAAGAACCGCGCACTGGTGGTGTAAACTCGGACGTGATCGCGCTCAGCCAGCGGTTTGCGATGCTGATGACTGAATATCAGGCGGCCATAGAAGACGGTATCATTACCGTTAACGAGGCCAAGCGGCTGTTGAAAGAAACCAGTTTGTTGCAACAGGTCCTGATCGAGATGAAGCTTCACCTGGAAGAAGAAAGCGTCAGTTAAGTCACTTTTCCGCTGTCGTCGTGGCCAATTCCAGCTAATTTTCGCCGGTCGGGTCGTTTGTGTGGCGCGACACAGATCAGCGGTCAGAGCAAGGTTCCAGATCGCGCCGCCTGCCTCAATAAAGTCACGTCCGTGCGATAGGCTCACCGCGCAGACAATTCCGTTGAGGACCCAAAAGCATGCACCCATCGCAACAGCGTTACAGGAGTCATACGGACCCGGTGGTTCGTTGGGGTTTTCTATGCGCCTGTGCGGCACTTGCGATCCTGATGACGCTCAGCGGCTATTACGAAGGGTCTGATGATGTGATGCGCTTGGTCGGTGTGCGAGATTTGCTGGCCGGACAAGGCTGGTTCGACACGTATCAGCATCGCCTGGGTCCCGACGAGGGTACCTTGATGCATTGGTCCCGCCTGGTCGATGCCCCGATTGCCGGGCTATACGTCGCGCTTCGTGCGGTCCTGCCAGCTGAAACCGCCTTGCAGATCACGGCATTTGTCTGGCCCGCCTCGTTGGCTGCCCTGACCCTGTGGGCCTTCGCGGTCACTGGCGGAGTGCTAGGGCGGCGCGAGGGCGCAATCTCGGCCTTGGTTATCGGAGTGCTGACGCTCGAACATTCGCGGAAGTTCGACTATTTCTCGTTCGATCACCACAACCTACAAATTCTTCTCTTTGCTGCGGCACTAGCGTTTTTTGTCTTACGCAAAGAAAGGCGCTATGCCGCCTGGATGCTGGGTGTCTGCCTAGCCCTTTCAGTGTCCGTTGGAACCGAGTCGATTCTTCAGATCGCCCTGATCGCGGTGTTTTGCGCCATCGACTGGATTTGCAACGGTGCTTCCGCGCGCCACCGCACCATAAGCTTCGGTGTTGCCTTGGTCTTTACTCTTGCGTTGACCAGCCTGGCGACGACCGGGCGCGACGGGTTTCTTTACCCAAGCTGCGACGCTCTGACCCTCAGTGTGGCCTTACCTGCAACTGCTGCTGCTCTTGGGCTTTTGGCTGCGGCCTGGATCGGCTCTGGCTGGTCAATGCCGGGCCGGTTCGGGGCCTGTCTTGGTGTTGGCATCATGACGCTGGCCGTTGCCTTTGCCTTTGCGCCCCATTGCCTCAGCAATCCAATTGACGCGTTGCCTCAGGACATGCGGGACTACTGGCTGAGCCAGGTGGCCGAAGCCCAGAATATCTCGGTTGTGTTAGAGCGGCACAGGGGTGAAGCCCTGGCTCTGATGGCCATGTCTATGCTTACGATGGGTGCAGCACTTGCTTTCGCCGTCAAATCACGTGCTGGGTTGGACTATACCTTGTTTCTGGTTTTGATTGTGTTAGGGTTCTTCGTCTTCCTTTATCAGACACGAATGATGACCTTCCTCAGTGTTTCGCTTGTGGCGGTTCAGGCGCAGATTCTTCGCGTGCTTTATTGTTCTTATGCGCAGGATCGCCGAGTGATCACAGGGTTGGCAATGGTGGCATTTGTAATCTGTGCCTCACCCAAGGCGGGTATCAGTCTGGAAAGGCAGATCGGGTCGCTTTCCGGGCCCGCTTATTCGGCCACGGCCGCAGCCGTAGGGCAGGACACATCTGATACAGGTGCGTCTTGTCGCGCACCGCAAGCCTACGCCGCCCTGCAAGATCTGCCCAGCGGCATGATTCTTGTTGATTTCGACTTTGCTGCGCATGTTCTGCGCTACACGGATCATTCGGTTCTGGGCGGAAATTATCACCGGAATCAGGCAGGGATTCTGGCGCAGATCGACCTGTTCCGATCCAATGCGTCTGAAATCGCGCCGCGATTGGGCGCGCTGGGCGTCGACTACATTATGCTTTGTGCTTCCGCGCCCCGGGCTGAGTTCTGGGCCTGGGCGTCGGGCAGCAAGGGTTTGCAAACCAGGCTGGTTGAAGGCGAGGTCCCGAACTACCTCAGCAGCATTCCGGGCGCGCCCAGCGACGCGTTCCGAATGTTCAAAGTGACTGCCGAAAAATAGGTGCTGGTCAGGCGTGGCGCTTCACGATGACCGATCCAACCGAATACCCGGCTCCAAAAGAACAGATCAGACCTAGGTCACCTTCTTGCAGGTCATCGGAATATTTTGAGAACGCGATGATCGACCCGGCGGAAGAGGTGTTGGCGTAATCCTGAAGGATGTTTGGTTGCTCACCGGTCTCGGGCGTGCGGCCCAAAACCTTCTTGCCAATGAAATCGTTCATGGTCTTGTTGGCCTGATGCAACCAAAGGCGTTTCAGGTCGGTGTTTTCGATCCCTTCCGCTTCCATGTGGTCACTGATGTGCTTGCTGACCATCGGCAGAACTTCTTTGAACACTTTTCGCCCGTTCTGCATGAATTGCATGTCGCGCCGGTCGATCAGACCATCCGGGCGTGAGCGGCGCAGGAAGCCGTTGTTGTTGCGGATATTGTTGGAAAACGCTGTGGCGCAACGGGTCGAGAGGATTTCGAAATGTGGGCCTTGCGCCTCTTCTATCCGTTCGATCAGGGTTGCCGTCGCCACGTCGCCAAAAATGAAGTGGCAATCGCGGTCCCTCCATTCCAGATGACCCGAGCAGATCTCGGGGTTGACCACCAGCGCCGCTCGCACCGATCCAGACCTCACCATGTCCGCCGCCGCCTGTATGCCAAAAGTGGCCGAGGAGCAGGCAACGTTCATGTCAAAGCCAAATCCGTCGATGCCCATCTCTTGCTGGATCTCGATTGCAATCGCAGGATAGGCACGCTCATGGTTCGAAGCCGCGCAGATCACCAGATCAACATCCGCCGCCGTGCGCCCCGCCTGCGCCAGCGCCTTGTTGCAGGCATCGATCGCCATCTCGGTCATGATCCCGGGCTCGTCATCACTGCGCTGACGCAGCGACGGGTGCATTATATCGGGGTCCAACACCCCGGCCTTGTCCATCACATAGCGGTTCTCGATCCCCGAGGCCTTTACGATGAACTCCTCAGACGAATGCTGCATCGGCTCGATCTGACCTGCTGCGATGGCCTCGGCGTTCTTCGCGTTCTGTTTGTCGGCATAAGCGTTGAATGCTTCGACAAGCTCGGCGTTGGTGATGATGTTTTCTGGCGTGAAGACACCGGTACCGGTGATGGCGGGGGTATACATGGCGGGCCCTGAATGTTTCGGATCTGCCCAAAATGCAGTCATGGTGTCATTTGATCAAGGTATGTTGACCCAAGGGAATGCAAGGGGAAGAGCCGCTTCATATCTTGAATAGTTCATAAATTGAAGTATATCGCCCCGTAACGCGCGCGGAGATTCCTAATGACAGACGATATCAGCACCAGACTTGGCCGTCTCAGCCCCGAGATCCAGGCGATCATGGGGGTGTATGCTTTGTATTGGAAACTGGAAGAGACATTTGAATGTATCGAAACGGACCTAAGCCATCCCGAATGCCACATGCTGATCAAGTTGGATCAGCCAAAGCGCATGGGGGTGCTGGCCACAGACATGCTGAGTCTGCCGTCAACGATCACGGCCACTGCGGATTCCCTTGAAAAAGCAGGCTATCTGACGCGCAAACGTGACCCCGAAGACCGCCGGGCGTGGTTGCTGGTGTTGACCGAGCAAGGTGAAGAGGCCCGCAACATGCTGGTGGCCGAGGCCGGAGATCTTTTTCACAGAGCCTCTGGTCTGGACAAAGAAGAAACAGCCGAATTCGCGCGACTGGCGCGCAAAATCCGTGACAACGTGTTGAAAACGGGAATTCCCGAGGGATTGAAGAAATGAAACTCCTGACCTCTATCGGCCTTGCAATGGCCGTTCTGGCAAGCCCAATTGCCGCTCAAGACACCCCGAAACCGGTGAAACTCATTGAGGTGCGCGAAACGGCTCCTGGGTTCACCCGCCAATTCTTTGGCCGCGTCGCTGCGCGTCAGACTGTTGATCTGGCCTTTCAGGTGGCAGGCCAGATCGTCGAGATGCCCATCAACGAAGGTTTTGTGATCCCCAAGGATGGCCTGATCGCGCGACTGGATCAGGAGCCATTTGAGCTGCGCCTCAACCGGGCCCGGCTGCAAAAGGAACAGGCCGACCGTACCGTCGCGCGCCTGTCGCGCCTTAGGGGGACAACCGCCAGCCAAGTGACTGTGGATGACGCCGAAACCGAAGCGCAACTAGCCGCAATCACTTTGCGCGACGCGGAATACGATCTTGAGCACGCGACACTAACCGCGCCCTTTGACGCGCTGGTTTCAAGCCGTGCGGTCGAGGCTTACACCACCGTCTCTGCAGGCACCCCCATTGTCCGTATCCATGACATGTCCGAACTACGGATCGAGGTGGATGTTCCTGAAATTCTATTTCAGCGCTCAGGCCAGAACGACGATATCACGATCACCGCCAGATTCCCTGTTAGTGACGAGGTTTTCCCACTGGAAATTCGTGAATTCGACGCTGAAACCTCAAGCGTTGGACAAACTTTCCGCATCCAGTTTGGTTTGACCCCGCCCGAGGGGCTGCAAATCCTCCCTGGCTCGTCGGTCACTGTCAACGTACAGGTTCAGGACGAGCGTACAGGCATCATCGTGCCGGCGACAGCAATAGTCGCTGATGCGACGGGTGAGCTGAGCGTTATGGTGTTTTCCCCGGCCGGCGCCGACGAAGGCACCGTTCGTCGCGTTCTTGTGACCATTGAACCCACGCAAACTGGCGATGTTCGGGTGCTAACGGGCTTGTCCGATGGTGACGAAGTGGTCGTGGCTGGCGGCGCTGCACTGGCAGACGGTCAGGCCGTGCGCCGGTTCACTGGTTTCGCGAACTGAGGTGCTGACAGATGAACATCGCTCGTGCCTCGATTGATCGGCCGCTATACACATGGCTGATCATACTCATAGCCCTCTTTGGTGGCATTTGGGGTTTTCTGTCGCTGGGCCGGTTGGAAGACCCGGCCTTCACGATCAAAAACGCTGTTATAGCCACGCAATACCCCGGTGCCACAGCGGAACAGGTGGCGCTGGAGGTCTCGGAACCGCTTGAATCCGCCATTCAGCAAATGGGTGAGGTGGACGTTATCACCTCGGTCAACCAACCCGGGCAATCGCTGATCGAGGTTGAGATCAAGTCAACATATGACGGCTCCGAACTACCAGACATCTGGACCCGCTTGCGGGCCAAGGTGCGCGACGCCGCCCGAAGTTTGCCGTCTGGCGTTGGCCAGCCTTTTGTAAATGACGGATTTGGCGATGTTTTTGGCCTTTTCTATGCCGTCACTGCAGAGGGCTTCTCGGACGCCGAAAAGCATGATCTGGCCACGTTCCTGCGGCGAGAATTGTTGGCCGTGGAAGGTGTGGCGGATGTTGAAGTACAGGGCCTGCCCAACGAAGCGATTTTTGTGGAACCTGATCTGGCGATCTCGGTAAACCAGAACGTCCCGCTTCAAGCGATCAACGAGGCCATTGCCAATGCGGATTCAGTAAATTCTTCGGGTTCCCTGCGTTCGGAAAACGGTCGGACACCTATTTTGACGGCTGAAGGGTCCGACAGCGTGTCGGCCATCGCCGGTTTGTCGGTTGGCTCACAGGGGCAGGTGATCAACCTCTTTGATATGTCCGACGTGTATCGTGCCCGCCAAAACGATCCCGATATCGTGATCCGCTATAACGGGACCGAAGCCTTTACCCTTGGCATCGCCGGGCTTTCAACGGAAAACATCGTCGAAGTTGGCAAGCGGGTCGATGCCAAATTCGCCGACCTGAACACCAATATCCCCTTCGGTGTCGATATCCTGCCGATCTACCAGCAACACGTTGTGGTCGAGCAGGCCTCGAACGATTTCCTTGTGAACCTTGCCATGTCGGTGGCCATCGTGGTTGCCGTGCTGGGTATCTTCATGGGGTGGCGTGCGGCCATTGTTGTGGGCTCAACCCTGTTACTGACCGTGGTGGGTACGCTCTTGTTCATGTCGCTTTTCTCGATTGAGATGGAGCGCATTTCGCTTGGGGCCTTGATAATCGCCATGGGGATGCTGGTGGACAACGCCATCGTGGTGGCCGAAGGGATGCAAATCGCGATGTTGCGCGGTAAATCCTCGCGCGATGCTGCCGAAGATGTTGCATCGAAAACCCAGATCCCGCTGCTGGGGGCCACCGTAATCGGTATCATGGCCTTTGCAGGGATCGGCCTCAGCCCGGATGCAACGGGTGAATTTCTGTTCTCGCTGTTTGCGGTGATCGGCATTTCGCTGCTGCTTAGCTGGATACTGGCTATCACCGTGACACCTTTGCTTGGGCACTACTTCTTCAAGCAAGGCAAAGAAGGTGAAATTGATGCTTACGGAGGCATTCTGTTCCGCGTCTACGGCGCGATCCTACGATTTGCGCTGCGCTTCCGCTGGCTGGTTGTCGCAGGTCTCATTGGAGTAACGGTGGTGTGTTACGCCGGGTTTGGGCTGATGAAACAGCAGTTCTTTCCCAACTCGAACACGCCTTTGTTCTTTGTCCATTACAAGCTGCCTCAGGGCACACCGATTGCGCGTACGGCAAAGGATATGGCGGTGTTCGAAGAATGGTTGGCTGAACGCGAAGACGTGGTTTCCGTCACAACTTTCGTTGGACAGGGAGCCACACGTTTCATGCTGACCTATTCGGCGGAGAAACCGAACCCGAGTTATGGGCATATGATCATTCGCACCGAAAGCCTGAATGACATCCCGGCATTGCAAGCGGATCTGGAAGCGTTCGGGTCTGTTGAGTTCCCCGAAGGTGAGTTCGGCACAAAGCGTCTGGTCTTTGGCCCCGGTGGTGGAGACCCGATTCAGGCCCGGTTCTCGGGCAGTGACCCGGTTGTTTTGCGTCAGCTTGCCGACGAGGCGGTTCAGCGTATGGCAGCGGCGTCGCCCAACGCGCTGCTTGTTCACCACGACTGGCGTGAACAAGAGTTGGCGGTGCAGCCGATCTATGCCACGGAACGGGCGCAGACCGCAGGTGTCACGCGCGAAGATATCGCCGCCACGCTGCAATTCTCGACCGACGGCATCACGGGTGGTGTGTTGCGTGAACGAGACCGTTTGATCCCGATCATCCTGCGCCGACCGGCGGATGGGGATTATTCAATCGTCGATCAGGTGGTGTATTCGGATCAGTCCGAGAAGTTTGTGCCCATCGAACAGATGGTCGACGGCTTCGAGTACAAATCGCTCAATACACTGGTGCATCGTCGTGACCGGGTTCTGACCATCACAGTCGGCGCGGACATCCCACCCGACCTGACGGCCGCGCAGGTCCATGCCGAAATCCGCGACGCCATCGAGGCTATCGAGCTGCCCCCCGGATACAAGATGGAATGGGGCGGGGAGTTTGAAAACTCACGCGATGCGCAGGAAAGCCTGGGCAAGCAATTGCCGCTGAGCCTGCTGATCATGGTGCTGATCTCGGTCCTGCTGTTCAACGCAATCCGCCAGCCGATCATCATCTGGCTGCTGGTGCCGATGTCGGTGAATGGCGTGGTGATTGGCCTGTTGGGAACCGGCTTGCCCTTTACGTTTACCGCACTTCTTGGCCTGCTCAGCCTGTCGGGCATGCTGATCAAGAACGGCATTGTTTTGGTGGAAGAGATTGACCTTGTCCGCGCCACGGGCAAACCCCTACGCGAGTCTATCGTTGATGCGTCGGTATCCCGTTTGCGCCCCGTGATGCTGGCGGCGGTCACCACCATTCTGGGCATGGCGCCGCTGCTGACGGATGCGTTCTTTGTGTCGATGGCGGTGACGATCATGGGCGGTTTGGCCTTTGCCACCGCCCTGACCATGGTCGCCGCGCCGGTGTTCTACCTGCTTTTCTTTAAGCGGGAAGAGGCAAAATCGGAAACCGTCGTGGCCTAAATCTGCATAATCTGGTCCATGCCCAAAGCCACACGTTGGTTTTGGGCAAGGCCGCCTGAACCACGCGGGTTTGCAACTTGAAGCCGGTAGGCGACCAGCCCCGCAGATTGTCTGGGACCTGCGCATTCGGGGTAAACATGCGCTGGAAAGCGACTTTTTCGCGCGGTTGTGTTATAGTTCCCTTTTATAAGTTTATTCACATACTTTGGGGGAAGTTTTGGTATGAGCCCTTTAATCGTTTTAGCGTCCAACATCCTGCCCGAAATCCTGAAATCTGTGCTGAGTGCGAAGCACAGGCAGTCAGTTGATACCGTGTCAGACGCAGTAATCAGTGCAGTCAAGGAAACCACAAAGAAAGAAGACCCGGAAGAAGTTGCGGACATTCTGGCCAAGGATCCGCAAATTGCTGCAGACCTGCGGATGAAGCTTGCCGAGATCGCGGCAAAAGAAGAAGCTGAGCAACGCGCTTTCGAGCTTGCGCAACTGGAGAAGAACCAGACTCATGCGCTGAGCGTTATGCAAGCCAAGCTTGATGCAAACAAAGAAGATCAGCAGCAGCAATTTAACGTGTTCAAAGAGGAAATCGCAGATACGCAGGACGCGCGCGGGCGGTTCGCCCAACTTGCAGAAACCGGAAGCAAGCTGGCCTGGGCGCAACCCATAATTTCCATCGTCATAATTCTGGGCTTCTTTGTCGTGCTTGGACTTTTGCTGATGGGAAAGAACCTGCCAGCGTTCAGTAGCGGGCCCGATAACCCATTCGGGGAACGCCTGTTTCAGATAATCAACATTGTGATCGGCGCGCTCACCGCTGCTTTTGCCACGGTTGTCAGTTTCTGGCTGGGGTCGTCGCAAGGGTCCAAGCAGAAGGACATCAACAACTTCAAGGCCCAGGCTCAGCAGTTCGAAGCAGAAGAACAGCGCACCCGGATGCTGGTCAATACGGTCAAGTCAAATCAGCCCGCGGCAGTTCCAACCGTGATTGCGCCGCAGGAAGAGAAGAAGTTTGCCAATGAAAACAATTTTCCCCGCTGCGTGGATATCATCCTCAGCAAAGAAGGCGGCTATGTCGATGATCCGGACGACCCCGGCGGCGCCACGAACATGGGCATTACATTCGATACTTTGAAATCCTGGCGGAAGGCACCGATTACCAAGAAAGACGTAAAGGATCTCAGCGTCGAAGAAGCCAAACAAATATACCGGGCAAACTACTGGAACGCACTCAGTTGCGACGATCTTCCGGCGGGCGTTGATCTGGTTGCGTTCGACTTTGGCGTGAATGCGGGAACAAGCCGATCCGGCAAACTCTTGCAGCGAATCGTCGGTGTGGCACAGGATGGCCAAGTTGGCCCAATAACGCTTGCCGCAGTCAAGGCCGTGGATCCCGCCCATATCATTCGACGCTTTAGCGAACTGCGGCTGAACTACTATCAGAGCCTGCCCCATTTCCCGAAATTCGGCAAAGGCTGGACCAACCGCACAAACTCGATCGAAGCTGACGCGCTGAAGTTTTTGAACGTGTGAGGGCTGGGTGCGCAGGGCAGTTTCAGCCCTGCAGCGACTTTACCTCTACATCCCCTTCGGCCTGCGCCTTGATCGCAAGCGCAGCGGCGTTCGCTCCGGCGGCGGTGGTGAAATAAGGGATCTTGTCATATAGCGCGATGGACCGGATGGCCTTGCTGTCTTCGACCGCCTGCGCGCCTTCGGTGGTGTTCATCACCAACTGCACCTGACCGTCTTTCAGCATGTCCACAACGTCCGGGCGGCCTTCGTAGACCTTGTTCACAACGTCACAGGCAACGCCTTGCTCGTCCAGCCAGCTTTGGGTGCCACGCGTGGCCACCAGGGTAAAGCCCTGATCCACCAGAACCTGCGCCGCTTCCTGCATGGCGTAGCCCTTGTCGGCATCCTTGATTGAAATGAACGCACGGCCCGACGACGGCAGCACCATCCCCGCGCCCATCTGCGCCTTCAGGAAAGCGCGCGGGAAGTCGCGGTCCCAGCCCATGACTTCACCGGTCGAACGCATTTCCGGGCCCAAAATGGTGTCTACGCCAGGGAAGCGAGCGAAGGGCATCACAGCCTCTTTCACCGAGAACCACGGCATATCCGGGTCGGCCAGCGTCATCTGGTCGGCGATCTTGGTGTCCTGACCTTCCTTGTAGGCAGGGCGCATCGGGAAGTTGGCCAGTTTCTCACCTGCCATGACGCGCGCTGCGATCGAGGCAATCGCGCTGTCGGTCGCCTTGGCGACAAATGGCACGGTGCGTGAAGCGCGCGGGTTCACTTCGATCAGATAGATCTCATCGTCTTTGATCGCGAACTGCACATTCATCAGACCAACAACGTTCAACGCTTTGGCCAGCTTGAACGCCTGATCCTTGATCTGGTCGATAATCTCTTTGGACAGCGAATAGGGCGGCAGTGAACAGGCGGAGTCACCCGAGTGAACGCCTGCCTCTTCGATGTGCTGCATGATGCCGGCGACGTGGACGTCAGTACCGTCGCACAGCGCGTCGACATCCAGCTCCACCGCGCCAGCCAGATAACTGTCGAGCAGAACGGGGCTGTCACCCGAAACCACTACGGCCTCGTTGATGTACCGTTTCAGCTGATCCATATCGCGGACGATTTCCATCGCTCGGCCACCCAAGACATAAGAGGGGCGAATGACCAGTGGGAAGCCGATTTCTTCAGCGATATCGAGCGCTTGTTCGTCAGTCGCCGCGATGCCGTTCTTGGGCTGCTTCAGGCCCAGTTCGTTGACCAGCGCCTGGAACCGTTCGCGGTCTTCGGCCAGGTCGATGGCGTCCGGGGTGGTGCCAAGAATCGGAATACCTTCAGCCTCAAGCGCGTTCGCCAGTTTTAGCGGGGTTTGACCACCGAACTGAACGATCACACCGTGCAGCGTGCCGTTTTCCTGCTCTTTGGTCAGGATTTCCATGACGTGCTCAAACGTCAGAGGCTCGAAATACAGACGGTCCGAGGTGTCATAGTCGGTCGAGACCGTCTCGGGGTTGCAGTTGACCATGATGGTTTCATAGCCCGCCTCGGTCAGCGCGAAACAGGCGTGACAACAGCAATAATCGAACTCGATACCCTGACCGATACGGTTCGGGCCGCCGCCGAGAATGACGACCTTTTTACGGTCGCTCGGGCGAGCTTCGCATTCGACCTCGCCCATCATCGGGGCCTCATAGGTCGAGTACATGTAAGGCGTCTGAGCTTCGAATTCGGCGGCGCAGGTGTCGATGCGTTTGAACACGGCGTTGACGCCCAGATTGCGGCGGGCGCGGCGGACGTTGTCTTCGTCACGGCCGGTCAGATTGCCCAAACGGGCATCGGTGAAGCCCAGCATTTTCAGCTTGCGGATACCGTCTTCGGTGACGGGCAGGCCGTCCCTGCGAACCTGACGCTCGGCGTCAATGATCTCGCGGATGCGGGCCAAGAACCAGGGGTCGAACTTGGTCACACCGAAAATCTCGTCGTCAGTCAGACCATGACGCATCGCTTGTGCAATGGTGCGCAGACGGTCTGGCGTTTGCTGGCTGATCGCCTTGATCACAGCGGCTTTGTCGTCGGCTTCCTCCCACACGCCCACGTTCAGGCCGGGGATTTCGATCTCGTCAAAGCCTGTCAGGCCTGATTCCATCGAAGCCAGCGCCTTTTGCATCGATTCGTGGATGGTGCGACCGATGGACATCGCTTCACCCACCGATTTCATGGCGGTGGTCAGGTAGGGCTCGGACCCCGGGAACTTCTCGAACGCGAATTTCGGGATCTTGGTAACGACATAGTCGATTGTCGGCTCGAACGACGCTGGCGTAACCTTGGTGATGTCATTGTCCAACTCGTCCAGAGTATATCCGACGGCCAGCTTCGCGGCGATCTTGGCAATCGGGAAACCGGTTGCCTTGGACGCCAGCGCCGAAGAGCGTGACACGCGCGGGTTCATCTCGATTACGACCATGCGGCCGTCATCAGGGTTGATCGCCCATTGCACGTTCGACCCGCCGGTCTCGACCCCAATCTCGCGCAGAACGGCGATCGAGCCGTTGCGCATGATCTGGTATTCCTTGTCGGTCAGCGTCAGGGCAGGGGCCACGGTGATCGAGTCACCGGTATGCACACCCATCGGATCGACGTTTTCGATGGAGCAAACGATGATGGCGTTGTCAGCGGTGTCGCGCACCACCTCCATCTCATACTCTTTCCAGCCCAGTAGGCTTTCATCGACAAGAATTTGGTTCACCGGCGAGGCGTCCATGCCCGAACGGCAGAAATGGATGTAATCCTCGCGGTTATAGGCCACACCGCCACCTGTGCCGCCCAAGGTAAAGGCAGGGCGGATGATCGCGGGCAAGCCGATCTCTTCCAGCTCGTCCAGCGCCATTTGCACACCTGCCTCCAGATCGGCAGAACCGTCTTCTTTCTTAGGTGCGGTCACGATCGTCGCTTTGGGGTTCTCAAGACCCAGCCGGTCCATTGCCTCGCGGAACAGTTTGCGGTCTTCGGCCATTTCGATGGCGTCACGCTTGGCGCCGATCATCTCGACACCAAACTTGTCCAGCACACCCATCTCTTCCAGTGCGAGCGATGTGTTCAGGCCGGTCTGACCACCCATGGTGGGCAGCAGAGCATCAGGGCGTTCCTTTTCGATGATCTTAGCGACAACTTCGGGGGTGATCGGTTCGATATAGGTGGCATCTGCCAGACCGGGATCGGTCATGATCGTCGCAGGGTTCGAATTCACCAGAATGACCCGGTAGCCTTCCTCGCGCAGGGCTTTACACGCCTGAGCGCCGGAGTAGTCGAATTCGCAGGCCTGGCCGATAACAATGGGGCCCGCCCCGATGATCATGATCGACTGGATGTCGGTTCTTCTCGGCATTGGCCTTGTTCCTTCGATTGTCCGCGAGTCAGGGCACCGCCCCAGTGCCCAAATTGTCCTGCGTTATAGGGACCGCGCAAAAAGGTTCAAGGGGTATCGGAAACAGGGGCGAAATTGCCGCTTTCCCCTCTTTCACTTGGCGGAGTATCCTCTATACGGCCCCTTACGGCAATTGAGGATGCAAGTGCGTATTCGTTTCGATCAGGGACCGGCCGGGCGTGGCACCCGGTTTCAGCGCCCGTCTCAGATCATCCGCGCGGATGTGGCGGAAGAGGTGCCCCAGGCTCTGGCGGCGCTGGATGAGGCGCGCGTGAACGGTGCCTGGGTGGCGGGCTATGCGAGCTATGAGCTTGGTTACGCGTTGGAACCCCGGCTGCTGAACCTGTTGCCCAAGGACCGCCGTCTGCCTTTGCTGTGCTTTGGGGTGTACGACGCGCCGGATCGCGCAGCGTTGCCAATGTCCAGCGGCGAGGTCAGCGACTTTCAACCGCGCTGGGATGAGGCGCGCTATACTCAGGCATTCCGCGCCGTGCACGATGCTATCGGCGCAGGCGATATCTATCAGGCCAACCTGACCTTTCCCATTGACCTGACGGTTTCAGGCGAAAGTGAATCGCTTTATGCGGCGCTGGTCGCCGGGCAACCGGTGGGGCATGGCGCGCTGGTGCAGCAGGACGGGTTGCCGGATCTGCTCAGCCGGTCGCCCGAACTGTTCTTCCGCACGGACGAAGGTGGCAAGATTGAAACCCGTCCGATGAAGGGCACACAGCCGCGCAGCGATGACCTGGAAGAAGACGCACTGCGTCGGGCCTTTCTGACCTCGGATGAAAAGAACCGTGCCGAGAATCTGATGATCGTTGATCTGCTGCGCAACGATATCAGCCGCGTGGCGCTTCCCGGATCGGTGCATGTGCCCGAGCTGTTCAAGGTCGAGACCTACGCCACTGTGCACCAGATGGTCTCTCTGGTGCGTGCTCAGTTGCACAAATACGTGGGGCTGGGTGAGATTCTGACAGCGTTGTTCCCGTGCGGATCGATTACAGGCGCCCCCAAGATACGCGCGATGGAAATTCTGGCCGAGCTGGAACCCTGGCCGCGAGACATCTATTGTGGCACCATTGGATGGGCCGCGCCGGATGGCCGGTCCGAGTTCAACGTGGCTATCCGCACCCTGATGCTTGAGGATGATCGCGCCACGCTGAATGTGGGTGGTGGCCTCGTTTGGGACAGTACTGCCCCTTCAGAATACGAGGAGGCGCTATGGAAAGCCCGCTTTGCCCGGCAAATGAGCCTGATTTCCGCCTGATCGAAACCCTGGCCTTCCGGCCAGACGAGGGATTCGTGCGGCAGGGCCGCCATCTGGCTCGTATGGCCCGCACGGCACGGGTCTTTGGGTTTCCTTTTGACTTGGAAGAAGCCGTAGCCGCGCTGACCGCCGCAAAAGGCGAAACCGCGCTGCGCTGCCGATTGACGCTGGACTCTGCTGGTGCGTTTGACTTGACCATTGGTGCCTTGGCTGAGAATCCACCGGTTTGGCGCGTGGCCGTATCCGAGAACCGTTTGGCGTCCAACGACCTTTGGTTGCGGCACAAGACCACCCACCGTGCGCTTTACGACTCGGCACGGGCGGCTCTGCCGGCAGGTATAGATGAGTTGCTGTTCCTGAACGAACTAGGCGAGCTGTGCGAGGGGACGATCACGAACCTGTTTGCCAAGATGCCCGATGGTCGGTTCCAGACACCTACGCTGTCCTGCGGGCTGTTGCCGGGCATTTTGCGCGAAGAACTGCTGGATAAAGAAACAGTGACCGAGGCCGTGCTGACCTTGACCGACCTGAAAAACGCGCAAACTGTTTATGTAGGCAATTCATTGCGCGGGCTGATCCGGGTGGAGCTGATAGACACGTGACTAAAGACAGCACGATGATCGGACCGCCGGTTGCGCTGCCGCGGCTGAGGCTGGAATTTGGCCTTTTCTATATCGGACTGCCACTGTTGATTGCCGTACTCTTTCCGCCTAACTGGATGTTTCCGGCGCTGTTCGCGCTGACCGGGCTGGGCATCGTTTTGCTGCATCAGACACCTGGCTTTCACTGGGCCGAACTGCGTTATGAATGGGCCAATTGGTCTTTGCGCGAGGTGTTGCTGTTCACCGTAGTAGTGACGGTTTTCTGCGTAGGGCTAATCCAGATGACGCGCCCGGACGCCGCGTTTTTCTTGGCAATCCATCGGCCTGATATGCTGGCCTTCATCTGGGTTGGCTATCCGCTTTTGTCGGCTTTGCCGCAAGAGCTGTTGTTCCGCCCTCTGTTCTTTCGCCGGTACCACGCGATCCTGCCAAAGGGGCGCGCGGCCTATCTGCTGAATGCGGCGATATTCTCGTTCGCGCATCTTATGTATTGGAGCTGGATTGTTGCCTTCATGACCTTAGCGGGCGGGCTTCTGTTTACATGGGCTTACCGGCAGCGCGGCTCATTCTTCTACGCAGTTCTGCTGCACGCGATTGCGGGCAATATCATCTTTGCGGTTGGGCTGGGTGTCTATTTCTACTCGGGCAACGTGCAAAGGCCGTTTTGACGAGGCGACCCGCCTTGACTTTCCGGGCCTGACAGGGTGTATCGGCGCGACGAATTCTGCGCCCGAAGGGATATGATCCATGCACGCCTATCGCAGCCACACCTGCGCCGCTCTGACCGCCGCAAATGTCGGTGAAACTGTCCGCCTGTCCGGATGGGTGCATCGGGTTCGAGATCACGGCGGCGTGCTGTTCATCGACCTGCGCGACCATTTCGGGGTAACTCAGGTTCTGTGCGACGGCGACAGCGCGGCCTTTGCCGAGCTGGAGAAGGTCCGGTCCGAGTGGTGTATTCGCATTGATGGCACCGTCAAGGCGCGCGATGTCGAATTGGTGAACCCGAAACTGCCGACCGGTGAGATCGAGGTTTACGTGCGAGAGCTAGAGGTTCTGGGTGCGGCCGACGAACTGCCGCTGATGGTGTTTGGCGATCAGGAATACCCCGAGGAAACGCGCCTGCGCTATCGCTATCTGGACCTGCGCCGCGAGGCGATGCAGCGCAACATGACCCTGCGTTCGGATGTTGTGGCATCCATGCGTAAACGTATGTGGGATCAGGGCTTCCGCGAGTATCAGACGCCGATCATCACTGCATCCTCGCCCGAAGGCGCGCGTGACTTTCTGGTACCGTCGCGTCTGCATCCCGGCAAATTCTACGCCCTGCCGCAGGCCCCGCAGCAGTTCAAACAGCTGATCATGGTGTCGGGTTTCGACAAGTATTTCCAGATCGCGCCCTGCTTCCGTGACGAAGACCCGCGCGCAGACCGCTCGCCCACCGATTTCTACCAGCTGGATCTTGAGATGTCCTTTGTCGAGCAGCAGGATGTGTTCGACACGATCCAGCCCGTTCTGACCGGCGTGTTTGAAGAGTTCGGAGGCGGCCGCAAAGTCGATCAGGAGTGGCCGCAGATTTCCTACAAGGACGCAGCGCTGTGGTACGGCACCGACAAGCCCGACCTGCGGAACCCCATTAAAATGCAAGTGGTCTCGGACCACTTCCGCGGGTCTGGTTTTGCAATCTTCGCAAAACTGTTGGAGCAGGACGGCACCGAAATCCGCGCCATCCCCGCTCCGACCGGCGGCAGCCGTAAATTCTGTGACCGCATGAACGCGTTCGCCCAGAAAGAGGGTCTGCCGGGGATGGGGTATATCTTCTGGCGCGATCAGGGCGAAGGCATGGAAGCCGCTGGTCCTCTGGCCAAGAACATCGGCCCCGAGCGTACAGAAGCGATCCGTCAGCAACTGGGTTTAGGCGTGGGCGATGCCGCGTTCTTCCTGGGTGGCAAGCCGAAAGCCTTCGAAAAGGTCGCTGGCAAAGCGCGCGATGTGATCGGTGAAGAACTGAACCTGACCGAGAAAGACCGCTTTGCTTTTGCCTGGATCGTGGATTTCCCGATCTACGAGCAGGACGAAGAAACCGGCGCGATCGATTTTGAACATAACCCGTTCTCGATGCCGCAGGGTGGCATGGATGCGCTGAATGGTGATCCTCTGGACGTGCGCGGATACCAGTACGATCTGGCCTGTAACGGGTACGAGCTGGTGTCCGGCGCGATCCGGAACCACAAGCCTGAAATCATGCTGAAAGCCTTTGAACTGGCGGGGTACGGCGAGGATGAGGTCAAATCCCGCTTCGGCGCTCTGTTCAACGCTTTCCACTACGGCGCACCGCCGCACGGTGGCTGTGCTGCGGGCATTGACCGGATTGTCATGCTGTTGGCGGACGAAGCCAATATCCGCGAAGTCATGATGTTCCCGATGAACCAGCGTGCCGAAGATCTGATGATGGATGCGCCCTCTGATCCTACTTCGGATCAGTTGATGGAGCTTGGTCTACGCATTATCCCTCAGGACTAAGAAAAATCGCCCGCATCAAGCGGGCGGTTTTCGTTTGGCGATTGGAAACGTTCCGTCTGTTAGTCCAGTGGGTTTTCCAGATGATCTCGGTTGACCCGAATACTGCGGGCAGCATGACGTGTCTGAAGATATGCCCAAAGGCACACGAGCGTTGCGGTTATGAAGTAGGCCGTCACCATTTTCAGATCGCCTCTCGCTGTTCCAGGCGAGACTGAACCATCCCAGCGACTTGCGCCGCCTGTACGGTAAAGGGCGCGCCGTTTGCGCGGGACCAAGCAAGTTTACGCGCAGCTTCTGCCAGAGGGTTATCCCCGGCTTCCCGTGCGACGCCCTGCAGGAATTGGGCGGCATAATCCAGAGTGTGATGGTCGTTGGGTCCTGTCAGAACATCGGCGATATGGGCCATGTCGTCCTGATAGGCCATTGGATCAGGTTCGATAACCTCATCCCGGATCGCATGTAAGCCGCTTGGTCGCCGGTCTTCGGGTAGGCGTTCCAGAATGGATTTCTGAAAATAAGCCATTGATTTGATCGGCTTGGACAAAAACCCGTCTGCTCCGGCGGCCAGAGCGCTACTTTCGTAGGTATCGTTGCCTGACAGGCCCATAATGACACCGATACGGGGTGTTGCTTCGGCCAGCTCAGAAATTAGGTCGGCCCCGCACCCATCTGGAAGGCCCATATCGATAAGTATGACCGAGGGGCGATAGATCTGAAGGTGTCGTCGGGCCGATTTCAAACAATCCGCGCGGCGAATGCGTGCACCGCTGTGCAGGCACATCAGGCGGATCGCGTCGCAAGCGTAGCGGCTGTCTTCAACAACCAAAATGGTCTGACCCAGCAAAGGCCGCGTTGCGGTGGGCGTGACGGTGGTGGTGGCAAGTAGGCCCGAATCGTCCATGGCAGCTCTCCTATCCAGCAGATGCTTCACGCTAGGAACTTCTGGCTAACACGACGTTAACGCGCGATTTGGCGCACTTGTCCTTTCACGAAACAGCCCCCATAACCCATGAAAAGCAGGACATAGGAGTGAGACATGATTGGACGCCTGAACCACGTCGCCATCGCCGTACCGGATCTTGAGGCGGCGTCCGAGCAATACCGCAATGCACTGGGCGCCAAGGTCGGCGCACCGCAAGATGAGCCGGATCACGGTGTCACGGTTGTGTTTATCGAATTGCCCAATACCAAGATCGAGCTGCTTTACCCGCTGGGTGATGACAGCCCGATAAACGGGTTTCTGGAAAAGAACCCTGCCGGCGGCATCCATCATGTGTGTTACGAGGTCGAAGACATTATCGCAGCGCGCGACCACCTGAAAGAAACAGGTGCCCGTGTTCTGGGATCAGGCGAGCCCAAGATCGGTGCGCATGGCAAGCCCGTGCTGTTCCTGCATCCCAAGGATTTCAACGGCTGCCTCGTCGAGCTGGAGCAGGTGTAACACCCCAAACCCCGGAGGGTTTGAAATGACCATTACTGCCGCACTTGTACTTTTCGCAGTCATCTGGTTTCTGACGCTGCTGATCGTTCTGCCCGTTCGCATAAAAACACAAGGCGATCTGGGTGATATTGTCCCTGGCACCCATGCTGGCGCGCCGGAAGTGCACCACATGAAGAAAAAGATGTGGATCACAACCGGCATTTCCGTGGTTTTGTGGGCCATCATTGCGGGTATTATTTTATCGGGATTGATCTCGGTCCGGGATTTCGACTGGTTGAACCAGCTAGAGCCCCGCTGACCCAATGTCAGGCCCTTGGGCCTGACACCGCGTGATAAATGTGGGTGAACGTGGCTGCACCTATAATTGGAATCACCAGATTGACCAGCGGTACGGACAGTGGAATTGCCATCAAGGTGCCTGCCACCCAGATGGTTGTTGCATGTTTGGCACGTAGCTTGCGCGCTCCGTCGCGCCCGACCCTGCGAATAGCGGCCAGCGTGAAATACTCTCGACCCAGCAGGAACCCGTTCATCGCCCAGAAGATAAAGGGCGCGAGCGGTGTGAAAATTGCATAGAGGATCAGCGCCAGCAGGTTGGCGACAATGAGCACGCCAAGAAAGCTGAGACCGTCAAGTACCGCCTCCGACACCGGAATACGCCGTGCGGGCTGCAGGGATGGAAAATGCTTGTCCTCGACCGCCTGTGCCACCTCATCCAGAAAAATCGAGGTGATCGCCGAGGCCACAGGTACCATCAGGAAAACCGGCAGAATCAGGACCAATACGATGCCGGAATAATTCAAAACGTCGTTCAGCCAGGGCACAGCGCCGATGAAGGGCAGGGAAATTTCATTTCCGGACAACCAGTTGATCAACCAGATCGCCCCAGCGCAGGCGGCAATCAGGAGCAGGATCGTCAAACCAACGCCGCGCAGCAGAACACCCCGGAACTTCGGATCGCCGATCTGTCCGAGTGCGTTGAAAAAGGCATTCAGGATGATCATTCGGTGATCCATTCCGTCAAAGCAGCCACGTCGGGTCGGGGACGTTCGGGCGGTACCGATCCTTCGGTCGCGATATGGATCAGCCCGGCCACACGTTCATTCTCGGCAAGTCCAAAGGCTTCAGCGCAGAAGTCGCGGTCATGCGTTTGCCAGCCAGACAGCCAGTTTGCGCCCCAACCTGCCGCCAGCGCAGCATTCAGCAGGGCCAGACAGACTGCGCCAGCCGAATAGGTTTGCTCAATAGCGGGGATTTTTTCGGACGGTTTTTGCACTTCAATCACGGCCACCGCCAAGTGCCCCATATCAAACTGGCTGCGTGCCTTGGCGATGTCTTCGCTGCTTTTGCCCAGCTTTTGACCACACGCCTCGGTCATTGCCGCCAGGCGTGACATGGCACCTTTTTCCAAAACGACAAAGCGCCAGGGCTCAAGTTTGCCATGATCGGGGCTGCGCGCGGCGGCGGTCAGCAGAGGCAGCAGTTCGTCCCGTGTCGGGGCCGGTGCAATCAGTGTTTTGGCGGGCCGGGACCGGCGCGCCTGTAAAAACTCCAGAGCGGCGGGGTTCTTCAGGGACATATGTTAACCTTCTTTACATCACGACGTTGTATGTTGGTCGGCAACTCGCCTGTTTCAAGGGTGCGCCGATGCGTTGCGTGGATCATTTTCATTCTGGTGCCCGTCATGCAAGACTTTGAAGAAAAAGGGATGACAATGGCGAAATCCAACCTGCGTGACTTGCCTGATCTCAAGTCGCTCGCACAGGCCGGGGCAACATTGAACGTGAAGGTGACGCCCAAGGCAGCGCGGGATCGGGTGATCAGCGAAGATGATCAGATCAGGGTATTCGTGACCGCTGCGCCCGAGCACGGCAAAGCCAACCAGGCGGTTCTGCAGTTGCTTGCCAGCTGTCTTGGCGCTGCGCCTTCAACGTTGAGACTGCAACAGGGGCAGACCGCGCGCAATAAGGTCTTTGTCTATGACCCCTGAGGTCCGGTTTCGCGAATCTGATAAACGCCTTCGGGCAAGTCCAGCGCGGCAGCTAGGTCACGTACCTGTTCCGGTGACAGCGTGATCTTTTGAACCTGTTCGGTGCGTGGATCCAGCTGCTCCAGCGTGACACATTCAGCGAAATTGTTGATCACGACATCTTCCTGCAAAGGTTTCTCACCTTCGTCCACAAGCGTAATGACCGTCGAGTCGAATTCATGCTCAATCGAAAACATGTGACCACAGTGCAAGCCACCGGGATGCAATGCAAGCCGTTCCTTCCGCTGTGGGCTGTGGCATCGGCTGAAGGGGCATACTATGTTGAAATGACGGCCCGAATGGCCCAAAGGAAACACCATGCGCAGATGCTTTGTTTTACTGTTGTCCCTGCTGCTTGCGGCCTGTGCGCAGGATACACTGCGTGTGCAAACATCCGAAGATTGGCTGAGGGACGAGCCTGGTTCCCGTGCCGAGGTTCAGACCTTTCAGCAGGTCAGTCAGGCCATCGGCGCCGAGGCGCGTAATCAATGCCTAAAGCAACCCGGACGAAAGAATTGCGAGTTCAGGATATTTGTTGATCTTAACCCGCGCGCGCAGGCCAACGCGTTCCAAACACTCGATGAGAATGGGCAGCCGGTAATCATCTTCACTCAGTCTATGATCCGATCCGCGCAAAACGCCGATGAACTTGCCTTTGTTATGGGCCACGAAGCGGCCCATCACGTGCTGGGGCATATCGCCCGGCAAAGCGAAAACGCCAGCGCCAGCGCCGCGGAGTTTGGCAGGCGCGAGCAATTGCGCGGCGGCGATGCAGCGGCCATAGAAGCGGCGCAAAAGCAGGGGGCCAAGGTCGGCATTCAGGCTTACGTGAAGGATTTCGAGCTAGAGGCAGACCAGTTGGGTACGATCATAACCTATAATGCTGGGTATAATCCTCTGATTGGGGCAAAGTTCTTTGAACGAATTCCAGATCCCGGCGACACGTTCCTAGGAACCCACCCGCCAAATGCACAGCGTGTTCAGATTGTGATCGAAACCGCGGCAAAGCTGGGCCTGACACAATGACCGATCTTGTGCGTTTGGGGATGATCTTGACAGACCGAGGCTCGAAATATGCGGTTTCAGGGGCGCCCGTGGCATCTCGGGCTGAAATCGATGCCGTGCTGGATGACCTGAAGTCGGACAAAAGCTATGCCAAGGCAACCCACAACACCTGGGCGGCAACTCTGCCGACCGGTGCGCTCAAGGCAGATGATGGGGAAAGCGGGGCTGGAATGGTGATCCTGCGTATGATCGAACGGGCAGGCCTGCAGAACCACGTGATCATCGTCACGCGGTGGTATGGCGGCAAGAAGCTGGGCGGGGATCGATTTCGCCGGGTTCAGGATGCCACCCGGGCCTATCTGGATCACATCGGCGTCCAATCTTGACCTGTGTCAATGTTTCAAGGTGCAATTCTACTACCCTTTTTGGCAAAGCGCGAAAGGGAAAGGAAAACACCATGCCCACTCGAAACACCTTGAGGCTGCACGCCGGTTTGGTGGACGATATGGCCAGAATGCTGGACATCGACCTTGAAGAAGCGGCCATTGGCGGTTCGGTTTCCGTGGATCAGATTTCCGAAGCAGTCCTAAGATGCACCGACTGCCCAAACCCGCAACACTGCCGGTCTCTGTTGAGCCAGGCCACAACCGCGCGGCGGGCGCCCGAATACTGCCGAAACCAGGAATTGCTCCATAAACTCATGCCTTAACCCGGAGGTCATGCCATGTCACGTCTGGGCAACATCATGACTCATTTGCGGCTTGTGCTGCGGATGGGGCAAGCCACCGGCACAGACCTGGTCGGGGCTTATCGCAAGGGCCATCTGAACCACGAAGAATGGGCTGAGATCGTACAACAATGCCGTGGCTGTGCTTGGGCGCATGATTGCCCAGAGTGGCTGGAGCAGCGGGACCAAGTCGATCAAGCGCCTAGTACCTGCCCTAACCGGGACCGATTCGCTGCACTGAAAGCGCAGCAATTGGAGGACGCATGATGGCACAGGTTCCCTTGGGTGAGATTGAAAAGCACTTTTGGCTGACGCGATCTGTCTCGCGATGCATGGGCATTTCACTGACCGAGGCAATGGCGGACGGTCGCCTGACGCCAGAAGGTTATTCGGAACTTGTCACAAGGTGCCGGGCTTCAAATTGCGAGGGCCAATGTGCATTGTGGCTGGCCGAGCAGCAGATGCTGGCCAACAGCGCCCCGGATTTTTGTGCAAATGCCAACACCTTGAATGGTTTGAAAACCTGATCACAGCTTACTGTGGCTGCCGTCGCACAAAGGTCGTTTCGCGCTGTGTTTGCAGCCGCAAAAGAAGACCTTTTTACTGGTATCCGCCGTATATTTCACGGGTTCAAACGCACTGCCCTTGTGGGATCCATCACAAAACGGTTGTCGAGAAGACTTTCCACATGAGCACCAAAAATAGGTCTTCCCTTCGACAACCTCGACCGGAATCGGCGATTTCTGGGCAATGCTTGGGGCGTCTGACATGTGGCTTCTCCGTCTTTGGCTGATGTTGTGACACACTTTAGAGCAGTGCAGTCAAAAAGGTAGGTTCGACCCAGTAAATTGCTTTTCCTAAAGGCAAAACTGGCATGGAATCGCCCTGACTCACAAAGTCGTGATCGATTCAGTTGCCAGATCGAGGTTCTACCCGTATTCTGAATACGGCCCCGAAAAGTTGGGCAATATCAGAAAAGTAATAGAGGATTGACGGACATGAAACTGAAACTCGCTGCCGTTGGCGCATTTGCTCTGATCCTGACTGCCTGCGCGCAGCAGGAAGAACCGACACCTGTATACGTCCAGCCCAGCTATGACAAAGCCGGCACCCCCAGCTGCCCAGGTGGGTATGAGCTGGCGACAACCGAAGCAGGCCAGACTGTCTGTAACCCGGTTACTCAATAAGCTATTCGCAGGCGGTCCAAGACCGGGCCGCCTGCACCATTTTGCATTTGCCGCCGCCTTTCATGGCGGCTTTTTCTTGCCTGTATCTACCGATATGCCTGTTGGCGCGCGTTTCGCGGTGGGTCAGTACTTCTTGAAACGGTAGGGGTATTTGAACCGATGCGGTTTTAATTTGTGCCGCTTGATCGACGTGTAGGGAATATGCCCGAACACGCGCCGCTTTGGTGTGTAGTTGCCAAGGGTTGGTCGTGATCTTTTGCGATGAACCTTGGGGCGTACCTTGGCTTTTGGGGCCAGGTAATACCGCTTGATCTTGATTTGACCGTGTTTGTGCAAGCTTGGTTGCTTGCCGCCTGCCGCGATGAAGCTCATTGATCCGACATAAATGGCCTGCGCATAACCGGGCGTCGCCAAAAACTGCGTAGCCAACAGAAAAACCACGCTGTTTAAGCTAAGTCTAAAGGCAGAAGACATGAAAACCTCCGTATTTGGCTTTCCGTCTAAGATCGGGCGTGGCGGCGTATTAGGCCAATAAACTCACTTCACGCTTTGCCCATGTGGCGTGTGACTACTGAGGTTTCAGGGGTTACACAGGTTTCCCCCACAAATCGTATTCCCCGGCTTCGTCCACTTCGACTGTGACAATGTCCCCTGGTTTGAGGTCTTCGAAACCTTCGTCAATGAACAAGTTTCCGTCGATCTCTGGTGCGTCTGCTTTAGTGCGGCAGGTCGCGGCCTCGCCATCGACGTCGTCCACGATCACCTGCAGCGTCTGCCCGACTTTGGCGGCTAGTTTGGCCTCGGATATCGCCTGAGCCTTTTCCATGAAACGATCCCAGCGCTCTTGCTTGATATCTGCCGGGACGTGATCGGGCAGGTCGTTCGACCGCGCGCCCTCAACATTTTCATACTGAAAGCAGCCGACGCGATCCAGTTGCGCTTCGTCCATCCAGTCCAGCAGAGTTTGGAATTCAGCTTCGGTCTCACCCGGATAACCGACAATAAAGGTCGACCGCAGGGTGATGTCCGGGCAAATCTCGCGCCAGGCCCGGATTTCGTCCAGCGTTTTGGCTGCGGCGGCCGGGCGGGCCATACGTTTCAAAACGTCTGGGTGAGCGTGCTGGAAGGGAATATCCAGATAGGGCAGCACATTGCAGCCTGCATCCGCCATCAGTGGGATCAACTCGCGCACATGCGGGTAGGGGTAAACATAATGCAGGCGCACCCACGCCTCCAACTGTCCCAACTCCCGCGCCAGATCGGTGATATGGCTGCGCAAATCGCGGTCTTTCCACGGGTTCACATCATATTTCCGGTCCAGCCCATAGGCCGATGTGTCCTGCGAGATCACCAGCAGCTCGCGCACACCGTTATCGACCAGCTTCTCCGCCTCGCGCATAACCGCATGGGCCGGGCGGCTGGCCAGTTTCCCGCGCATATCTGGGATGATGCAGAACTTGCATTTATGGTTACAGCCTTCCGAGATCTTCAGATAGCTGTAGTGGCGCGGGGTCAATTGCACGCTGCTGGCTGGAAGTAGATCGACAAAAGGATCGGGCGCGGGTGGTACCGCAACATGCACCGCATCCAATACTTGTTCGTATTGATGCGGTCCGGTGACGGCCATAATGCGGGGATGATGTTCCCGGATGTAATCCGGTTCTGCCCCCAGGCATCCTGTGACGATGACTTTACCGTTTTCGACCAGGGCCTCTCCGATCGCGTCCAGCGATTCTGCCTTGGCGCTGTCCAGAAATCCGCAGGTGTTCACAATGACGGCATCAGCCCCGGCATAATCGGGTGAAATGCCGTATCCTTCGGCGCGAAGCCGGGTCAGGATGCGTTCGCTGTCCACCAATGCCTTGGGGCAACCCAGCGACACCATGCCGATGGTCGGCTGGTCGGAACGGGGTGTCTCGGTGATCCGGGCGGCGGGCGCCAGGTCGGGGCGGAGGTTTGGCGGGTTCGTTGTCATGGCGCGGCATATAGTGGGGAACGCTTCCCCCTGCAAATGTGACGTGTGATTTGAATGATCACGGCAATGATAAGCCAAAAGGCGGAGAGCAGATTATGAAATGGCTGATGCGCATCCTTTTTGTTGTGGTCGCAGTTCTGGGCCTGGTCATCGGCGCGCTTTTGCTGATGCCGGGTGACAAACTGGGTGCGATTCTGGCCGAGCAGGTGAAGGCGCAAACCGGGCGCGACCTGACGCTGAGCGGCGACGTGCGTCTGTCCTTTTGGCCTGTGCTGGGGATGGAAACAGGTCCGGTACAGTTCGGCAACGCAAGCTGGGCAGAGTCCGGGCCGATGCTGAGCGCCGACAGTCTTGCCGTTGGCGTGGACGCCGCCGCGTTGTGGAACGGCGATCTGCGAATCAAACGTGTTTTTGCAGACAATCCCGTGTTGCGTCTGGAAACATCTGAAGGCCAGGTGAATTGGGAGTTTGGCACCTCTGCACCTGCTTCGACCACAAATAAGACCGAGTCCGCCGGGACCAACGAGGCGACAGGTGAGGTTACTTTGGATCAGCTAGAGCTGACCAACGCGCGGCTAATTTACGTTGAGAACGGCGCCACCCAGATGGATTTTTCTGGTGTGACACTGGCCGCAAGCTGGCCCGAGGTCACATCTCCCATGATCATGCAAGCCACAATGGCCGTGCCTGGCGGAGCCGTTGAAGTAGACTTGAAAATCCCGGACCTGCCTGCCTTTTCCGATGGCGACGTTACGGCGCTGGAACTGTCTTTGACTGCGCCGGGGGGCGAGATCGGGTTTGACGGGCGCGTCAATCTGGCTGGTGAAATGGACGGAACCACCAAAGTTGTGGCCCTGGACAGCGAAAGGATGTTTGCCGCATTTGGGCAGGCCGGTGTGTATATTCCACCGGGGCTGGGCCGAAAGGCCAACATCGTTGCGCACATGACCTATACGCAAGATGGGCGGATTTCTTTGCGGGATATGACCGCACAGCTGGATAACAACCGTTTCAAAAGCGAGGCGGACATCGCCATCTCGGATCCACCAAAGATCGTGGCGCGACTCGTTACAGGTGATTTTGATCTTTCGCGGATTTCTGAATCTGAACCCACCAAGGGCGGCACGTCTAAGTCGAGTGCACCTGAAGTGGACGGGTGGTCGCAAGAGCCTATTGATGCATCCGTTCTGGCGCTGGCGAACGGTAAGATCCGTCTGACTGCAAACTCGATCGCAGTTCCGGGAATGACTTTTGGCAAAAGTGATCTGACCCTGTCTTTGGACCGATCACGCGCAGTTCTGGAAATGCATCCGGCCACATTGTTTGCAGGTCAGTTGAACGGCCAGGTGGTTGCCAACAATCGCAATGGCTTGTCCGTAGGCGGCAATATCACGGCCAGCGGGATTGATCTGAAACAGGCGCTGACCACGCTTGCCGGGGTTGAACGCCTGTCCGGCTCGGCTGCGGGCAGTCTGGAGTTTCTGGGCGTTGGCCAGTCTGAGGATCAAATCATGCGCTCTCTCAGCGGTAAGGGGAATCTGGATGTCGGGTCAGGGGTGATTTCCGGATTCGATCTGGATCGGCTTATGGGGCGAGGAACCGGATCGGGCGGAACAACAGTTTTCAACAGCCTGACGGGCAGCTTCACAATGGATCAGGGTGTTCTGACGAACAATGACCTGCTGATGTCGCTGAAGAACTATCGCGCTGATGGGGCGGGCCAAGTTGGGCTCGGCGCGCGGGATATTGATTACCTTTTCACGCCCGTAGCGCTTCGGGCCAATTCCGGACAGGGTATCTCGGTGCCGGTTCGTATTGTTGGTCCGTGGAGCAACCCGTCGATCAAGCCGGACCTGACCAAGGTCATCGAGGCGGCGGCAGATGTGAAGGTCAAGGAACTGGAAGACGATGCCAAGCAGAAGGTATTTGAGAAGGTTGGGAGTGAGTTGGATACAACCATCACCGACAGCAATCAAATCGAAGATGCGCTTAAGAAGAAGCTTGAAGACGAGGCGAAGAAAGGTCTGCTCAAGCTGCTTGGCGGAGATTGAGCTTGCTTGGCTTGGAGCACGATGATGCTCCAAGCCGATACATTCAGATGGTCTGGTCGTAATCACCAACACCCGGCTCGGTTCGGATGACGGCATCGATATCGGCAAAGATCGCGCGCATCTCAGCTTCGCTTTCGCTGCTTTCGCAAACAACCACCAGATTGGGGGTGTTGGACGATGCCCGCACCAACCCCCAACTGCCGTTGTCCAGAATAACGCGCGCGCCGTTGACTGTAACAACCTCCTTGATAGCGCGGCCCGCAAAGGTTTCGCTCGCTTCGCCTTTGGCAACCAGCTTGTCGACCAAGCGCTGAAGGATATCGTATTTCTCGGTGTCAGAGGCATAAGGTGACATGGTCGGGGTTGACCAGGTTTTTGGCAGCGCTTTGCGCAGGTCCGACATGCTTTGATCCGGGTTGCGGTCCATTAGCTTGCAGATCTCGACCGCCACGCGCATACCGCAGTCATAGCCACGCCCAACGGGCTCGGCCAGAAAGTAGTGGCCGGACTTTTCGAACCCGGCCAATGCGCCAATTTCTTTAACGCGTCGTTTCATGTGGCTGTGGCCGGTTTTCCAGTAATCCGCTTTGACATCCAAAGCCTTCAATTCGGGGTCACTGGCAAACAAGCCGGTGGATTTCACATCCGCGACAAAAGTCGATCCCGGATACAGCTTGGCCAGATCGCGGGCCATGATCACGCCCACCTTGTCTGCGAAAATCTCTTCACCCTCGTCATCGACGACACCGCAACGGTCGCCGTCCCCGTCAAACCCAAGCGCCAGATCGGCACCGCTGGATTTCACCGTGGCGGACATGTCGTGCAACATCTCCATCGCTTCGGGGTTCGGGTTGTAATGAGGGAAGGTATAGTCCAGCCGGTTGTGGCTGGGTACGACCTCGACCCCGATCCGCTCGAAAATCTCAGGCGCAAAGGCCGAGGCGGTGCCATTACCAGTGGCACAGACCACCTTCAGCGGGCGGGACATTTTGAAATCACCGACGAGGTCATCGATGTAAGCTTCCTTCACGCCTTCGACGAATTCGTATGATCCACCTTCGTGCTGTTGGCCTTCACCGTTCAGCACGATATCGCGCAGTTCCGACATTTCGTCCGGGCCATGGGTCAGAGGGCGATCAAAACCCATTTTCACACCGGTCCAGCCGTTTGGGTTGTGGCTGGCCGTGACCATCGCAACGGCAGGCACATCAAGATGAAACTGCGCGAAATAAGCCATCGGGCTGAGCGCGGGGCCAATATCCTTAACGCGGATACCGGCCTGCATCAGGCCAAGGATCAAAGCATTTTTGATCGCCAACGAATAATCGCGATAGTCGTTGCCAACGGCGATCACGGGCTCAATGCCGCGCCTGCGTATCTGGGTGCCCAGCCCTAAGCCCAGTGCAGTCATGCCGGGCAAGTTGATCTCTTCGGGGTATTTCCAGCGGGCATCATATTCGCGAAACCCGGTGGGTTTGATCATCGCGTCGCGCAGAAAGCTCCAGGTGTTGGGTGTCACCTCGGGGAGGGGTTTGGTCATAACAGGTCTCAATCGTTAAATCTGAATAGGATTCGCTTTGGCCAGCGCATCAAAACGCATCAATGTGTCAATAAGTTGGGGCATTTGGTCCAATGGGATCATGTTTGGGCCGTCAGACGGCGCTGTGTCAGGTTCTTGATGCGTTTCAATAAAAACTGCGCCAATTCCCAATGAAACAGCCGCCCGGGCCATCACGGGCGCGAACTCGCGCTGTCCGCCGGACGAACCGCCTTTTCCACCGGGTTGCTGGACCGAATGGGTCGCATCCATGACAACCGGATAGCCGGTTTTTGCCATTTGGGGCAGGCCGCGCATGTCTGCGACCAAGGTGTTGTATCCAAACGACGTGCCACGCTCGGTCAGCAGAATGTTCTGGTTTCCCGTGCTTTCGACCTTGTCGACGATATTCGTCATCTCCCAAGGGGCCAGGAATTGACCTTTCTTGACATTGACGGCCCTGCCGGTTTCACCAGCGGCCAGCAGCATGTCTGTCTGACGGCACAGGAAGGCTGGGATTTGCAGGACGTCCACCGCCTCGGCGGCGATAGCGCATTGTGCTTCGGTGTGAACATCTGTCAGGACCGGGATGCCCATCGTTTTGCGAATGTCATCCAGAACCTGCAGGCCCGCATCGATTCCCATGCCACGCTTGCCTGACAGTGACGTCCGGTTCGCTTTGTCATAAGACGCCTTGAACACATATTGCGCCCCAGCCGCATCACAGGCTTCTTTCATCTTGCCCGCAATCATTTGCGCGTGGTCTGCCGTTTCAAGCTGGCAGGGGCCTGCGATGATGGTCAGCGGAAGGTCATTGCCGACTGTCAGGTCGGAGATTTTTACATGTTTCATGGGTCTTATGAGGATACCTGTTCACGAAGGACCGACGCGGTAAGCGAGATCATCAGGTAGATACCAGCAAATAACAGGAATGCCAAAATCGTATTTTCGAACTTGCGCGGATAGGTGGGTTCCTGACTGGGAATAGGGTTCACCGAAACGGTCAGGTACCGAACTTGCCGGTTGGCTTCGGATCGGGTCGATTCCATTTGCTGCATTGCCGTTTGCAGCATCATGTCACGGGCGGCCAGATCAGCCTGGGCGATCTGTATGCGCACGCTCAGCCTTGCCAGCGAGTTTTCGCCGGCTGAGGCATCCAGCATTTCGGCATTCAGGTCTTCCAGCACTTTTTCCAACCGGGCGATATCGGCCTCAACCCCGTCAACTTTGGCTTTGTTTGGTCGAAGGTTGTCCAGCAGGGCGGCAAGCTCAAGCTCTTTGTCTTGAACCAATATTTCGATTTCGGTAATTCGGCTTCTCAGGCTGGCGATCACGTTTTCTGGGTCCAGAACCGCGCCCTGAAGCTGAAGCTCAATCAGTTCTTCCTGCGCTTGTTTGCGCGCCTCCTGCGCGGACTCAAAGCTTTGGATGGCGTCGCGCATCTGGTCTTCGCGCTTTTTCCCAGACAGCGCGTTCACCCGGTTTTCCGCATAGGAGATCAAACGTTCCGAAAACTCGGTAGAGGTTTGTGGATCCGGGGCGGCGACTTCCATCCGGATGACCCCTTCTGTTGGGTCATAGCCGATGGTGATCATACGTTTGAACAGTTTGTATGCGTCTTCCAACGAGGCATCGGGCGCCAGTCTCTGGATCGGGTCGATCCAATCTTGTTTGAAGACATCAGAAAATCCTGCGTCCTGATCCAGCAGCAGCAGCGCCTCTTTCGATTCAAGGAAAGACTGTACCGAAATCGAATCCTGTGTTGTGGCAAACTGGGTTCCCGCCAACAAGCCGCCGACGCTGCCTGGCCCGCCATCGGCCTGTAGGATCAAAAACTCGGAATCGCTGGCGTACATCGGAGTAGCGATGCGGTAGAAATAGAAGCCCACGACAAAGGTCGGCAGAAAAACAAAAACGGCCAGACGCGCAAATAAGGCAAACAGCTTGCGCCGACGTCTGCGGGCAATGTCTTTCTGTATTTCCCCAATCTCAAGGTTGCGGCGTTCAGTGGGGCTGAGCTCGGGTCCGGGTAGGTTGGATTTTTCCGCGCCTACGGCCTGCGGCAGTTTTATACTGACCTTGTCTTTGGCGTTCTTGTTCTCGTTCTGAGCAGAGGGCTTGGCCGCAGCAAGATCCAGAAGATTTGTGCGTTGGAAAGGGTCGATGCCTTTCTGACGCAGCAGGCGCACGGCATCGTAATCCGAGGTCGCAGCCAGCCCATGTTTCTGCGCCAGCCTGCGCGCGATGCGCAATTGTCGGCCAGTCAGGCCCTCACGTTTGATGTCGTCCAGCTGCGCGCCCGGCTGGGCTTCATCTACAGAAGGCTGGCCTTGCGTTGCATTGCGAATGCGCGAGATCGCATCGGCCCGCGCCTCAGCCGAACCTTCGCTTGGCCGGTTGCGGTGCCCGCTATACTTTCTAACCTTGGGATTCGTAGTCATATAGCTGCTTAGCCTCTTCCAAGGATTCAAACATGTACAATTGACCGTTCAGCAAAACGGCGGCTTGCTGGGCAAACTTTTCCAACACAGACGAGCTGTGCGAAACGATGACCAGCGTTGTGGTCCTTAGTTTTTCTTTCAGGATTGATCCGGCCTTTTCGTTGAATTCGACATCCGTCGACGCAGGCATCCCTTCGTCGATCAGATACATGTCGAAATCCAGCGCCAGCATCAGTGAAAAGGTGAACCGGGATCGCATCCCGGCAGAATAGGTCGCAAGCGGCTGATCGAAATACTCACCCAACCCGCAGAGCCATTTGCAATAGGCTTCGACATAGTCCGGGTCCATGCCATAGATCTTGGCGATATAGCGCGCGTTCTCCAGCGCGGACAGTTTTCCCGACACACCACCGGTGAACCCCATGGGAAACGACACACGACATTCGCGACGGATCACGCCTTCGTCAGGTTTTTCCAAACCGGCCATCATGTTGATCAGCGTGGTTTTTCCGGTGCCGTTCGGGGCCAGAACGCCCAGCGACGTACCCAGTTCGACCCGGAACGAGACCTGATCCAGAATCACCTTGCGGCGTGTTCCGGTCCAGAAGGACTTGCTGACATTGTCGAATTCTAACATTCGGGGCCTGCTGCTCGTGTTCCGTGGCGTTGCCGTTCTTTGAGACGGCTGCAAAGGGTTATTTTTACCAATCCATGTTGGCTACATTATGTCGAATTATGAAACAAATGATCAATGCATTGCGGTAAAACCTGTGACAACTGCATTGGCGGTGTGGCTGGTGGACCCTATGTTCCCCATCGTGACACTTGGGCCGCAAGAGGTTTTGAATTCCGATGGACAGCCTTGCCGAGGAAATTCGCGCTTGCCGACTGTGTGCTGATAAGTTTGCGCAGACTGAAACAGCCCATGAACCCCGCCCGGTTGTTTGGTTCCGCGTTGGTACGCCCATTTTGATCGCAGGGCAGGCCCCAGGTGCGAAAGTGCACGAGTCGGGGCGGCCCTTTACCGATCCGTCAGGTGACAGGCTTCGGCAATGGTTGGGGATTGATGAGACGATCTTCTATGATCGTGACCGCGTGTCGATTGTACCTATGGCGTTCTGCTTTCCCGGTTACGATGCACGCAGCGCGGACCTTCCGCCGCCCGCCGTGTGCCGAAAGACCTGGCATGATCGGGTGATGAGCGTTTTGGGCCAGGTGCCGCTGACCGTTTTGGTTGGTGGTCATGCGCACAAGTATCACCTTGGTGCGCGAGGTTCGGTCACAAGCACCGTGCAAGGCTGGCAGGACCATGCGCCGCGGGTCTTTGCCTTGCCACATCCGTCCTGGCGCAATACGGCATGGTTGAAGAAAAACCCGTGGTTCGAGACCGAGCTTTTGCCGGTTCTGCGCGCGCGGGTCCAAGAGGTGTTGAATGACTGAAACCACGGCGTTGGACGCAGCACATGCCGCGATGCAGGCGGATCCGCGAAACGATGCCGCCCGGCTACGTTTCTTTGAGCGGCTTGCCGACAGCGAGCTGTTCCTGATGCTGACCGAGGAAGCGAAGGACGAGAATATCTCGCCCGAATTGTTCGACGTAGCGGATGGGCGCTATGTGCTGGCCTTTGACCGAGAGGAACGGTTGGCGCAGTTCGCAGGTCGCCCTGTACCTTACGTGGCGCTTTCAGGGCGGGTGCTTTCCGGGATGCTGGCAGGGCAGGTGATTGGGCTGGGCCTGAACCTGGAAACCGCGCCTTCATCGATGCTGGTGCCGGCAGAGGCATTGGAGTGGCTGGCCGAAACGCTGCAACACGATCCACAAGAGGTCGAGGAAAAGCTGGCTGAATTCATGCCGCCGTCTGGCTTGCCCGATACTTTGCTGACCGCCTTGGATGCCAAACTGGCAACCGCGGGCGGGCTGGCGCGCGCCGCCTATTTGGTTGCAACCAAGTCAGAGGCCGGCGCACAGGGGCATATGTTGGGCTTTGTCGATGCAGTTGACGGGGCCGAGGCCGCGTTGGCCAAGGCCGCGTCCGAGGCGCTGACCTTTTCCGGGATCGAGGCTGGTGCAATGGATGTTGGTTTTTTCGCGGCCAGTGCGCCCACTGCCGCGTTGCTGGCCAAAGTGGGGCTTCGGTTTGATCTGCCTCAGCCGCAGGTGGCTGAGCCGATGCGGGAAGCCCCCGGCAGCAACCCTGACAACCCGCCAATTCTGAAGTAACCGACAAGACGCAAACACGCGGCGCACGTTGCACCGCGTGGTGTTTCGCTTGGAATGCGGTTACTCCGCAGCCGCTTCCAACTTGTCCTGCGTACGGTTTTCGAAATCGCTGGCGTCATGGCGCTCGTGAAGCTGCGTGTGCGGCTCGCCAAAGGCGCGGTTGACCATTCGACCACGCTGAACTGCTGGACGCGCGTCAATCTCTTTGGCCCAACGCATGACGTTCTTGTATGATTCAACATCCAGGAACTCGGCAGCACTGTAGAGGCGACCCAGAACCAGCTGGCCATACCACGGCCAGATCGCCATGTCGGCAATCGTGTACTCGTCTCCAGCGATGAAGGTCTTATCCGCCAATTCCCGATCCAGAACGTCTAGCTGGCGCTTGGTCTCCATCGCGAAACGATTGATCGGGTATTCCCATTTCTCGGGTGCATAGGCGTAGAAATGGCCGAACCCGCCGCCCAGATAGGGCGCGCTGCCCATCTGCCAGAACACCCAATTCATCACTTCGGTCCGCTCAGGGCCGGACGCGGGCAGGAACGCTCCAAATTTTTCGGCCAGATGGAACAGGATCGAGGCGCTTTCGAACACGCGAACAGGCTCTTTGCCCGACCGATCCCAAAGGGCGGGGATTTTTGAGTTCGGGTTGGCATCGACAAAGCCCGAACCAAACTGATCACCCTCACCGATGTTGATCAGCCAGGCGTTGTATTCGGCCCCCTCGTGGCCTAGCGCCAAAAGCTCTTCCAGCATCACAGTGACCTTCACGCCGTTGGGCGTGGCCAGCGAATACAGCTGCAGGGGGTGGCGTCCGACAGGCAGGTCTTTGTCGTGGGTCGCACCGGCAATCGGCCGGTTGATATTGGCGAACTGGCCGCCGCTTTTACTGTCCCAGGTCCAGACCGCTGGGGGGGTGTAGGGGGATTGGTCGCTCATCTCTTGCCTTTCATGCCTATACCATGGCTGTCTTACAGCTAATATTGCAAATCGCCGAGTCCAACCCGGTGCTTCAGGCTTTTTCTGTAACAATCCGCGACCAAACTCTCACGTTTTCCCGTGCGGGGTCACAGGGGCGTTAGGAGGACTACGAACCGCGCGGGAATCGCATATTGTCTTGGCAGACCTGCCATGACGGCTCCACGGACACAGTTGATACGAAAAGGATAGACCACATGAAACACTTTGCATTGACCTTCGCTGCAGCCATGGCCTTGGCGGTACCCGCTTTTGCCGGACCTCAATATGTTGATGGAACCGGTTTTGCGGTTTCGGGCTATGACGTTGTTGCCTATCGCAGCCTGGATCAGGTTTCGATCGGCCAGTCACAGCCAGAAGGTGTGCGCGGAAACGCTGATATAACCGCAGAATACAACGGCGCAACCTGGGCTTTCGCGACTGAAGAAAACCGTGACAAGTTCCTTGAGAACCCGGCCTATTATGCTCCGCAATATGATGGCCACTGCGCTTATGGTGTGTCCAAGGGCGGTAAAGTTCCAGCCAACCCTAACCTGTGGCGCATCGTCGATGACAAGCTTTATCTTAACATCACCGATGTGGTTGTTGGCTTCTGGGAAGAAGATGTGCCGGGCAACATCAACATCGCAGAAGGCAACTGGCCAGGCATCGAATCCTCGGACGCCTCGACCAATGTTATCCCAAAATTCACCTCGGAAGGTCCTGTTACCAACTGATCTGACAACGAGACTTTGAAAAGTTCAAAGCCCGGCTACCTTAGCCGGGCTTTTTGCGATCAACCCGCCAGCCAGAATTGATCCCGGATGTCCTGATCGGCGTCAAACCGGATCTTCACGCTCTTGGCCCCTGGAAATTTGCGTTCACGGATCGTGTCCGGGATCACCACCTCTCCGGCGCCGGTATCCTTGGACTGAAAGCTCAGGATCTCCGCCTCGGTATGTCGCGCACCGCTTAGCACCGTGGTCGGTAGAGCCACCCGATTTGCGCCATGATGCACAGGCGTGGTGACGAAGTAGGTCAAATGCCGACCGTAGCAGCCAACTGCGTCCGGTACATGGTCCGATACGCACGCTTCGGGTATGCCTGGTGTATCATCTTCGCCGTGTCGATGTGACAACACCTGATCGGGACTTAGCATTGCCTTGCAGGCCGAAATTTCTTCCTGCGGAAGTTCAATGATCCGCTTTTTCAAATGGGGACGGCGCGGCTGAGTCGGGCCAGCTTTGCCCCCACCTTTTTTTGCCAAACCCTCTTTCCGCAGAAAGTCATAGGCGGCCTTGGCGCGTGAAAACCCAGAACTGTCCCCTTCCCTGTGATCGGGATGCGAATGAAAGGCGATCTGTCGCCACGCCTCTCGGATTTCGCGGGAACTGGCAGATGGGGGTAATCCCAAATCTGCAAGGGCATCGGTGCGCGCACGCACTTTATCTACAGGTTCCATACTCAAAACACTCATTACAAACTACACGCCCCAAGTGTCGCCCTGGACATAGTTTTGTCAAATTTCGGGGTGGATTTGCTGGGGTGCGGATAACAATTGGGATCTTGAGATTCAATTGTCGCGAAAACTGTGAATTTGGTTATGAGAGTGTGAAACAGTTTGCACAAAGTAGGATGAAAATCGCCTGAGTGTGAACGTAACCCGTGCGAATCATTGAAAATTTTGGTATGTTAGGCGACGTTTTCCAGTTCAACCTGCGGCGTAATGCCGAGTGCGAAACATACATCCCGCGTCAGTTCCGGGCGGTTGAGGGTGTAGAAATGCAGCTTATCCACGCCGCCATCGATCAAATCTGAACACAGCTCGGTGCAGATCGCTGTTGCCAGCAAATCTTCACGCCCGTCGCGCACAGCTTTTTCAAAGGCGTTTTCGACCCACACAGGAATATGTGTACCGCAGCGCTTGGCGAAATTGCGGGCACCTGCCCAGTTCTCGATCGGCAGAATGCCGGGCACAATCGGCTTGTCGATGCCCGCTTTGGCGCAGGCGTCACGGAACCGAAAGAAGGTTTCAGCCTCGAAGAAAAACTGCGTCAGAGCTTCATCAGCACCAGCGTCCAGCTTGGCCTTCAGCCAATCCACATCCGCAGCCATATCTGCGGCCTCAGGGTGAGTGTCTGGATAGGCGCCGACGCGAATGCTGAACATCTCGGTTTCGGCCAGGGCTTCGATCAACTCAACCGAATTGGCAAATCCGTCGGGGTGGGGTTCGAATTTGTCCTGACCCTTCGGCGGGTCACCGCGCAGGGCAACAATGTCCTGCACACCGGCGCGCGCAAACGTGTCGGCGATCTCCAATGTTTCCTGCCGTAAGGCATCGACGCAGGTCAGATGTGCAGCGACGTTCAACCCTGACGACTTATGCAAGGTCGAGACCGCGTCGCGTGTAAGTTCACGTGTCGTGCCACCTGCACCATAGGTGACCGAAACAAAGCGAGGGTCCAATGGAGCCAAGGTCTGAACCGTGTCCCAAAGACGAAAAGAGGCTTCCAGAGTTTTGGGCGGAAAGAACTCAAAGGAAATTTCAGGTTTGGACATAACGGCCTCGCTGGATCATCTGAGCCTCTTGTGCCATGGCGGGCAATGTGAGACAAACTCATATTATTCAACAACAACATGAATGCTGTTCGAAATGCACATTGAGTTCCGGCACCTGCGTACTATCAAAGCGATCCATGAATGCGGTGGGCTGGCCCGTGCAGCAGACCAGTTGAACATCACTCAGTCTGCGTTAAGCCATCAGATCAAAGGGTTAGAGGATCAGGCGGGGGTCGAACTGTTTCTGCGCCGCTCGAAACCCATGAAACTGTCGGCCGCCGGGTTGCGCTTGCTTCGCTTGGCTGAACAGATCCTGCCGCAGGTTGAGGCCGCTCAGCATGAATTTTCTTCGCTGAGGGACGGGCGCACCGGGCGGATGCATATCGCAATCGAATGCCACGCCTGTTTCGAATGGCTGTTTCCGGTGCTCGAAGCCTTCAGAAAGTCTTGGGGCGATGTCGATGTGGACATCCGCCCAGGTCTGGCCTTTGACGCGCTTCCGGCCTTGCAAAAGGAAGAGGTAGATCTGGTGGTCTCGTCCGACCCCGAAGACCTGCCGGGTGTCGAGTTTGTGGAGCTGTTTGACTACAACGCTGTCTTTGTGGCGGCTTCAACCCATCCCCTGGCTGAAAAAGAGTATATCGAGGCCGAAGATTTTCGGGGACAAACCCTGATCACCTATCCGGTCGAGCGCACGCGTCTGGATGTGTTCAGCCAGTTGCTGATCCCTGCACGGGTTGAGCCCGCAACAATCCGCCAAGTGGAACTGACCGCCGTAATACTGCTGCTGGTCGCGTCAAACCGGGGGGTTTCGGTCCTGCCGGATTGGGTTGTGCGCGAGGTGAAATATAACTCGGATTACGTGACCCGACCCCTGACAAAAGAAGGGATCACGCGACGCCTGTACGCTGCGATCCGGTCGGAGGATCTTGAGAAACCTTACGTTCAGGAACTGGTGAAACTGGCCCGGGATGAGGCGCGCAAGCTGCAATCCCAGTAACGGCGTTTTCCGGGGGTCTGTTATGCGTATCATTCCTCTTGGCAAGGGCGCATTGCAGCAGTATACGCGCGGTTTGACCGGACAGGAGCCTTTTGACAATGGTTGGCAGTGCAAATCTCAACATCATGATCAAAGCCGCGCGCAAAGCGGGGCGTTCTTTGGTCAAGGATTTCCGTGAAGTCGAGAATTTGCAGGTGTCGATGAAAGGCGCGGGAGACTTCGTCTCAAAGGCCGATATCGCAGCCGAAGCCATCCTGAAAGAAGAGTTGCTGGGCGCGCGTCCAACCTATGGCTGGCTGGCCGAAGAAGGTGGCGCGATTGACGGCGAAGATCCGACCCGCCGCTGGATTGTCGATCCGTTGGATGGCACCACCAACTTCCTGCACGGCCTGCCGCATTGGGCGATCTCAATCGCTCTTGAACACAAGGGCAAGATTGTTGCCGGTGTGATCTATGACGCTGCCAAGGATGAAATGTTCTTTGCTGAGAAGGGCGAGGGTGCATGGATGAACGACACCCGCATTCGCGCGTCGGGCCGTCACCGCATGATCGAGTCGGTCTTCGCGACTGGTCTGCCCTTTGGGGGTCGTTCGGATCTGCCCGCGACCCTGCAAGACCTGGCGCGTTTGATGCCCGCTTGCGCCGGTGTGCGCCGCTGGGGTGCTGCTGCGCTTGATATGGCGTATGTCGCCGCTGGCCGGTACGAAGGTTTCTGGGAACGCCGCCTGAACGCATGGGATCTGGCGGCTGGTATCATCATCGTGAAAGAGGCAGGCGGCTTCGTGCAGGCACTGAACCCCGAAGGCAATGTGCTGGAGGATGGTGAAGTGATTTGCTCGAACGAACCGATCTTTGATCAGTTCGCCAAAGTGATCCGGGGCTGAGCCGCTCTTAACTTTACCGGCGCGGAACACGCGGAATACGTGACCGCGAAAGCTTGTACTTCGCTTCCGGGTGGGGCGGGTGCCCGCGGGTGCGGTCCCAGAACTGCGCGCCTCCACGCCGCAGCCAAAGCGGTATGCACAGGATCAAACCCACGGCAAAGCCTCCGGTATGGGCCCAATAGGCAATACCGCCTTCGTCTGGATTGCTGGTGATGCTGCCAAAGAACTGTATCGCCAGCCAGATCCCCAGCATGATGAAGGCCGGAATGGTGAAGACCCTGAAATAGACGATCAGGATCAGCAGGATATCCACCCGTGCTTTCGGAAACAGCAGCAGATACCCGCCCATCACACCTGCAATCGCGCCCGAGGCGCCGACGGTCGGCACCTGAGAGTCCGGCCCAGTGATGATGTGAATGAGGCCAGCGCCAATCCCAGCTGCCAGATAGAACAGAAGGAAGGGCAGGTGGCCCATCTCGTCTTCCAGGTTGTCTCCGAAGATCCATAAGAACAGCATGTTTCCCGCCAGATGCATCCAGCCGCCGTGCAGGAACATGGATGTTACTAGGGTTTCCAACCCAAACCCATCGCTGACGCGCGCTGGGATGATGGCGTAGTCATAAAACAGCCTGCTGATCTTCGGCCCTTCATCCATGATCCCCACATAGCTGAGAAAGATCAGGATGTTGGCGGCCATCAGGGCATATACAACGTAAGGCGTGCGCCCCGAAGGGTTATGGTCACGGATCGGAAACATGATGAGACGCTGGGCTTTTGCGCGCCCAGCGTCAATGCAAGCTTATGCCGCACCTCCCAACAACGCAGCGTTTCCGCCCGCAGCTGTCGTGTCGACGCAGACATGACGTTCGCCCAGAACCCGCGCACGGTCGGGCTTGCCGGGGATCAGCGGCAGAATTGGGCCGTCGCGGCGCGCCAGATGCTGCTCGATCTGCCGGGCTGTTTCGTCATCCCCCCACCACAACACGCCTGAGATGTCGGTCAGGTTTTCCAACCGGTGCAGGTCCAGCATCCCGATCGCTTTAATGACCGTACCGCCAAGCGCCTGAACAGCCTCGGCCTGCGCACGCGCGGCGGCCTCTCCAGGGCCCATACACAGCAAGGGTGAGCGTGGGTATTCGCTCAGGCGGTTTGATTCACCTGTGGGACCGGGCAAGGATTGAGTTTTGACCGGCACAGGCTGCCCTTGAGGGGCGGGCAAATCGGCTACAGCACCCCAGGTATCCGCCGTATTTTGACGATCCGGCGCGCAGAAGCGGGCCATGTAGTTCGGCCCACCCGCCTTGGGGCCGGTGCCCGAAAGCCCTTCGCCCCCAAAGGGCTGAGAGCCAACGATGGCGCCGATCTGGTTGCGGTTCACATAGATGTTGCCCGCATGGATCGCCTCGGTCACATGCTGCACCCGGTCGTCGATGCGCGTGTGCAGTCCAAAGGTCAGCCCGTATCCAGTGGCGTTTATTTCGGCGATGACCTTGTCGATCTCCTGCGCCTTGAATCGGGCCACGTGCAGCACAGGACCGAAAATCTCGCGTTCCAGCGCGGCAATACCAGAAACCTCGATCAGGGTAGGGGCAACAAAAGTGCCTTCGGGCGGCAGCGGAAGCTCTTTCAGAACCCGCCCTTTGCTGCGCGCTTTGGCCACGTGATCAGCTATGCCTTGCCGGGCCTGTTCGTCGATGACCGGGCCGCAATCGGTTGAGATCAGCCAAGGATCTCCAATGCTCAGCGCGTCCATTGCCCCTTTGAGCATTGTCAGCACGTCTTCGGCGATGTCTTCCTGCAGATACAGACACCGCAGGGCTGAACAACGCTGACCCGCCGACTGAAAGGCGCTTTCGATGATTGATTGTACTGCTTGTTCGGGCAGGGCCGTGCTGTCGATGATCATGGCGTTCAAGCCGCCAGTTTCCGCGATCAGCGGCGTACCGGGGCGCATGTTCCCGGCCATCGCGGCCCTGATCTTTAGCGCGGTGGCTGTCGACCCGGTAAAGGCCACACCCGAAATGCGTTCATCCGACGTCAGCGCCGTGCCTACAGCAGGTCCACCAGGCAGCAATTGCAGTGCGTCGCGCGGTACGCCCGCCTCGTGCATCAATTGAATGGCGCGATGTGCAACCAAAGGCGTCTGAGGCGCAGGTTTGGCCAACACTGCATTTCCGGTGGCCAGCGCCGCTGCGATCTGCCCTGAGAAAATGGCCAGAGGGAAGTTCCACGGGCTGATACAGGTGAAAATACCCGCAGGCTTGGCCGCAGGAATGTTGGCCGCGTAATACCGTAGGAAGTCCACCGCCTCGCGCAGTTCCGCCACAGCGTCAGGCAGGGATTTCCCGGCTTCGCGAGCAAGAAGGGCGAAAAGCTCGCCATAGTTCGCTTCATAAAGATCGGCAGCAGCGTTAAGAACGCGCGAACGCTCAGCAGCCGGTGCGTCCCAGGGGTTGGCCGAGGCCAGGGCCAACTCTGCATCCGCAGCGCTGGCTGGCGCAACGGAACCGGGCCGGTCCTGCGGGTTGGCCGGGTTGGTAACAGGTTCTTCGGCCTCTGGTTTGGCCTTGTCGGCCAATAGAGGTTGAGCAAACCAGTGATAGGCCCGGAACCCATCCCGCGCCGCCTCGATCCGATCCAGAGTGGGCGTGTGGTGCAGATCAAACCCTTTGGAATTAGGGCGTTCTGGTTGAAACAGCTCGGGTCCTGTCGGAAGGGCGGGCGGCGGCGTCTGTACAGTGACAAACGGATCTGCGGCGACCTCTTCCGGGGGCACGTTTTCATCGACGATCTGGTTGACGAAAGACGAGTTTGCTCCGTTTTCCAACAGGCGTCGCACTAGATATGCCAGCAGGTCACGATGCGCCCCGACCGGCGCATAAATCCGGCACCGGGTGTTCTGTTTGTTCATCACGATCTGATGCAAAGTTTCGCCCATGCCATGCAGGCGCTGGAACTCATAAGGTTGATCGTCGGCCATATGCAGGATGGCGCTGACCGTATGGGCGTTGTGGGTGGCAAATTGCGGGTAGATCCGGTCGGTCATGTTCAGCAGTTTGCGGGCATTGGCGATGTACGAGACATCGGTTGCTGCCTTGTGGGTGAACACTGGAAACCCATCCACGCCTTCGACTTGCGCGCGTTTGATCTCGGTGTCCCAATAGGCCCCTTTGACCAGGCGCACCATCAGCTTGCGGTCGTGGCGCTGCGCCATGTCGTACAGCGTATCCAGAACCAGCCCGGCGCGCGGTCCGTAAGCCTGCACCACGATACCGAACCCGTGCCACCCGGCGAGGGCCGGATCAGACATGACCGCTTCGATAACCTGCAGCGATAGCGACAGGCGGTCTGCCTCTTCTGCATCGACGTTCAGACCCATGCCGGCGGCTTTGGCCAGCAATGCCAGAGCCCGCAGTCGCGGGACCAACTCGTCCATGACCCTCTGTTCTTGCGCCAGCTCATAGCGAGGATGCAGGGCGGACAGCTTGACCGAGATACCTGGATTGGCACGGATGTCGTCATGGGTGCAAGCATCGGCAATGGCCGAAATAGCGCGGGAGTATGACAGGTGATAGCGCGCTGCGTCCGCCTCAGTCCGCGCGGCTTCGCCCAGCATATCGTAGGAGTAGGTATAGCCCTTTCCCTCCATTCCACGGGCGCGATCCATCGCGGATTGAATGGATTCACCCAGAACGAATTGCCGTCCCATTTCCTTCATCGCTCGGGCCACGGCGGTTCGGATCACTGGCTCACCCAGTCGTTTTATGGCCCCTCGCAATGCCCCGACCGGAGAGGCTTTGCCCTCGTCCAGAACCTTACCGGTCAGCATCAGCGCCCACGTGGACGCGTTCACCAGCGATGACGAGGATTTTCCCAGATGTTTGCCCCAGTCGGACGGAGCGATCTTGTCATCGATCAACGCGTCGATAGTGTCAGCATCCGGCACGCGCAGCAACGCTTCGGCCAAACACATCAATGCGATGCCTTCATCAGTAGACAGGCCGTATTCGGCCAGAAACACTTCCATCAACCCCGGCGAAGTGCTGGAGCGGATGTCGCGAACCAACTGCGCCGCGGCGGCGCAGATTGTGACACGATCTGCATCCGTCAGGTCTGCTTGAGTGATCAGGGTATCAAGGACAGCCGATTGATCGGCATAGGTTGGCGTGTCGATAAGTGTGCGCAGGCTGTGTGACATGAGTCCTCCGGTCTTTGCGCTAATATAGGGTGGAAAATACAGGACAATGGCCCAAAATTTATGTATCCGAAGGCAAGTGTTCTGATTTTGTGGAAATAGGCAGTGCAAATGGACTTTCCTGATCTGGATCGGTTCGATCGGTCGATTCTGAAAATTTTGGCTGAAGACGGTCGTGCTTCGGTCGCCGATCTGGCGCGCGAGATCGGCTTGTCGAAATCCCCGACACAGGCGCGGCTCAAGCGGTTGGAGGCGAGCGGAGTGATTAAGGGGTATCGGGCAATGCTGGATCCGATCCGCCTTGGGCTGGATCACGTGGCTTTTGTCGAAGTGCGCATGACGGACACGCGCGAAAAGGCGCTGGCCGAGTTCAATGCCGCTGTCCGTAAGATCGCCGAAGTCGAGCAGGCGCATATGATTGCATCGAATTTCGATTATCTTCTAAAAGTTCGCACCGCCACGATGTCCGAGTACCGTCGTGTCTTGGCCGAGAAAATCTCATCCCTGCCGCATGTTGCCAGCACGTCAACTTTTGTGGCGATGGAGGCTGTTAAAGAAACCGGTATGCTTGGCGGGTTTGAACAACAGGCTTGACGGAACAGGATTTCAACCCACCCTAGGGGCATGAAACGAGTATTCGCTGCCACGAGTCTTATGATCGCCTTTCCGCTTTTGGCGCTCGCTGAAACATGCCCTATGTCTCCGGATCATACGGAAGGGGTTGAGGCGCTCATTAAGCAGGTTCAAAAGGCAGAGTCGCAAAGCGACGCGCGTGCCATCTCGGATCAGATGTGGGTGCTTTGGACGGATGCACCGGATTCTCGATCACAAACCTTGTTGGATCGGGGGATGGCACGACGAGAAGCTTGGGATTTGCTGGGCGCCTTGGACGACTTCAACCAACTTGTCGACTATTGTCCGACCTACGCTGAAGGTTACAATCAGCGAGCTTTTGTAAACTACCTCAGGCAGGATTTTGGTGCGGCTTTGCAAGACTTGAACGTCGCAATTGAATTGTCGCCAAACCACATTGGGGCACTCAGCGGGCGTGCTTTGTCTTTGCTGGGTTTGAAGCGCCAGGAGGACGCGCGCGCTGCACTGTCTGAGGCTCTTGATCTCAATCCCTGGCTGTCAGAGCGGGCGTTGATAGAGCCGGGTGGTCTGTTGGAACCGCCTGGAAAGGACATCTGACAATAGGGCCTTGGTATCCGAATAGCCGGTGGGCACGCATTAACGTGATAGTATTCGCCGCTTTTCAGCCATGACCTCACGTCGTCTCTGTTCAATTCCCAGTTTGAAAGACTTTTCGACAAAGTCGATGTGTTCGGTTGCCGCTTTTTCGGCTCGTTCTTCATCACCGTCGATCACCGCGCGACCCAATTCTAGATGCTGCTGCAGCAGCTTTTCCCCCGTTCCGTCAATCGTGCGCAGGAAATCACGATTGTAGAAAACGCCTTTACGGGTGAGTTCGTAGATCGACGCCATCATATGGATGAGGGTTGCGTTCTGACTGGCATCGACAATCGCTGAGTGAAGCGCAAAGTCTGCCTCTTGCGAGGCTTTGGCGTCTTGCTCCTGCCACGCACGCTCATTTTCGTCTAGGATTTCGGCGATCCGCTCCTTGTCCGCCTTGGTTGCCCGACGTGCAGCAAGGCGGGCCGCGAAGCCTTCCTGCTCGCGGCGGTATTCCAGATAATCAAAAAAAGCAGGCTCGTGCCGTTCATACAGTGCAAGAAGAGCAGGCATCATGGCCTGTCCGGTCAGGGCTGCCACGAACGTGCCTTCGCCGTGCTGCGTGGCAACCAGACCGCGTTCTTCCAGCACCTGAAGCGCCTCGCGTAGCTTTGGGCGCGATACGCGCAACATTTCGGCAAGATCGCGTTCCGAAGGCAGTTTCCGGCCCTGTTTCAGGATGCCCGAGGCGATCAGATCTTCGACTTGTGCAACCACAGCCTCGGCCAACGATTCGTGTCCAACCGGTTCAAAAATTGCCTTGGTGTTCATGATGCACTGCCCTGTTTGAAGCTGGAAATCCGCAGCAACTGGTAAACAAACATAACCGTATCCGCGCGAAACTCAAGCTTCTGAGCGTTCTTACAAGTAGCTAGGTACTTTGTTGTTCGTGAAAGGTTTTTGGGATTTGTCCTATTTTTTAGCAGATCTCAAAAGTTGTTCTTTAGGCCGCGTCTAACGTCGCAGGGATTTTTGGGAATCAACCAATGGTAAATAAAATTGTTGACTGGCTAACTCTGGTAAAGTTAGTTTACCACCGGAGCGGCGCTGGAAGAGCCTGCGCCAATGATCGGGCTGAAACCCCGACCAACCCTGGAGGAGAATTCATGAAGAAGACCCTGACGAGCTTGGCCGTGGCGGCCAGCATTATGGCCGCGCCTGCGGTTGCCGCAGACAAACTGCTGTTGAAAACGCCGATTGCGTTCTCGACCGAATTGCCGGGCTTGGGCTCGCCGATCCCGCGTGTTGCCGAACAGCTTGACGTGATGTCGGGCGGCACGCTGAAGATGAAAGTGTACGAGCCGGGCAAGCTGGTTCCGCCGTTCGAAATTTTGGACGCGGTATCCACTGGAAAGATCAACTCGGGCTACACCACAGCCGGATATTGGGCCGGTAAAATCCCGGCTGCGCCGCTGTTTTCGGCTGTGCCTTTTGGCCCCGAAGCGGGTGAATACATGGCGTGGCTCTACTACGGCAACGGCATGACTCTGTATCAGGAAATGTATGATCAGGCCGGTTACAACGTAAAAGTTCTGCCTTGCGCAATCATCGCACCCGAAACCTCGGGTTGGTTCGCAACCGAGATCAACTCGCCCGAAGACCTGAACGGTCTGAAGATGCGTTTCTTTGGTCTGGGCGGCAAAGTTATGCAGAAGTTGGGTGTTGCAACGTCGCTGCTGCCGGGTGGTGAGATATTCCCCGCGCTGGAAAAAGGCGCGATTGACGCGACTGAATTTTCGATGCCCGCCATTGATGCGCGCCTGGGCTTCCATAAACTGGTCAAGTTCAACTATTTCCCCGGCTGGCACCAGCAGGCGACTGTGTTCGAACTGCTGATCAACAAAGACGTCTGGAATGAAACCAGCGACCAGCACAAGGCAATCATTGAAAGCGCCTGTAAGGCGTCGATGGCGGACAGCTTTGCCGAAGGTGAAGCGATCCAGCATGCCGCGCTGATCGACAACGTTGAAAACAACGGTGTCACCATCAAGCAGTGGTCGCCCGTGATGCTGGATACCTTCCGCGCCACCTGGGACGAAGTTGCCGCTGAAGAAGCCGCAAACGATGCCTTTTTTGCACAAGTCCTGGCCGACATGAACGAATTCCGCGACGGCTACAACCTGTGGAAGACCAACGCGTTCCTCCCACGTCAGTAAACTCTCCCTAACTGACGTTACCGGGGCGGCGGAATCCGCCGCTCCGAACTCTCCCAAAAACGGAATTTCTAACCTTTCACTGCCCCGCACGCCGGGGTGCTGAGCGAGGAATGACCATGGCCAACGAACTATATACAAATGATCCGGTCGAAGCCTATGAAGGCATTCTGGAGCATCCCGAAACAGACCGCCAGAAAATTGCCGTCGCTATCGACACGGGCGTCAAAGCGGTAGGCCATGTGGTCATGTGGGCGAATATCCTGCTGATGGCTGCGATCTTCAGCCAGGTTTCGCTGCGCTACCTGTTCAGCCAGAACTATCCCAAGCTGGACGAGATCCAGTGGCATTTCTACGGCATTGTCACGATGATCGGCATTTCCTATGCCTTGATCACAGACAGCCATGTCCGCGTTGACGTCCTGCATATGCAGCTGTCACGCCGCGCGCAGCGGATCATCGAAGTGATCGGTATCCTGACCCTGCTGACACCGTTCATCTATTTGATGGTCGACCAGGGGTACGACTATTTCTACGAAAGCTTCCGCGTCAATGAACGCTCGGACAGCCCAACTGGTCTGCCTGCGCGCTGGGCGTTTAAGGCGGTCATTCCGATCAGTTTCATCCTGCTCGCCCTGGCTGCACTCGCACGGTTGATCCACGATGGGCACGCGCTGCTTTATGGACCGGCCTCGGAACGTGAAGGCGCGCCACTGCGTCGTATTCTGCTGGTTCTGGCCGTGTTCGCCGCTGTTTGCGTGGGCTTGACCTTCCTTGTCGAAACGACCGAGGAAAAGCTGGTCATCGCGATGTTCCTGACCTTCATCGCGCTGCTGTTCACCGGCTATCCGGTGGCGTGGGTGCTGGCCGGTGTCGGCGTGGCCTATTGCGGTCTGGCTTACCTGTTCGACAACGATCTGATGCTGTGGACGGGGCTGGAGAGCACCTTTACCGGGCTCGATTACCTGACCCTCGGTGCGGTCGTGAACCGCGTTTATGCCACCATGTCCAACGCGGTTCTGGTCGCCCTGCCGATGTTCATCTTCATGGGCCTGATGCTGGACGAATCCGGTGTGGCCGAGCGTCTGATGTCCTCGATGCAGCGCCTGTTCGGTACCGTGCGTGGAGGTTTGGCGATCACCGTGACTCTGATTGGGATCATTCTGGCGGCCTCTACAGGCATTATCGGAGCCTCGGTGGTTCTGCTGGGCGTACTGTCGTTGCCGTCGATGATGCAGCAAAAATATCAGCCAACGCTGGCCGCCGGTGTCGTCTCGGCTTCTGGTACGCTGGGTATCCTGATCCCACCCTCGATCATGCTGGTGATCATGGCCGACCAGATGGCCTTGTCTGTCGGCGATCTGTTCATGGCGGCTGTTTTCCCCGGTGTCATCATCGGTGGACTGTACCTGACCTATATCTTTCTACTTGCCTTGATCAAACGTGACGCAGCCCCTGTGCCCGAGGGCGCAAAAGCCCCCGACTGGGCCGCTGTCAAAGACGTGCTGATCGCCGTCATCCCAACGCTGATGCTGATCCTCGCCGTGCTAGGTTCGATCTTTGCGGGTCTGACCACGCCGACCGAAGCCTCGGGCATCGGTGCGCTGGGTGCGACGCTGCTGGCACTGGGCTATCGCAAGCTGACCTTTGCGAAACTGTGGAACGTGCTGGTGTCGACCTTCAACACCACTGCGTACATCTTCGCGATCTTCCTTGGGGCGACCGTATTCTCTTACGTCTTGCGTGAATTGGGCGGGGACGAGCTGATCGAGCATGTGGTGCAATCCACCGGTTTCGGAGCCAACGGCACAATCCTTTTCATCCTGTTCATCGTCTTCTTGCTGGGCTTCGTTTTGGACTGGATCGAGATCACGCTGATCGTGTTGCCTCTGATGCGGCCCATCGTGAACGGGTTGGGCATCGACATCCCCGGCTTTGGCGTTCTGGATGAACCCGCGCTGGTGTGGTTCGTGATCCTGGTGGCGGTGACGCTGCAAACCAGCTTCCTGACGCCGCCTGTGGGCTTCGCCCTGTTCTATCTGAAAGGCGTTTGCCCGCCCGAGATCAAGCTGACCCACATTTACAAAGGCATCATCCCCTTCGTGTTGTTGCAGTTGACCGGCCTGGCGTTAGTCTTCCTATGGCCGACACTAGCCACCTGGCTGCCCTCGGTCGCCTACTAAGGAGCCTGCCTGATGCGTCTGAGCCAATGTCATAACTTCCACGACTTCCGGCGGCTGGCCCAACAGCGGCTGCCGGGGCCCATCTTCAACTATATCGACGGTGGAGCGGATGATGAGGTGACGTATCGGGAAAACACCAGCGCGTTTGACCGGTGTGATCTGTTGCCGTCGGTCCTGCGTGGGGTGTCCGATGTGGACATGTCGGTCACCGTGATGGGGCAAAAGCTGGATATGCCCATCTATTGCTCACCCACCGCCTTGCAGCGCCTGTTCCACCATCAAGGCGAGCGCGCGGTTGCGGCGGCGGCTGAGAAATACGGGACGATGTTCGGCGTATCCTCGCTGGGGACCGTGTCGTTGGAGGAGCTTCGGCAAAAACACAAGAACCCGCAGGTCTATCAGTTCTATTTCCACAAGGATCGCGGCCTGAACGCCGCTATGATGCAGCGCGCGAAAGAGGCGGGTGTCGAGGTCATGATGCTGACCGTCGACAGCATCACCGGCGGCAACCGTGAGCGTGATCTGCGCACCGGCTTCTCGATCCCATTCCGTCTGACGCTGGGCGGCATGATCCAGTTTGCAATCAAGCCGATGTGGGGGATCAACTATTTCACGCACGAGAAATTCCGCCTGCCGCAGCTGGAAGAACATGTCGATATGGGTGGAGGGGCCAGCTCGATCGGCGGCTACTTTACCGACATGCTCGATCCGTCGATGAACTGGGATGACGTGGCACAGATGGTGCGCGACTGGGATGGGCAGTTTTGCCTTAAGGGGATCATGACCGTCGAAGACGCCAAACGCGCGGCTGAAATCGGCTGCACCGGGATCATCTTGTCGAACCACGGGGGCCGCCAACTGGACGGCTCGCGTACGCCCTTCGACCAACTGGCCGAGATCGTCGATGCAGTTGGTGACAAGCTGGACGTGATGATGGACAGCGGCATTCAGCGCGGCACGCATGTGCTCAAAGCGTTGTCAATTGGGGCCAAAGCCGTGGGTGTTGGTCGTCACTACCTGTACCCGTTGGCTGCCGCAGGGCAGGCGGGGGTTGAGCGCGCCCTTGGCCTGATGCGGGCCGAGATCGAACGCGACATGAAACTCATGGGCGTCACCAGCGTTGACCAGTTGAGCCGCGAGAATATCCGTTTCCGCAACGCCTGAACCCAAGATGGGGGCCGAGATGACCAATGAAGAATTGATCAAGCACTTCCGCTCCGTCGTTGGATCGCGCCACGTCCTGACAGGCGAGCGCGCGACCGAGCGGTTTCGGCGTGGGTTCCGCTCGGGCGAGGGGGAGGCGCTGTGTGTCATTCAGCCTGGTACGCTGTCGGAACAGTGGAAGGTTCTGCAAGCTTGTGTTGCATCGGACAAGATCGTCATCATGCAGGCCGCCAACACCGGCCTGACAGAAGGATCGACACCGTCGGGCAGCTATGACCGCGATGTCGTTCTGGTCAACACCCGCCGGATGGATACACTGGTCCCGTTGAACAATGGCGAGCAAATCGTCAGCTTTCCCGGTGCCACCCTGTTTGCTTTGGAAAAACTTCTGGCCCCGCTGGGGCGCGAGCCGCATTCGGTGATCGGTTCCTCGTGCATCGGTGCATCGATTGTGGGTGGGGTCTGCAATAACTCGGGCGGGTCTTTGGTCGAGCGTGGGCCCGTTTACACCGAACTGTCCGTGTACGCCCGGATATCCGAGCAGGGCGAGCTGGAACTGGTCAACCATCTGGGCATTGATCTGGGCGACACGCCCGAGGAAATTCTGGCAAGCCTTGACGCCGGTACTTTCGACCGCAACCCGGGGGCCACTAACAAACGGGCGTCAGCAAGTGACTACGCACAGATCGTGCGGGATGTGGACGCAGAAACGCCTGCACGTTTCAACGCAGACAAGGCCAAACTGTTCGAATCCGCTGGTTCTGCCGGAAAACTGGCGGTTTTTGCTGTTCGCCTTGATACCTTCCGGAAAAACGACGCGGAAAAAGTGTTCTATATTGGAACGAACAGCCCCGATGATCTGGCCGCTTTGCGCCGCCATATCCTGTCTAGGTTCAAGTCACTGCCTGTTTCGGCCGAATATATGCAGCGTGAAGTGTTCGACATCACCGCCAAATACGGCAAGGACACAGTTGTGATGATCGACAAACTGGGGACGGATCGCTTGCCGTTCTTCTTCGCGATGAAAGGCGCGGTTGATGCGCGGCTTCGGCGTATACCGCTCCTCGGCAATTTTACTGATCGTTTCATGCAAATGGCCGTAGCGCTTTGGCCGCGTGTTCTGCCCAAGCGGATGGTCGAGTTCCGCGACAAGTACGAACATCACCTGATCCTGAAGATGAAAGATGACGGGATCGCAGAGGCTGCTGCGTGGTTGCCGGATTTTCTGAAAGACCGTGAAGCTGGGTTCTTTGAATGCGATATGCGCGAGGCCAAGATTGCCGGCCTGCATCGTTTCGCAGCCGCCGGAGCCGCCGTGCGTTACATGGCGCTGCATAACTCGGATGTAGAAGATATTATTGCACTGGATGTCGCGCTGCGCCGCAACGATTACGACTGGCTGGAAAAACTTCCACCTGAGATCGAGGATAAGCTGGTGCACAAACTCTACTACGGCCACTTCATGTGCCACGTCATGCATCAGGATTACATCGTCAAAAAGGGCGCGGACCCCAAGGTGTTGAAGGCAGCGATGCTCAAACTGTTTGACGAACGGGGGGCAGAATACCCGGCTGAACACAACGTGGGTCACCTGTACAAGGCCAAGCCGGACCTGGCAGCGCATTACAAGTGCTGCGACCCGACCAATTCGTTCAACCCTGGTATCGGTAAGATGTCGAAGGCGAAATACTACAACTAAGCGGGCTTCACGACGCGGCCGAACGTTTGTCGAAGGCATCCAACAAACGGTTGCCCGTGTCAAAGAACGCGTCTTCGCCGATCAGATCGGTCACGCCATAGCGATCAAGCTCTGCTTTTACATCTGGTTCAACCAGCGTGAACACGAGGCGAATGCCGTTTTCATGCAGAAACTCGACCAAGCTGCGCAGGGCATACCCGGCGGTAAAATCGATCTCATCTATGGCCGATGCGTCGATGCAGAACCATTCAGGTTTCGCGTCCGAGCCTTGCACAATGGCCGTGGCTTCATTCGTAAAACGCTGTGTGTTTGCGTAATACATGCCGTGCGAGAACCGATAGATCACAAGGCCGGGTTCAAATTGATTGGGTGGTGTCAGGGCTTTTGAATGCCAGCCACCGTTTTCGGTTTTGACGATCGCGGCGTTCTTTGGGCGATACCCCCGGCGGGTGTGATCGATCAGAGAAAAGACCACGGCAAAGACAATGCCTTGTTCGACGCCCACAAGCACGACCACGGCGGCCGTTGCGGCGGCCACCCAGAACTCTGAGCGGGCTTGTTTGTAGATCGTGGTAAGACCACGCAGATCAATCAGCTTCAAACCAATCAGGAAGACAATGGCCGACAAGGCGGCACTTGGCAGATAAGCAAGCGGTTTGGTGAGAAACAGGATCACCACAAGGACAATGGCCACAGTAGTCAATTGGGCCACCTGACTGCGCCCACCGGCGCTGGCGACCATTTCGGTTTTGGTGGGGCTACCGTTGACCACAAATGTGCCGGAAAATGCCGCGCCGAAATTTGCAAGGCCCAACCCGATCAGGTCTGTGTTCTCGCTGAACTTCTCATCGTACCGGGCAGCGTAGGCTCGTGAGGTCGCTGCGCTCTGTGCCAGAATAACCACGAAGATGGACAGTGCCGTGGGCAGGAGTTGTTTGAACAAAGTCCAACTCCAATCCACATTCGGTATCGAGAGTGACGGCAAGCCGCTTGGAACTGTCCCCAGAACAGCAATGCCGATTGTTTCGAAGGAAAAGGCCCAGCTGCAATAGATCACTCCTACGATTGCGATCAGGGGGCCGGGTATTCTTCGCGACAGCATTGTGGAGGCGACAACAACGCCAAGCACGGCGGCAGAGACAAACACAGTTGGCCAGCTGATATGAGCCAAGTTCAGGTATACGTCGTTCAGCCGCGCAAGCGTACCGTGTCCGCTGGCTTCGATCCCCAATAAACCGGGTATTTCGCCAGTGGCAACCTGAACGCCAACGCCGGTCAGAAAACCGACCAAAACGGTGCGCGACAGGAAGTCGGCCAGAAATCCAAGCCCGATGATCCGCGCAGCGATCAAAAGCACGGCCGCCATCAGCGCCAACAGGGACGCCAAAGCGAGGTATTCCGACGAACCCGAGACCGCCATGCCCGCCAGCGCCGAGGCTGTTATGGCCGCCGTTGCCGAATCGGCCCCGACCACAAGATGTCGCGACGACCCGAACAGGGCGAACAGCGCCATGGGAATCAGAATCGTATAGAGCCCCGTAATGACCGGCGTACCCGCGATTTTGGTATAGCCCATGACTTCGGGGATCGCGAGGCAGGCAAAGGTAAGCCCGGCAAGCATCTCGGTCGGAAGACGCGACCGGTCAAAAGGCAGCACGCCCTGCAGCACCGGTGACGGTGATGATTTGGGATTTCTGCCCGGGTTTTCCATGGGTTACCTTTTTACCCGATTTGTTCTGCGTGTGATCTTGGTTGCCAACAGAGCGTCGGGGCAAAATTTAAGCAAGGCATGATGGGCAAATCGAAAGGCTCCTGCTGGGTTTTTTAACAGGTTTTCAGGGAAAATAGCGCGACTACGGGAAACCCCCAATTTTGCGCGGCAACGATCAGGGGTAAACATGACCTACCGTACTTACCACACAAACACACGGTAATTACTTTCCCCGATGAGGGGCTGGTCACACCCCCTCGGCCGGCCCCTCTTAACTTTTTGGGAATGTGAAACAGATCTTGCCGCCCGCAGATTTGGTGGGCGAGTTCAGGACACGTGTTCGTTTTGGGCCAGCGTCGCCACATGAATGGGAAGGTCTGCAGCAGCCTCATAGGCGATGTCATGTGGAATGTTCTGCACGCGGGACTTTCGGTATCCTTCCGTGAACAGCAGAAACGGGATTTTCGCTCTGACGGCGGTTTCCGAGTCTACCTCGCTGTCTCCAACAAATACGCGGGGACCTTTTGCCTCAAGGGCATCGAAGCTTGCAAAAAGATGCTTGGGGTCCGGCTTTCTGGTCGGCAGACTGTCGCCACCAATCACCACATCGAAGAACCGCGACAGGTTCAGCGCTTCTAACACGTGGCGGGCAGGGGCTTCGGGCTTGTTTGTGCAGATGCCCAGAGCGCAACCCATCTGTCGTAACGCATCCAGCGATTCGGGGATGCCGGGGTAAGGAATGGTCGTTTCGCTGGCCGCTGCGTTGTAGTGCTTCAGGGTCAGTTGTGTCAGTTCCGCATGACGGTCCAGCGGCAGTTCGCAATGGTGGATCATGCGTTCGACTAGCTTGGGCAGGCCATTGCCAACGAATCCCTTGATGATGTCGATCGACAGCGGGTCATGCCCAACGTCATTCAATGTTCGATTGGCCGCTGCGGCCAGATCGCCAAGGCTGTCCACCAGCGTTCCATCGAGATCAAAAATAACTGTTGCGGTCATGCCCAGCGCGTCCTTTTCGTCTGACCGCAGACGTAACCCGCCCTCTTCAGGGGTGCAATCGCTTGTGTTAAAACGACACTTGACAATCCTTACTAAAATAATCAGATTAAGCTGCAGGAACAGAAAGCCAGCCCAGTCGGGGTCAGCCAGACTATATGAAACGCAACAGGTATGGCGCTAAGCCGACACGCTCTGGAGATGTCCTGATGAACATACAGAACCCGACCCCCACCCAAGGTTATCCTGTCTCGATGCTTCCCGCGCACAAGGCCGAGGAGCTGACAAAGGGCGGAAATCTTGCCCATATCGAACTTGGCGATCAGCTTTACACTTTGCGGATCACCCGCGCAGGCAAACTGATCCTGACGAAATGAGCATGCAATCCACACGCGGTGGCGCCACGGTTGGCCACCTTGCGGATCTTGGTCCGGTTGAAGCATGTGCGGTGATGTATCTGCGGATGTGGAGCGAGGGTGAGGGCGGTCGAACCGACGCAGCCAGTGATTTTCAGATCGCCTTGGGCGCAGATTGCGGAGAGGCCGCGATGCAGACGCTGGAAAGTGTGTGTTCCCTTTGTGCCGCCTATGGACGCCGCCCCCTAATCCGCCATGGGCTGAAATGCGCGTGCCTGGGCGCTGATGAGAATTGCTTCGCCCAGATGATCGCCGCAGCATCCGAGGGTGCGCGTGAAGATGCGATGATGTTGGCGTCTCTGATCGTGCGCCAGGATTTTGCGCCTGCGCTCGCATCGTTGTCAGAAGAGTTGGGTCTTGCCCTCAAGCGCATCACGGCTCGGTTCAGGATTCCGACAACCGGACACCATACCCCCTCGGCCGTTCTCCACTGATCCCCGGTTCAGGGCGGCTTAACCCCGGCATTGCGCCGGGGTTATCTTGTTCAGCAGCATCCACATCCTGCGTGGTGATGATCATGATCGCAAACCGGCGCAGGGGTGTAGTCGCCCACCTCAGACAGCACGTCCCGCAAGGCCCACAGGATCATGTCCACATCCTCGGCCTCGATGGTCAGCGGCGGGCGGATTTTCAGGATGTTGTCTTTGGGACCTTCGCTGCCGATCAGAATGCGATGATCGCGCATCCGGTTTTTGACATAGCTGCAAATCTCGGTTCCTTCTGACCCGTCAGTGTTGATCAGCTCAACACCCAGAAACAACCCCATGCCCCGCACGTCGCCAACACAGCCAAAGTCGTTTTCGATCTGACGCAGCCCGGTCATCAGACGGTCTCCCATGAGGCGGGCATTGTCTTGCAGACCTTCGTCGTCAACGATGTCCAGCACCTCCTTGCCGATCCGGCAGGACAGGGTCGAGCCGCCGAAGGTGGAAAAGAATTCAATCCCATTGTTGAAGCTGTCCGCAATTTCCCTGGTCGTCACCAACACGCCCAGAGGGTGCCCGTTGCCGATCGGTTTGCCCATGACAACAATGTCAGGCAGCGCGCCCTGGTGTTCAAAGCCAAAGTAGTACTCGCCCAGACGACCAAGACCTGTCTGCACCTCATCTGCGATGCAGACACCACCGGCGGCACGGATTTTCTCATAAACCGCAGGCAGATAGCCCTTGGGAGGAATGATCTGTCCTCCGACCGAAGGGAAGGTTTCCGCAATAAACCCTGCTACGCCTTGCCCGCGCGCGTTCAAGGCTGTGATTGCCGGGTCTAAAAGATCGGCAAATTTCTGGGCCCGATCCGCATCGTCTCGCTTGAACGAACCGCGGTAGTCATCCGCGACTTCGACCAGCTCAACCCAGTCGGCTTTGCCGATGCCACCAGGCTTGTTGAACTTGTAAGCCGAGATCGCCACAGCCGCGTTTGTATTCCCGTGATAGCCGTGATCCGGCGTCACGATCCCTTTCGCTCCGGTATGGGCACGGGCCAGTCGCAGAGCCAGCTCATTGGCCTCGGTCCCGGAATTGACGAAGAAGCAGACCTCGAAATGATCTGGCAGTTTGGACAGGATCTTGTCGGCAAAAGCGGTTTGGGCCGGATGCAGATAACGGGTGTTCGAATTCATCCGCCTCAACTGATCCGCTGCCACGGCCTGAATACGCGGATGCGCATGGCCGACATGAGGAACGTTGTTATAGGCGTCCAGATAGGGGCGGCCCCATTCGTCGAACAGGTGGTGTTTCCACCCACGCACCAGCATGACCGGATCGTCATAGGTCAGAGACAGGTTACCGCCAAAATGATCGCGTCGCCCTTGCTGGATCGCCTGCTTGTCAGTGGGTTGGTAAAACACCTTGTCATCCGGCAGGTTCAGCAAGGCGGCGGGGTTCGGACAGACCGCGTGCCACAGCTCCATCTCGTCAGGATCGCCAACACCGGGCCAGTCCGCCTCCATACCATCGGTGGTCAGGGCCAGTTGGAAATGCACATGAGGGGCCCATCCGCCATTCTGGCTGGCATCGCCCAGCCGGGCAAACGCCGCCCCCTGTGCTACCGGATCGCCGGGTTTCAGCCTGTCACAGCATTCTGGATCCAGATGACCATAGAGCGTATAGAACGGATCACCTTCGGGCGTTTCGTGATGCAGGATGATCACCCCGCCATAGTCGAGGTGGCTGTCGCGTTTCTCGACGACCTCAACCCGCCCGCTCATGGGCGCGTGCAGCACCGTCCCGGCAGGCGCAAACACATCCACGGCCAAATGCACTGTCCGCCGGTCCGAGGCTTTCCACGGGCCCTTGCGGAACCCCGGTTCGGCATAGATCAGGCGGGGCTCGTTGTAATAGCCCAGCCACAGATCTTGCCCATATTCCTCGCCGACCCGCGCGGCTTCGGCCAAAGGCATGTGGAACGGGTTCTGAGGCCAGACACAGTTTTCAACCGACAGCGAGCCCATGGGCGCATCGCTCAGATCCTGACCGAACATATCGGCAAACTGGCCACGATGATCCTTCAGATAGGCTTGGATGCGCTCAGCTCCGTCGACAACAGGCAGGCCGCACGCCGCGCGCAAGCGCGCCGCCATCAACCCGCCATTGACCGAGGCGTTCTCAAGGAACCGCCATGCGGGTGCCTGCGAGATGGTTACATAAGGGTCATCCGGGTTCTCGGCTGCCATCAGGGTCGAGTTGACGACCGACACGGCAAGCCGCATCCGCAGCAGCGGCCAGATCAAGTCTACTTCGTCGACGCTCAGCCGGTTGGCCGCGTGATAACCTTTCACCAACGCAGACAGCGCCCGTTCTGGTTTGGGATGGTCCAACACTATGTAAGCCCCGGCAATCGCCAGATCGCAGACTCGCGGCGCCGCGCACATGTCACCCAGATCGATCAGGCCCGAGATCCGCCGCCGTTCACTCAATTCCCCTTCGACCAGAATGTTATAGTCATTGGCATCATTGTGGATGGCTTGTTTTGGCAGATCCGCAAGGGTGCCGGAGATCGCAGCAAACCCGCCGCAGATTTCCTTTAGCAAGGCTTGTCGCGAAGGACCAGAAATCGCGTCCAGCTTACCCGCAATCCAATCCGCCTGCATCAAGTCCCATTTGAAATCGGCCCGATGCAGCCCCTCATGCTGGAAACCTTCCAGGGCCCGATCGGTTGCTCCCAGCACGCGCCCAAGTTTCAGGATCAATTCTTCGGATTTTGGTGCCGCCTTTGCGTAGCATCGCCCGGGCAGGCATTCCAGCAACCATGCCAGCCTAGGCTGAGCCTCAGAGTCTGTAATCTCGGGTAACACATCGCCGTTCAAATCGGGGAACACTTTGGGAAAAGGCAAACCCGGTGCTTCCGATGCAATATGGGCCAGTGCCTGTATCTGCAGGTCCACCAAACCGGCTTCGCAACCTGCTCGCATGACCTTCAGAACATAGTCCTGCCCATTGGTGGCCTGCACCAGAAAGTTTAGGTCGTATTCGCCATCCAACCGCTTCAAACGCGCGTCCAGCCCCCAGTGCTGCCGCAATGCATCCGCCCAGAACTTCACCAATTCGCTCATGTCGCTCTCCGCCCCGGTGCACCCGGGATCCTCTTCATCTGGCTAAAAATACCTTCGGGGGTGAATTGGCCCAACGGGCCAAGAGGGGGCAGACAGCCCCCTGAACCCTCAGTCCAACGCGCGCAAGCGCTTGAACAGAGACGACGTATCCCACCGCCCACCGCCGAGTTTTTGAACGTCCTTGTAAAACTGGTCGACCAATGCGGTCACGGGCAGTGATGCACCATTGACGTTGGCTTCATCCATACAAATACCCAAATCCTTGCGCATCCAATCCACGGCAAACCCGTGTTCGAAATGATCGTCCAACATCGTCTCGTGACGGTTCACCATCTGCCAGCTTCCAGCCGCGCCCTGGCTGATTACCTCTACCACGGATCGCCCGTCCAACCCTGCTTTCTCGGCAAAATGCAGCGCCTCGCTGAGGGCCTGAACCAAACCGGCAATCGCGATCTGGTTACACATCTTGGTCAATTGGCCCGCGCCGCTGTCGCCAATGCGGCGGCAAATCTTGGAATAGACCTCCATCAGCGGTTCGGCCGCATCGTATGCGGCCTGATCACCACCGCACATGATGGACAGAACACCGTTTTCAGCCCCGGCCTGACCGCCCGAGATCGGCGCGTCGACAAAGGCGACCCCCTGCGCGGCGCCGGCCTTGCAAAGCTCACGCGTGACATCTGCCGAGACCGTTGTGTGATCGACGAAGATGGCTCCGTCGGACATGCCGTGAAACGCACCGTCCTCGCCTGAGCAGACCATGCGCAGATCGTTATCATTGCCCACGCAGGCCATGACAAATTCCGCGCCCAGGACGGCGTCTTTCGGAGTAGCCGCCATGGCCCCGCCATACTGGACCACCCAGGCTTCGGCCTTGGCTGTGGTGCGGTTGTAGACGGTAACGTCATGACCTGCGGCTTTCAGATGTCCGGCCATGGGATAGCCCATGACACCAAGGCCAAGGAACGCGACTTTTGCCATTTTGTGATCCTCTCCACTGTTCGACCATGGTCTCAGGCCGAAATCTTTGGCGAAGACAAAGCAAAGCTGCGCCCAAAGGGCAACCCCGTGTCAGCCTTTCCCTCCCAGATCTTTCAGGATCGGGCAATCAGGGCGGTCATCTCCGGCGCACGCATCGATGAGATGGCTAAGCGTATCGCGCATCGCGTTCAGGTCCGCGATCTTGGCCTCGATCTGCGCCAGATGATCCCGCGCGACCCGTTTCACATCGGCGCTTGCGCGGGTTTCATCCTCATACAACGCCAACAGGGTACGGCAATCTTCGATGGTGAACCCAAGCGCACGGGCGCGGCCCAGAAAGTTCAGCTTGTGCACGTCCTGATCGCGAAAACGGCGATACCCGTTGTCGTCGCGCAGAGGCTTGATCAAGTCGATATCCTCATAATAGCGGATCGTCTTGGCGGGCAGACCTGTGCGTGCAGATACGTCTCCGATATTCATGGGTGCACCTCGTTGGCGGCCAAGGTCGGGGTTTCCGACACGCTGGTGCGAACGCGACGCAGACGCAAAGCATTTGAGACCACAAAAACACTCGACAAAGCCATCGCGCCTGCTGCCAAAGCAGGCGACAACAGATGACCGCCAAACGGATACAGTGCGCCAGCCGCCACCGGGATCAGCAGGACATTGTAACCAAACGCCCATCCGAGGTTCTGGCGAATGTTTCGCATTGTGCGACGGCTGATCTCGGTCGCGTTTGCAACGCCACGCAAATCACCCGACATCAGCACAACGTCCGCCGTTTCGATCGCCACATCCGTACCTGTCCCAATGGCGATGCCGATATCCGCAGATGCAAGCGCCGGGGCATCGTTGATCCCATCGCCAACAAAAGCCAGCGTTCCGAAACTACCCCGCAAAGCCGTGATCGCATCTACTTTACCGTCCGGCAACACCTCGGCAGTGACGTGATCGATCCCCAACCGATCAGCCAACGCCTGTGCCGTCCGCGCGTTGTCTCCGGTGACCATGGCCACAGTCAGCCCCATCTGGTGCAACCTCTGCAGCGCTTCTTCGGTGCCGGACTTAATCGGGTCGGACACAGAAATCGTCGCAGCGGCCTGCCCATCTAAGGCAACGAATAGCGGCGTTGCCCCTTCAGAGGCGCGCTCTTCGGCCTCGTCCGCCAAGCGGCCAAGTTCAATCCCCCGGTTTTTCATCAGCCTGTACGACCCGACCAAAACTTCCTGACCTTCAACGAGGCCCTGTACACCCAGTCCGGTGATTGATTGGACATTCGACGCCCTGGGCAGAGCAGAAGGACCGGCCCGAGTGATGGCCGATGCAATTGGATGCTCTGACTGTGCTTCGAGGGATGCAGCTAGTCGCACAACCTCATCCCTGTCAAACCCGTTCGCCGTCATCACGCTATCCAACTCGGGACGGCCGAGCGTCAGTGTCCCGGTTTTGTCCAGCGCGATAATGCGTGCTTGTTGAAGCTGCTGTAACGCGTCGCCTTTGCGGAACAATACCCCCAGTTCTGCTGCGCGCCCCGTGCCCACCATGATAGAAGTGGGCGTCGCCAGCCCCATCGCACAGGGGCAGGCAATGATCAGCACCGAAACACCTGCCACAAGCGCGAGCGGCAAGGCGGGGCTGGGACCGATAATCAGCCAGATTAGGACGGTGATTACAGCAACGAGAATGACGGCGGGGACGAAGCGATAGGTGATCTGGTCGACCAGCCCTTGAATGGGCAATTTGGCCCCCTGTGCCTGCTGCACCATGCGGATGACCTGAGCCAGAACCGTGTCGTCCCCAACGCGCGCGGCGCGTACCCGCAAGGCTCCGGTCCCGTTCACCGTGCCGCCAACAACAGCGGCCCCTTGCGATTTTCCGACCGGCACAGGCTCGCCAGTGATCATGCTTTCGTCGACGTAAGATGTGCCCTCAAGCACTTCGGCATCTACTGGCAGGCGCTCGCCCGGACGAACGCGCAAAATGTCTCCGACAACTATTTCAGCAATCGGACGGTCCTCTGTTCGGCCATCCACTTCGACCCTTGCGGTTTTGGGCTGCAAGCCTACCAGCTTCCGGATTGCGGCCCCGGTTCTGCCTTTGGCGCGCGCCTCCATAAGCCGACCCAGAAGGATCAGAACAACGATGACTGCTGCAGCTTCGAAATAGACATTGGCGGTGCCTTGCGGCAGCACATTTGGGGTGAATGTGGCCACCACGGAATAGAGATAGGCCGCCCCGGTCCCCAACGCGACAAGCGCGTTCATATCCGGCGTGCCGTGTAGCAGGGATGGGATGCCCTTGCGGTAAAACACTCGTCCCGGACCGATCAACAGGGCCGAGGTCAGAGCAAACTGGATAAGCTGACTGGTCTGCACACCGACGGTGGCGTGTACCCAATGATGGAATGCGGGGATCATGTGCCCACCCATCTCAAGAACAAACACGGGCAGCGCGAGGACGGCGGCAAGCATCGTGGTGCGGCTCAGATTGCGAATTTCGTCATCTTCGCGGCTTTCAGGTTCCTGGGCGTTTTGAAGGCGCGCAGGGTATCCGATTCCGGTGACTACCTGTGCTAACTGCTCTGGCGTAGTTGTCCCCGCCGCGTATGTCACTTTGGCGGTTTGAGTTGCGAGATTTACCTGAGCGTCTATTACACCCGGGTTGGCTACTAGCGCGCGTTCGATATTGGCCACGCACGAGGCGCAATTCATCCCGTCGACACTCAGATCTACGCAATTGGTTTCAGCAGGATACCCTGCCGCATCCAGCGCCGTAGTCAGAGCCGTAACCGGCCCGTCAAACGCCACTTGCGCTGATTTGGTTGCAAAGTTGACCGAAGCCGCATCGACACCTGGCACATCGCGCAGGGCCGCTTCGACACGGCCCACACAGGACGCGCAGCCCATGCCGGTGATTTTGAGCTCTTTGAGTGTTTCATGTGCCATGCGACTCGTTCCGCAGCTTACCTTGCCCTTCAAATGGGGTTTCCAGTCACGGGAAGGTCAAGGGGTCATGGCAAAAATCTATTCTGCTGGCCCGCGTATATTGCGCTCCATCATGCGTTGATACAGGCGCGGTGAGAGGCTGTTCAGCCACCAAGACAAACGCGCCACACGTCCAACCGGAATCATCGGCTGCGATTTGTCTAATCCTCGCAGGATTGCTTTGGCGGCGGCCTCAGGGCTCATCTCATCCATACCATCCTTTGCCGATCCGGGTCTTGCCGTTCCATCGGCCTGCTCTTGTGCGTTGCCCGGGTTGGTGGCCACGAAAGACGGTGCCGCGATCTGAACCCGAACACCATGAGGTGCTTCTTCGGAGCGGAGCGATTTGAAAAACCCCTCAAGCGCGTGTTTCGATGCAGCATAGGCCGTCCGGTGATAGAGCGGTGCAAACCCTGCCACGGACGAAATCGCCAAATGCGATCCCTTTGATGTCCGGACTGGTTGCAGAAACGCGCGGGCCATTTCAACGGCTGCAAAGTAGTTAATGTCGAACACCATTCGGTGGCTGGCGGCGTCGGACTGATCAAACCCCCGAATTTGCGTGACCCCGGCGTTGTAGATGACCAGATCAGTACTTTCGCTGGATTCGATCACCCTTTGGGTTGCGTCAGCAAGCTGCTCGGGGTCTGTCAGATCGCAAGCGATTGGCAACTGGTTTGGCCTGGTGTCCAAGCCTGAGACGTCAAGGTCCAGCAACACGACCCGCCAACCGCGGGCTTGCAGGGCATGGCTCAGGGCTTGCCCCAAACCACCTGCTCCACCTGATATGACAGCTGTCTTCATAGCCCGGCCTGCTTTTGCCAGAACGCGAACACCTCGGCGCTGGTTTTTTCGGGTGTATATCCGAATTCTGATTTGAGGGCGGAATTGTCCAAAACAGGTCGATATTGCAGAAACCGTACCTGTTCCGGCCCATAGCGAGACAAGCCAAGCGGGCGTGCCACGGATAAAGCCGCCTTCAGTGCCCAAGCAGGAAGACGCAGAACCGATTTCCCCATGGCATCGGCCAGATCGGTGACACCCATCGCTCCGTCCCCGGCGACGTTATAAACGCCGGGTGGCCCGTCTGTCGCTGCGCGCCGCAGGATACGGGCCAGATCGTGCGTCCAGATAAACACAAACGGGCTTTCGCTGCCGGCCACAGCCAGCAGGCGCGGCTTGTGAAACAGGGCGGTGATCTGGTTTTCAGTGCCAGCCCCCAGCACCGTCCCCACGCGCAGAACGACCTGTTCAAGATCAGGGGCAGCGCTTCGGGCTTCCGCCAACAATTCCTCGACCTGTCTCTTGTGGTCGGAATAAGGGAATTCCGGATTGCCCCGCAGCGGGTCACGCTCGCGCAGTGGAATGCGGTTGTCTGCGTGATACCCATACGCAGCCCCCGATGATGTGACCACCAGTCTGCGTACGCCGTTGGCAATCGCCGCATTCACCACCGTGCGTGTTCCTTCGACGTCAACAGCGTATGCTGCGGCGCGTCCCATCTTGGGCGTGGGCGTCACGATTGAGGCCAGATGCACGATGACATCCGGCTTCACCTTGGTGATCACGCGGGCAGGGGCGTCGCTTGTCACGTCCATGGGCAGGAAGGCGACGTATTCCGGCAAAGACTCCGGGCGTCTTAGGTCGGTGGCAAAGACCTCATGCCCCTCAAGCTCCGGCAACAGTGCTTGCCCGACCATACCGGCTGCGCCTGTGATCAGAATACGGGTCATCGCGCGGCCTCGGTTCGGGCCATGACCGACGCAAGCGCAATGCCCGATATCGCGTGCCAGATGCCCCAGAACGCGGCCACAACCGCCATGCCGCCCAGCCCGTGGAAAAAAGCGAAGATCAAGACCAGTCCAAGCCCTGAATTCTGAATGCCGGTCTCTATGGTGATTGCGCGACGATCAAAGGGGGATAGCCGGGTCAGAGTGGCCACGACCCAACCGCCCCCCAGCGCCAGGGCGTTGTGAAGGATCACAAGCCCGGCAACCGCCCCGGCAAAGCTGAGGAAGAATCCCCAGTTGGCGGCCAGGGCAAGCAGGATGAAGGCCGCGAAGATACCCATCGACAGGTATTGCAACGGCGCCCGCAGACGGGCGGTCAGGGCTGGTCGACGCTGATTCAACGCAATACCCAGAACCAGGGGCAGGATCAGCATCAAGCCGACGAGAATGGCGATTTGCACCGGATCGATCTGGGTCTGCTGCAGGATCGCTCGGGTTGGTGGATACAGCCCGCCCCAAAGCGCGATGTTGAAAGGCGTCATGAAGATTGCGCCAATAGTGGCAAACGCTGTCATCGACACAGACAGAGCTGCATTGCCGCCCGCGCGATGCGTTATGAAGTTCGAGATGTTGCCTCCGGGACAAGCCGCAACAAGGATCAGCCCTAACGCGATGGATGCACGTGGCTCTGTGATCCACACCAGCGCAAAGGTCAGTGCGGGCAGGACCACGAACTGAGACAACAGCCCGACAATCACCGGTTTCGGCGCGCGTCTCAGGCGATCAAAATCCCGCGGCGTCAGGTCGATCGCGATCGAGAACATCACAATCGCCAGAATGGCGTTCAGCAACGTCAGCGACGCCGGGCTGAAATTCAGCGTGACTTCGTCAATACCACTCATGCGGCGGCTTTCCGCAGCCGGTCGATCCAGCCAGTGACGGCCTTTCTATATGTGGCCTTGTCCACGTAATAAGCCATGCGGGGCAGATCGATATAGTTCATGCCTCCGGTGGCGCGCGTGTAGTCTTTTTGTTTTTCGGTTTTCAGATCGGCCGCCGCCGGGCAACCGCATTGAAGACCCTTGATATAGCGCGCCACCATCTCGGCCTGTTCGTGCCTCCCCTGCCAGCCAAGACCCGTGGCCTCGACCATGCCCAGCACAAACAGATCGTCGCGTTCGGGGTGTATGGTGTTCAGGAAAAGATGCGGGGCATCGCCCTGCCAGTTCAGCAGGTCCTTATCGATGAAAGGATAGTGCAGCTTGTATCCGGTTGCGGCGAGGATCATGTCGTAGTCTTCGCTGGTGCCGTCCTTGAAGTGAACGGTGTGACCCTCAAGCCGGTCGATATCGGGGCGAATGCGCAGATCGCCGTGGCCTGCGTGATACAGGACCAGTGAATTTACCACCGGATGGCTTTCGTAAAGCTGATAATCGGGTTTGGGAAAGCCGTATTTCTGCGGATTTCCGACGAACCAGCCGAGGATCAGACTGTCGACCTTTCGCTTTAACCACATGGGCAGGCGGATCTTGCCACCCATCGTGTCAGCAGGTTTGCCAAAGACATATTTCGGGACGAAATAGTATCCGCGCCGCATCGACAGGTCGCAGCGTTTTGCATGATGGATCGCGTCCACTGCAATGTCGCAACCGGAGTTGCCTGCACCCACAACCAATACGCGCTTGCCGTCGAATTGACTGGGATACCGGTATTGAGAGGCATGGATCAATTCGCCGTCGAAGGTTCCGGGGAATTCTGGCATGTTCGGTTCCGACAGGGTGCCGTTTGCTATCATAACCCCTGCGAAGTCGGCCTGATGGTCACCTTCGGCATCCCTCCAAGACACGCGCCAACCGTCTCCCGAGTTGCCCAGCGGCGTGATCTGGGTGACTTCGGCATTGAACCTATAGTTCTCACGCAACCCGAAATGATCTGCAAAAGCACGGAAATAGTCGCGCATCGCCCAGTGAGAAGGGTACTCGGCCACAGCCTCATCCATCGGGAAGTCTTCGAACTCGGTCATGCGCTTGGACGAGATCAGATGCGCTGTCTCATACATGGTTGATCTGGGGGCATCGATGTCCCACAGACCGCCCACATCCGAATGCAGCTCGAACCCTTGAAATGCGATGCCTTGTTCTTTCAGCACCTTGGCCGCGGCCAATCCCATCGGTCCCGCCCCGATCAGGGCGAATGCGTCGCGCGTTTCTTCCATGAACCCTCCCAAAGTTCGTGAGGCTTAACTTGAACGAACGACCAAAATAAGGCAAGGTGAAATTCATGACTCTAAAAAACACTGAAAAACCAAGGCAAAGAGCACCGTCCAAGCGGTCTTTGGAGACCCGGGCGCGGATCATGGATGCAGCGGAATTGGTCTTTGCCGAACGGGGATTCGAAGGCGCCTCGATCCGCGATATTGCCGCTTTGGCGGGTGTGCAGATCGGCCTAGTGCACCATCACGGCGGTGGAAAAGAAGAACTTTTCTATCGCACCGTCGCCCGCCGCGCGGATGAACTGGCGCAGTTACGGGTCGAGACGCTGAACAAAGCTAGGGCCGAGGGGTCGCTGACATTGCACAGCATTCTGGACAGCTTTATCCGCCCTTATGTGGAGCTGGCTGAAACAGGTGGTCCGGGCTGGATGGCCTATGGCCGGCTAGTGGCGCATGTGTCCGTCGATCCAAGGTGGAGCGACATTGCGGCTGAGTGTTTCGATCCGACGGCCCAGCATTTTATCGCAGAGATTGCTACGCTTTACCCCGATGTTGATCCGGCAGTGTTGGCCAGTGGTCAGGTGTATTCGGTTTCAGCCATGTTGGCGCATCTCAACAGCGGCTGGCGCGTTAGGGCGCTGTCGCAAGGTGGTGATCAGCCTGACATAGAGCCCTTGGTCGAGTTTTGCGCCGCAGGTATTGCAGCAATTGTCAAAGCCGGTCGGGGCTGATCGCCTTTCACTCCTGCTTCAGGTGATCAAATAGCATTGTGCTGAACACGGAAGAAGACGTGCGCACAGCGCTGGGTGAGGCGAAAAACCCAAGCATCAGGATCAGCAATATCAGGGCCGCCGCTGCAAGACACGCCGCCGAGAGTTGAAAGACTGAACGAACCATTGCGCAAATTCCTTTCCTGAATATCGAATTTCTTTGAAAGTCCGGCGGGTTAGTCTGACTTGGCCAGTTGTTGCTTCAGCCGTTTATTCTCTGCCTGCAACTGGGCCAGCTGTTGTCCAAGCGTGTTCAGATGGGGGCGCAGCTCGGCTTCGGTGAAGCGAGGGGTAATGTGACGCGGGCAGTTCCAGTCCAGTGCCTCGACACGGATGATCACGGCCCGTTCCGCCGGGGCCTCGGCCCCTTCGGGATACAAACTGGCTGCGGCTGCTTCGCCTTCGGTAAATTCGACACGCCCCAGGATCTTCAGGCGGCGTTGGTTGGCGTAATCCATCAGGATCATCGCGATACGATCATTCCCATCTAGGTTCCCGCGCGAGATATATTGCTTGTTGCCGGAAAAATCCGCATAGCCGATGGTCTGCGGCCCCAGCACTTTCAAAAACCCCACAGGACCACCGCGATACTGCACATAGGGCCAGCCGGTTTCGGACACAGTGGATTGATAGAACCCATCCCGTGTCTGAATGAACTCTTTTTCGGGCTCGCCGATCAAGTGGCCCTGCTGTGGTCCACTTTCGATGAACTTGGCATAGGTTTTTGCCGATCCCATCCGCTCTTGATGGGCGCGGACGGCAGGGGTGAAGGCACGTTGGGAAAAGGCACGGGGCATGGTAAGTCCTTTCAAAGACCCAAATCTGACAGTCCGGGATGATCTTCGGGGCGTTCGCCTTGCGGCCAGTGAAACAGACGGTCCTCTTCGGTGATCGGCAGATCGTTCAATGAGGCGTGGCGATGCGACATGCGCCCGTCTTCGGCAAATTCCCAGTTCTCGTTACCATAAGAGCGGAACCACTGGCCGCTGTCGTCTCGCCATTCATAAGCATAGCGCACTGCAATGCGATTTCCGGAAAAGGCCCAGAGTTCCTTGATCAGGCGATAGTCCAGTTCCTTCCGCCATTTGCGCGTCAAGAAGGCGTGGATGTCGGCATGGCCAGTCAAAAACTCGGCCCGGTTTCGCCAATGACTGTCCTCGGTGTAGGCGGGCGTCACCCGGTCGGGGTCGCGACTGTTCCAGGCGTTTTCCGCCATCCGCACTTTCTGAGTCGCGGTTTCATGCGTGAAAGGGGGCTGAGGGGGGCGAGACATAAGGCAAGAGCTTTCAGGCAAGTGATGCGGCCAGAAGGGCCATGGTCAGAAGGAACGGAACGTACTGAGATGGAAAAATGCTGGCGCGACGTTTCATCGGTCAAATCCTCTGGTGTACTGATCGGTTAACTTTCGACCTCAAAGTGTACCGATCTGTTAACTTTTGCAAGGGCAATCTTCAAAAAATTTCGGTTTGAGACTGTTGAAGTCAATAAAGTCTTATAAAATCAGGAGCTTGATTTGATGTTATTGCACTTTGCGTTTTGGGTTAATATGTACAGAACGGTACACTATGGAGCCGAATCATGCGCCCAAACAAACGGGACGAACTGGTGAGTAAGGCCCTGAAGGTCTTTTACCGCGATGGATTTCACGCGACCGGCATGGACAAGCTGGTGGTGGAAACGGGCGTGTCCAAAACATCGATGTACAAGCACTTCCGCACCAAGGAAGAACTGATCCTTGCGGCACTACGTCTGCGGGACGAAAACTTTCGCGATTGGTTCTTGAAACGCATCGATGAGATGGCAGAGACTCCGGCCGAGCAAATCCTTGTCAGTTTTGACGCTTTGAAAGAATGGTTCGAAGAAGATGAGTTCCGGGGGTGCATGTTCATCAAGGCAGGCGCTGAATTCCAGGACCCGGATCACCCGATCCATGTGCAGGCTGCCGAGCACAAGCAATTCCTGCTGGACCATTTCACTTCGGTTGCTGAACAGGCCGGTGCTCAGGATCCGCAGAAACTGGCCTGCCAGATTGTACTTTTGCAAGAGGGAGCCATTGTATCTGCCGTTCTGCTTCACCACTGTGATCCTGCGCGGGACGCCAAGGATGCGGCGAAAAAACTGCTGGCCTCGGCACTGAACTAAACCTGCTCAGCTAAACTTTTTCTGCTTGGATTGTCGGGCAATGAACGTTGCGTTGTTCCACTTCAGGACGCGGCGTCACACGCATTGGCGTGAATCGGACTGAGCGCTAGGCTTTAACAAAAGACTGTCTGGAGAGCGTTCGATGCCACTTTTCACTTCAACCGCAGCTTGGGTCACCGATGAACACCGCATGTTTGCCGAGATGGCGGGCCGGTTCATGGATGACGAACTGACGCCGAATATCGAAACCTGGGTCGAAAACGGTGTGGTGGATCGCGACTTTTGGCGTAAGGCGGGTGAAACCGGACTTATGGCGGGAGCAATCCCCGAAGAGTATGGTGGTGTCGGCGGCGGCATGGGGTTCGATGCAATCACTGCCTACGAACAGGGCGCGCGTGGCGATGCCGGTTGGGGCTATGGCATTCAGTCGATTGTGACGCATTACCTCACCGCTTATGGCAACGAAGATCAAAAACAGAAATGGCTGCCTAAACTTGCCTCGGGCGAGATGGTTGGCGCGCTGGCGATGACGGAACCTAGCACCGGGTCAGACGTGCAGGCGGTGCGGACGACGGCTGAAAAAGACGGAAACTCTTATCGTTTGAACGGCTCGAAAATCTTCATCACGAATGGGCAGTCAGCTGACCTGATTATTGTGGCGACCAAGACAGACAAATCCGAAGGCGCGCGTGGTGTGTCTTTGATCGTGGTTGAAACCGAAGGGGCCGATGGCTTCCGCCGGGGGCGCAACCTTAAAAAACTGGGAATGAAGGGCAACGACACGGCCGAGTTGTTCTTTGAAGATGTCAAAGTGCCAATGACGAACCTGCTGGGAGCTGAGGAAGGGCAGGGCTTCTATCAGCTTATGAAACAACTGCCGTGGGAGCGGCTGAACATCGCGATCATGGCGCTGGGCGCTATTGATTTCGCTATCGCTGAAACGGTGAAATACGTTCAGGAACGCAAGGCTTTTGGGCAACGGGTGATGGACTTCCAAAACACCCGGTTCAAGCTGGCCGAATGCAAGACCAAAGCCGAGGTTCTGCGCAGCTTCATCAACGACTGTATCGGAAAGCTGGAAGCTGGAGAGCTGGACGCGGCCACCGCCTCGATGGCCAAATATTGGGGATCTGAGGTGCAGAACGAGATCATGCATGAATGTCTGCAGCTGTTCGGCGGCTATGGCTTCATGATGGAATATCCGATTGCACGTCTTTATGCGGATGCGCGCGTGCAGATGATCTACGGCGGCACCAATGAGGTGATGAAAGAGTTGATCGCACGCTCGATCGACGTTTGACGGTTTCCAAGGGGCTTACCTCCGTCGTCATCATTCCTGCCGGAATACCTTCTTCGGTTGGGCCTGCCAGACCCCGGAAAAGCCCGCGACTGCGGAGTCTTTTTCGTCGCAGGCACGCTTTGACGTGCCCGCTTGCCAAGGGGGGAAAACGATATGATGATCCGGGCCAAAGACTCAGAGGCCCGACGTGAACGATCCCGAAAATGCTCTGTGGCGCAGCACCTGTGCCGAGACTGTTTCAGCACCTCGCCTGACCGCTGATACTTCTGTTGATTTGGCGGTCATTGGCGGTGGATACACCGGATGTTCAGCGGCTTTGGAAGCTGCCCAGGCCGGTGCTTCGGTCTGTCTGCTTGAGGCGCAGGAGATCGGCTTTGGCGGATCGGGCCGTAATGTCGGTTTGGCCAATGCAGGGCTTTGGTTGCCGCCGGACGAAATCCGCGCGCATATCGGACAGGTGGCCGGAGATCGCCTGATCGATCTGCTGGCGCGGGCCCCGTCTGATGTGTTTGCATTGATCGAAAAACACAGCATCGCATGTGAGCCTGTGCGTAACGGAACCTTGCATTGCGCGCATTCCGCAGCTGGTTTGAAAAACCTTCAAACGCGCCACGCGCAGTTGAGCGCAGCAGGTGCACCGGTGGAATTGCTTTCGATGGATCAGGCGCGGGAAAGAACCGGTAGCGATGCCTTCCATGGGGCGTTGTTCGATCCTCGCGCCGGAACCATACAGCCGATGGCTTATGTGGTCGGATTGGCGCGAGCGGCGGCGCAGACCGGGGCGCAGATACACGGGCAAAGCCCGGTGCAGACCATGCGCCATGAAAACGGCCAATGGGTGCTGACCACACCGGGCGGGGTGGTGCGAGCCAAGTCCGTCATTCAGGCGACCAACGCCTATCACCTTGGCTTGCCAGATACCGCGCCCGCCTATGTGCCGGTTTATTATTTTCAATACGCGACCGCTCCGCTGTCGCATAACTTGCGCGCCAGCATTCTGCCGCAAGAAGAAGGGTGCTGGGATACCGGTTTGATCATGACGTCGTTTCGCCTGGATCAGGCGGGGCGCATGATTATTGGCGGCATGGGCGACCTTGGCAATGCAGGTCAGAGCGCACACACCGCCTGGGTCCGGCGTAAACTGGCAGAGCTTTACCCGCAATTGGCCGACCAGCCGTTTGAGCAGGGTTGGCACGGGCGGATCGCCATGACCTCGGACCATATCCCGAAGATCACGCAGATCGGTCCGAACGCTTTGGCCGCCCACGGGTATTCCGGTCGCGGCATCGGACCCGGCACGGTGTTTGGTCGCATGATGGCCGAGAGCCTTCTTGCCGAAGACCCGTCACGTTTACCTGTGCCCGCCGTGCCTGAGCATCGCGAAAGCTGGACACGCGTGCGCCGCGCCTTTTTTGAATCCGGCGCAGCGTTGACACATCTGATAAAGGCACGGTTCTGAGGTCAGACAGACCGGGTGATGCCGCCATCCACCCGGATATTCTGCCCGGTGATGTAGCCGCCCCCTTCGGATGCCAGCAGGGCCACGACCGAAGCGATCTCGTCGTAGCTGCGTCCATAGCGACCCATTGGAATGCGACTGCGGAACTCCTCTTTCTCGGGCAGGCTGTCAATGAAGCCCGGAAGAACGTTGTTCATGCGGATGTTCTCAGAGGCATATTTGTCCGAGAACAGCTTGGTGAAAGCGGCCAGACCAGCCCGGAACACACCAGATGTCGGAAATACCGGATCAGGTTCGAATGCGGCAAAGGTCGAGATATTGATGATCGACCCACCACCTTGCGCCTGCATGATCGGCGTCACCAGTCGCGTCGGACGGACCGCGTTCAGGAAATAGACATCCATGCCTGTGTGCCAATCGTTGTCCGTCAGCTCAAGGATCGGCGCGCGGGGGCCGTGACCTGCAGAATTGACCAGAACGTCGATGCGACCCCAATGGGCCATCGCCGCATCGACAAGCTTTTGCAAATCTTCAGTGGACTGGTTCGAGCCGGTCACACCGACGCCGCCCAACTCATGCGCCAGGGCTTCGCCTTTGCCCGAGGCGGACAGAATTCCCACCTTGTATCCGTCTGCAGCCAGTCTGCGTGCGGAATCTGCACCCATGCCGCTACCGCCGGCTGTAATAAGAGCTACTTTTTCCATCTGACATCTCCGTTTTCATTTGGTTCCAAGATGGCGATCAAGGCCCGGTTTGACCAATCAGTTATGCTGGCTCTATGCTGTAGAAAATCTACAGGATCATGCCATGGCCGCCCTTCCCCCTCTGAACGCCTTGCGGGCATTCGAAGCCTCTGCGCGGCATTTGAACTTTCGGCTGGCCGCCGAAGAACTGGGCGTGACGCAAGGCGCCGTTGCGCAGCAGGTACGGGGGCTCGAGGCGCGATTGGGCGAGGTGCTGTTCGACCGTCTGCCACGTGGCTTGCGGTTGACGGAAGCCGGGCGCCGGTTTCACTCACCTTTACGCCGGGCTTTCAGGTTGATCGAAGAAGCCGTTGAAGATTTGTCTCCTGACCGCCGGGTCACATTGTCCGTCACGCCCAGCTTTGCCTCAAAATGGCTGGTACCGCGATTGTCGGGGTTCACAGACCTGTATCCGGATATCTCGGTTCAAGTGGATGCACGCGAGCGCCTGGCGGATTTCAAATCGGATGGCGTGGATCTGGCGGTCAGGCAGGGCAGGGCGCCGTTTGGATCTGACCTGGTTGCCGAGCCATTGTTCTCAACCGAATTCGTCCCAGTGTGTAGCCCCGCCATTGCCGGACAAGTCACCCATCCCTCTGACCTGCTGGGCCAAGTGCTGCTCAATGACACTCATGGACTGTGGCCCTTGTTTCTTGAGAGGGTGGGCGTAAACGGCAAGCCCCGAATGATGAGTTTCAGCCAGACCAGTCTTGCGATTGATGCCGCGCTCTCAGGGCAGGGGATCGCGCTGGCCAATGCACCGCTGGTCGCACCCGAGGTTGCCTCGGGCCGTCTTGTCCGGCCGCTTGAGGATGTTTTGATCGAAGATCTTGGATTTTACATCGTCGGGCCGGGCCAGCCGCGCCAGCCGCAACTGGTTGAGATCATGCGCAGCTGGCTGTTGTCTCAGGTCTGAAGCGTGGTTGCGATTGCCTCGATCCGGGCACGCAACCAGCGGTGGGCAGGGTCATTTGCGGATCGCTGATGCCAGACCATGTAGATGGACACAGGCGGGCACTCGAAAGGCAGCGGGGCACAATCCAGAGTGGCGAGTGGCCCCTGTTTCATCAGCGCAGTATCGGTCGAGATCAGATTGCTGCCCCGCACAAACGCGGGGATTGCATTGAAATGCGGCAAGGTCACAACAGAGGGTCTGATCTGGCTTTGATCCACGCCACGCATGACCGCACGGGCGCTTCGGCCATCAGCAAAGCGCACCTCGACATGATCGCTGTTGCAATAGGCTTGCCAGGTGTCCGGCGGATTGCGTTGCGCGGCGTCGTAGAACACCATCAGAGGGCTGTTAATCAGCCGTTTCTGAAAGATGTCCGGCCCGTCGGGTGGAAGCGGAGTAAGCATCAACTGGCATCGGTCACTGCGTAGCAAGTCAGGTTCTGGTACTCCTGAGGGAATAAATTCCAATTGCAGACGCGCACCCTCGGCTCGGAATTCGCGCAGCAACCGTGGAAAGATCAACTCGCGCGGCATGTCATTGGTTGCGATGCGAATTTCCATCCGTTCAGACAACGGATCGAACGGCCGCTCGTCGGTCAGCGCGCGCATCCCGTCCAGCACGCTCTGCACCGGGTCTTTCAGGGACAAGGCACGCTCGGTTGGGGTCAGGCCCTGACCCGAACGGACAAACAGCGGATCACCCAACACCTGCCGCAGCTTGGCCAAGGTGTGGCTGATCGCGGATTGTGTGACGCCCAGTCGGTCCGCAGCTTTCGAGACCGAGCTTTCCTCGAGTATGGTCAGAAATGTGCGCAGGACTTTGCCGTCGAGGTCAGTGAAATCGATTTTGCTCATATCATTTATGATTAAGCATGAATGGTTTTGCTGTCCATGGCGGGTTAGGGGACGGGCAGCAACAGGAGGCGCATAATGGGAATCCGCTTTTTCTCGGATAAGAACCGGCCCGTTCATATGGGCCGCTATCCGCTGGAGCGTTTGGCCCGACAGGATGATATGCCAGACCTGTCGCTTGTGCCTTCGATGGCTGAACTGAGCTTTCATCGACCGGAACATCCCGACAGCATCGTCAACGCGATGGGCGAGTTTCAGGCGATGATGGACGCCATCCGCGACGGGTTGGTAAACCCGGTTGCGTCAGAGATACCTTCAGACCCGCAGGAACGGGCCAATCATCTAAAGGCATTTGGGTATTTTAACGATGCGTCAATGATGGGCTGCGGGCCATTACCATCGGATGCATTATTGGCTGAGCCACGACGCAACCCGGATATCGACCGGCTTGCCCATGCATTGCGCACGCGACAAACCAAGACATTGGCTTCGGGCATCGACGTCATCATGGCCGATCTGAAAGACAGTATGGAGGCTTCGCCCGGGCCGATTGACAGCCACAAGCATAGCATCGTGTTTCTGTACGAACACAACCGCGACCCAGACCCGTCAGAACCCGGCGCAGACTGGATAACCGATGCGCAGGATCATCGCGCCTGTCTGCTGGCCACCGAGAATGCCGTGGTCATCGCCAACTATATCCGTCTGCTGGGTTATGACGCGCGCGCGCATAGCGTGATGTCCTCTGAGGTTGATTTGGGCAAGTTGGCCGTGGCCGCCGGGCTGGTCACAGTCGAAGACGGTGAATTGATTGCGCCGTGGCTGGGCACGCGATTTGGTCTGGCTGCCGTCACGACTGAGATGCCGATTGCCCATGACCGACCGCTCCGACCCATGGCGCAACAGCCGTGGTTCCGGACGCAAGGGCCAGCATGGTGGTTGGGAACGGGCTTTGCCAAGAATGCCCTGAACCGTGATCCGTATTCCAAACGACGGTACGTGGACGGGGCGCATCCATTCGAGAAACTCAAACGGGTCGAGACACCAACCACGTATATCGACGAAGAAAACGTCGCCCGCGTTCCCAAACGCGCTGACATGTTTGCCCGTGCGCAATTCGGGGATATGGGCAAATGGCTGCAGGATGCGGCAAAGGGCGGTTACTATGTCCGCAAGGCCGCGCCCAGCTTTGCCCAACGGCGTGCCTTGGGGGCTTTCGTGCTGTTGCAGGATGGCGAAAGCGCTGAGGCTATAAAACCAACTGACGCCCAAAGGAATGCGGCAAATGTAAAAGCGGCGACCTATTTCCTCGGAGTCGATGCGGTGGGCCTTAGCCGCTGCCCAGAATGGGCGTGGTATTCTCATGATGCGACGGGTGAAGAAATCGTACCGCCCCATGATCAGGCGATCAGCATGATCATCGATCAGGGCTATGAAACGATGGAAGGCGCCAGCGGTGACGACTGGATCAGCGTTGCCCAATCCATGCGCGCCTATCTGCGCTTTTCGCTGCTGGGCGGCGTGATTGCGCAACAAATCCGCAACCTCGGCTACAAGGCCAAGGCGCATACGGTGATGGATGGTGAGGTGCTGCAACCGCCGCTTCTGTTGCTGTCCGGTCTGGGTGAGGTCAGTCGGATCGGAGAAGTGATCCTGAACCCATATCTGGGCCCTCGTTTGAAATCCGGGGCTGTGACCACCGATATGCCGATGGAGCATGACAAGCCGGTTGACTTCGGCTTGCAGAGCTTTTGCGAGTCTTGCAACAAATGCGCGCGCGAATGTCCGTCGGGTGCGATCACGGCCGGGCCGAAGCTGATGTTCAACGGCTATGAAATCTGGAAATCCGACAGTCAGAAATGTGCGACCTATCGTGTGACAACACCGGGAGGGGCGATGTGTGGGCGGTGCATGAAAACCTGCCCGTGGAACCTTGAAGGCATCTTCAAGGAACGGCCGTTCCGCTGGGCCGCGATGAACATCCCCTCTGCCGCGCCTGCATTGGCCAAGCTGGACGATGCGGTCGGCAATGGCGGTCTGAACGACATCAAGAAATGGTGGTGGGATATCGAGCTGCAGCCGGACGGTTCCTATCGCCCCACAACGCACCCGTTGAACCGGCGTGACCTGCAAACGGATCTGGACCTGAAATACGAAGATCAGACGCTGGCTGTCTATCCCGCCTATCTGGCCCCGCATCCTTGGCCCTATCCCTTTGCTATGGATCGAGAGGCCGGGATTGCGGCCTATGAGGCCATGGTGACAACCGATGAATACAAGTCGCGCAAGGCCAGCGGGGATATGTCGGTCATCCACCGCTATCAGATCAGCGGTGATGCACCGGTGATGCGGGTTGCCGTGACCAAGGTCGATAAGATGACTGCTGATGTAACGAAGTATGAATTCTCAACGCTGGACGGTGCGCCCCTGCCGGGATGGACAGCGGGCGCACATCTGGACGTATTGGTCGCACCGGAATACCTGCGGCAATATTCGATGTCCGGCGATCCGTCAGACAGGTCGACCTATCAGATCGGCGTGCTGCGCGAGGATGAGGGGCGCGGTGGTTCGGCGTTGCTGCACCGTATCTTCTCTGAGGGGCGCAAGGTTTTCATTTCAAAACCCATTAACCATTTCGAACTGGACGAAACGGCTACCAAGACCTTCCTGATGGGCGGTGGTATCGGCATCACTCCGATGATCGCCTTTGCCCATCGCCTGCACGCCTTGGGTCGAGAGTTCGAGTTGCATTACTCGGCTAGCACGCGGGGCGGGGCGGGGTATCTGGAGGATCTGGCTGCGATGCCGTGGGCAGATCACGTGCATTATCATTTCTCAGATGAAGGTACCCGCGCCCATTTGGATGCGGTCCTGTCTGGGTACAAGGAGGGTTGGCATGTCTACACCTGCGGGCCAGATCGCTTCATGGATGGGGTAATGCAAGCGGCAGAACAGCAAGGCTTCCCCGAAGAGGCCCGGCATCTAGAATACTTTTCGGTTCCCGAACAACCCGAATATGAGAACCAACCGTTTAAGCTCAGACTGGCACGGTCCGGGAAAACGCTGACCGTGCCCGCAGACAAGGATGCGGCGCAGGTTTTGAACGAGGCGGGTTTTCATGTGGATGTGAAATGCGCAGACGGCATCTGCGGCGTCTGTAAATGCGGTGTTATCTCGGGTGAGGTCGAACACCGAGATTTCGTTTTATCAAAGAAACAGCGCGAAGGGGCCATGATCCTGTGCCAAAGCCGCGCAGCAGAAGCCGATGGGGTGATCGAAATCGATCTGTGAACCCTAACCTTACGTGACATTTGGAGCGCTAATTTTAGTCGCTCGGCCCATAGACGCCGGGCGAGGGGTGAATTAACGTCGCCCGGAACCCAGATATTCCTGACCAACAGGTACGAGGTAGCTTCATGGATTATCACAGCCCCGCCAGCTTTGCCGAAGCTTCGGCTCTGGCCGCGAATGCGACGGGTATTACACGGTTTCTGGCGGGTGGCACCGATGTTTTGGTGCAGTTGCGCTCGGAACTGGTGACACCCGATACGCTGATCGACATCAAGAAAATCAACGGTGTACACGACATCACTCGCAATGCCGATGGCAGTTGGACACTGGGTGTGGCCACTACAGGCGCCGAGATGAGCGAGCATCCTGATCTGGGCAAGGACTGGCCTGGTGTGGTCGAGGCGATGGACCTGATCGGATCCACCCAGGTGCAGGGGCGTGCAACTTTGACCGGCAACTTGTGCAACGGGTCTCCGGCGGCTGATTCCGTGCCAGCGATGGTTGCAGCGGGTGTAACTGTCACGGTCACTGGTCCGGATGGCACCCGTGAGATTGCAGTCGAGGATATCCCAACCGGCCCCGGCAAGATCTCACTGGCGAAGGGTGAAGTTGTTTCCGCCGTCAACATTCCCGCGCGCGGTGAGAATGCAGGCGACGCATATCTGCGGTTTATCCCGCGTACGGAAATGGACATTGCCGTGGTTGGTGTAGGTGTCAGCTTGCGTCTGGATGGGGATACCATCACCGAGGCTCGGGTGTCGCTGGGGGCGGTCGCTCCCACGGTTCTGCTGGTCGAGGATTGCGCGAAAGCCCTTGTCGGCAGCAAGCTGGACGATGCCGCGCTGGATGCGCTGGCGGCCGCCGCCTCTGCCGCCTGCAACCCGATCGACGACAAACGCGGCACGATCGCATTCCGCACCGAGGTCGCTGGCGTTCTGGCCAAGCGCGCTGCGAAAATTGCCTATGCCCGCGCAAAGGGAGAAAACGCATGAGAAAGCTCCACGTATCCACCACCGTGAACGGGGACGCCGTTGAATACCTCTGCGACCCGCGCGAAACCTTGCTGGATTGTCTGCGCGACAAGCTGAACCTGACCGGCGCGAAAGAGGGCTGCGGTACAGGAGATTGCGGTGCGTGTTCCGTCACCGTTGATGGCCGTCTGGTCTGTTCCTGCCTGATGCTGGGCGTCGAGGCCGAGGGTAAGCAAATCGAAACCGTCGAAGGCATTGCAGACGGCGACGTTCTGCATCCGCTGCAAAAGAAGATGATCGAATACGCTGCTTTGCAGTGTGGTATCTGTACTCCGGGTATTCTGGTGGCGGCAAAGTCGCTGCTGGAGAAAAACCCGAACCCGACCGAAGAGGAAACCCGGTATTGGCTGGCAGGCAACCTGTGCCGCTGCACCGGGTATGACAAGATCATTCGCGCCGTGATGGATACGGCGGCTGAGATGCGGGAGGCGTCGTAATGGCTCTGGACGATCGGAAATCAGACTTCACATTTGTGGGCACCCGCCCCAACCGTCCTGACGGTCTGGACAAGGTGACAGGCCGCGCCAAGTTCGGCGCGGATATCTCAGCGCCCGGAATGTTGCACGGCGCTGTTCTGCGCTCCCCTCACGCCCATGCACGGATTGTGAACATCGATACGTCAAAGGCCGAGGCGCATAATGATGTCAAAGCCGTTGTGACCCGAGCGGATTTTGCCGACGTGCCCTTCAAGCCGGGGCTAGAAGGCGAGTTCTGGAATGTTCTGGAAAACGTCATGGCCGGTGAGAAAGCTCTGTATGACGGTCACGCGGTGGCGGCCGTGGCGGCAACGTCTGCGCTGGCGGCCCGTGATGCGCTCAAGCTGATCGAGGTTGAATACGAAGTACTGCCCCATGTCACCGACGTGGACAAGGCAATGGCTTCGGACGCACCTATCATCCGCGACGGCGCGGCAGACTATTCCGTACCCGAAGGGATGCACCCCAACGTCGTGCGCTATCACGAAAGCGGTCACGGAGATGTCGAGGCAGGTTTTGCCGAGGCCGATCTGGTGATCGAAGACAGCTTTGTCACCGAGGCGACGCACCAGGGTTATATCGAACCGCACGCCTGTCTGGGCATGCTGGGTAATGACGGCAAGGGCGAACTGTGGTGCACAACGCAAGGCCACTGGATCGCGCAGAAAACCTGTGCAGCTTTGCTGGGCATCGAAACCTCGCAATTGCGGGTGACTGCGTCCGAGATCGGTGGCGGGTTTGGTGGTAAGACCACCGTTTTCATCGAGCCTGTTGCACTGGCGCTGAGCCGCAAGGCCAATCGTCCGGTCAAGATCGTCATGACGCGATCCGAGGTATTCCGAGCAACCGGCCCAACCTCTTCTGCGTCGATGGATGTAAAAATCGGGATGAAGAAGGACGGTACAATTTCGGCAGCACAAGGCGTGTTCCGCCTGCAAGGTGGGGCGTTCCCCGGCGCACCGGGCGACATGACCGCTATGTGTGCCTTTGCGCCCTACAATCTGACCAACGTTAAGCAAATTGGCTATGACGTGATGTCGAACCGGCCCAAGCAGGCGGCCTACAGGGCACCGGGCGCGCCGATGGGGGCGTTTGCGGTTGAATCGGTCATCGATGAGCTGTGCAACAAGCTGGGTCTCGACCCCGTCGACGTGCGCCTGAAAAACGCCGCCCATGAGGGTACCAAGGCCAGCTATGGCCCGACCTATGAACGCATCGGTCTGGTCGAAACGCTTGAGGCTGCCAAGGCGCATCCGCATTACGCAGCACCGCTGAAACCGGGGCAGGGGCGGGGGATTTCCTGCGGGTTCTGGTTCAACCATGGTGGTGAGACCAGCGTATCTTTGGCCTTGTCCGAAGATGGCTCGGCCCAGCTGATGGTCGGAACGCCTGACATTGGCGGGTCGCGCGCGTCGATGGCGCTGATGGCGGCCGAGGTTCTGGGCATTGCCTATGAGAACATCCGTGTCACCGTCGCCGACACCGCGACACTGGGTTACAACGACGTGAGCCACGGCTCGCGCGTAACCTATGCCTCGGGTCTTGCTACGATCAAAGCCGCAAAACATGCGGTCGAGAAGCTATGCGAACGAGCGGCGGCCAAATGGGGCATCCCGGTCGATGCAGTGAAATGGGAAGACGGTTGCGCGGTGCCTTCGGGGCCCAATGCAGGCGATTTCGATCCGATGCCGCTGGCCGACATCACTGCGGATATGGGTTCAGCCGGTGGCCCGATCTCGGGCCACTTTGAAGCCACCCCGGAAGGTGCGGGCGTGTCTTTTGGCACTCATATTGTCGATGCCGAAGTCGATCCTGAAACCGGCAAGACCTCGATCACCCGTTACACGGTCATTCAGGACGCCGGTAAAGCGATCCACCCGACCTATGTTGAGGGTCAATTCCAGGGTGGAGCCGCACAAGGCATCGGTTGGGCTCTGAACGAGGAGTACATCTATGGCGAGGACGGGCGCTTGCAGAACTCGATCTTCCTCGACTATCGCATTCCCGTTGCCAGCGACCTGCCGATGATTGACACGGTGATTGTCGAAGTGCCCAACCCCGGCCACCCGTTTGGGGTTCGTGGTGTCGGCGAAACGGGCATTGTCCCGCCGCTGGCGGCCATCGCCAATGCGGTGTCCAACGCCGCTGGCGTTCGGATGAAGCAACTGCCGATGTCCCCGCCGCGCATTCTGGCCGCGCTCAAGGACAATGGTTGAGGTTCACCTTTGGTCCGGCCTCCGGTCATTGACCGGGGGCCAACAGGTGGTGGAGGTCGAGGCCAAAACCACCGGCGAGCTTTTACGTGCGTTGGTTCAGGCCCACCCGCAGTTGCAAGCCCCCATCGATGCGGGGGTCTCCATCGCGATTGACGGGCGCGTCATTGCCACGGGGCTTACGGAACCAATCCCCGAGGGCAGCGAGGTCTATCTGATGCAACGCCTCAGGGGCGGTTAGGCATCAGGCGACCAAGGCTCGCGCCCGACCATCCTGTCGGCTTCGGCTGTGATGTCGTTCATGTGCTGCTCAAGGCTCAGGCGCAGGGCCTCAAACTCTTCTTCGCTGGCTTTGCGAGGCACCGTTTCGGTCCATTCGCGGCACAAAAACACTCCTTCATTGCGCCAGGGGCGTGGCATCAGCAGGCGGTCCCATGTACCGGCCTCGCGCGCGTGTTTCGCAGAAAAGGTGATGCCGAACACCCGTTTGCCGGAGGTGCGCGCCCAAACCAGCGGTACAGTCGACAGCACCCGTTCTGGTCCGCGCGGCCCATCAGCAGCAATACCGATGGAAATACCCTGCTTCATCTTACCAAGCACTTCACGCGACAGGGCCACGTGCCGCTTGTGACTGGACATGGCGATTGTGTCCATGCCGAACTGTTCCTGCACCCGGCCCACCATGCTGCCGGCGCGGGCTGCGGACGTGATCGAACAGATCCTGCCCTTGTCCAGCGGAAAGAAATACGGGGACTGCGCCAGCCGCTGGTGCCACAGCACAACGATGACCGGCTCTCCCTGTTCAGCCAGTTGGTCCAGTTCTTCATACCCGATGCGTTGCCAGCGCGTGTTGCGGTTGACCCATCGAATATAGCTGGCGATCCGACGTGCCACCCAGTTCAGCACAACTTCGCTGTCTGCGATCTTCTTGCGGAGGTTCACTCGGGCTTCCTTTAGTTGACCGGACCTTGTCTTAGCGCACTGCACATTTTGCGCAACTTGTTTGTCGGATCAGATAGTGGAGCGGAATTTGAAAAAGCCTCTTGAGTCCGCTGCGCGGCTGGCATATCTGGGTGCTCACCACAGGGGTATAGCTCAGTTGGTAGAGCGACGGTCTCCAAAACCGTAGGTCGCGGGTTCGAACCCTGCTGCCCCTGCCATTAAAAACCACAGCAAGAACTTGGTTTGGTAATGTGCAGAGCACGCCCATTGGTTCGCACGTTTTTTAGGTGTAAACACTGCTGACAACCTGAAGCGCGCCGGGACGCGTCTTGCGATGTGGTTCAAGTCATTCTGAATTTTCAGGAAGAGAGATTGGCTTCGGTTTCTGTGCCCAAATTTGCCGATAATCCTGAAACAGTTCGGAATTCTTTGGGTGAAGAGTTGCCAAGGAGCAAGCGGCCCAAGTGGCGATGCCGTATTCGGCGTCGCTTTTTTTGGTATTTGAGCGTGCAGTGCAGCGGCTTCCAGTGTTGACGACTTGTGCGTTGGCGCCAAATCCCCGCGTCAGTCGAAACCGTTTCAATAAAGGCGTGGCGCGTGAATTGGCCACTTTTTCATGGTCCGTTATGCAGCTGCCACATGAACGTGTGGCCAACGGGGCGTCCACGGACTGTTAACCATTAGCGAAAACAGTTTGCTTCGACGGATAAAAGCTAGGCGACCGAGGGGTCAGACCAGCAGTGCTTGGTCTCCGATGTTTGTCTTCCGCCGAGTAGGCATCGTTTTTGCAGGATGCCCGCCGATCGTCAGCGCAAGGTCCTGATAAAACCCGTCGCTGTCGAACCACCAGCGATGGGATTTCATCATTTTGCGCTGCGCCTTTGGTACGTCGCGCTTGTATTGCTCGTTGCAATAAATGTCCCAATGACCTTTCGAGGTCAGCTTTGGCATTCCAACGCGACCCACGCGTTGCCGCCCGCCATGCACAAGTCCGCCAGACAGGGCCAAAACCTTGTCCCTGCTGCTGTAATAGTTGGTGAATCGCTTGCTACGCTTTTTGAGAACCAGATCTCCCCAAGCGCCTTTTTCAAGCCACTCTGCGTCGACATCGCCAGACGCAAACATGATCTGACCCGCGGACCAAATCTTGTTTCCCGGTCCAGCCGAATCCCCGAAATCCGAGAAACCGCGCAGAACGACCAAAGCCCCCATGGAATGTGCAATCAGGTGAACCCTTGGGCGAGAAGGCATCCCCAACAGCGGTAAAATTCCATCCCCCACGAGGTGTGGGGCAACTGCCTTGGCGTCGGAGCGGTCTGAGTCATACGCATGAATCGACCCATCACTTGGCCAGTCAAAGGCCACAACGGCCCCCTGATACCCGTTGGCCCTTACCCCGTTTTCAATCTTTTCAAGCCGGTCCAGCATACTCTTCTGGCTGGTGTTGAAACCATGGACATAGATCAGGACGTCCGAATCTCCGCCCTCTTGGCGGACAAGATCAAGCCATTTGGCCTTTTTGACGATGCCGCCTTTGCGAATTTTACCGCTCGGGCTTTTTTGCGTGATGTGAACGTATCTGGTTTTTGCAGCGGGCTTGAAAGTGAATTTCTTTTTTTGCGCGTTATAGGTGCGGCGGGAAAAAAACAGGGCCATGTGTCAAACTCCATTCCAAGTAATCGTCGAAATGTGCCACGAAGCGCCCTTTTCACAAAGCTCTATGTTCTGATCAATGCTTTGGACTTCTTCAGCCAAAGCGCAAACAGGGTTCCTCTGGCCAACCAATCCCTGTTTCCTCTGACCGCCGAATGCCCTAGTGTCCGGTGCAAACGAACACACGCACGAGGACCCATGTCGCGCTTTGATGGATATTTCCTGCGGCAATTGCTGATTCTGTTTGGCTTTTTCACCCTTGTGCTAGTCGGCGTTTTCTGGATCACCCGGTCGGTCAGCCTGTTTGACCGCGTGATCAGCGGTGGTCAGTCCGCGATGGTTTTTCTGGAATTCACTGCCCTGACCCTGCCAACTTTGATCCGCACGGTCATGCCCATGGCCGTGTTTGCTGCTGCTGTTTACGCCACCAATCGTCTGAGCCGGGAAAGTGAGTTGACGGTAATGCTGGCCACGGGCTCCAGCCCTCGCAGGTTAGCCCGTGCCGTCGTTCTGTTTGGGGCGATTACCGGCCTGATGATGGCGGCAATCAGTGTTTTTCTGCGCCCCGCTTCGGTCGAGCAATTGGAGATTCGGCAAGCAGAGGTCGCTGGCGATGTGACGGCGCAGTTGCTGAACGAAGGCGAGTTCCTGCACCCGGCCGAAGATGTTACTGTATATATCGGCCAGATCGATCTGGACGGGACACTGCGTGAGGTATTTGTCTCGGACCGGCGCGATCCTGAAAACGCGGTCAGCTACTCCAGTGCCACTGCCTATCTGGTCAACAATGACATCGGCATTCACCTTGTTATGGTTGACGGCGTGGCGCTGCGCCTGACCAAAGAAGGCAGACGGTTATCTTCGACCCTGTTTCAGGACGCGTCATACGACATCTCCGAATTGACCAGTACAAGCCCGATGGCCAAACGTAGTCTTGAGGCTATCCCAACCGTTGAGCTGATTCAGAACCGCAGTGAGATTTCTGCCGCCGAAGGGTATAGCGAGGGCAAGCTGGTCGAAGAATTGCATCAGCGGTTTTCCTGGATCGCCATTTGTGTCGCTGTTGCCCTGGCAGGGTATTCGACACTTATGCTGGGCAGCTTTTCGCGGTTTGGACTCTGGCCCCAAATCCTGGGTGCGTTCACGATTCTGGTGCTGCTCGAAGGTGTGCGCGGGTTTGTATCTCCTGTTGTTATCGACGACCCCAAGCTTTGGATCCTACTCTATCTTCCGGCTATAATGGGGGTGCTGATTTCCGGTGTCTTCCTGTTGATCGCGGGGCGTCCGATCCTGCGCAAGCGACTACGTTCGGACAAGACGTTGGTCACGCCCGCCTAGGCGCGCAGGTCGGTGAGGCAACTCAGAAGCTCGTCAAGGTCCGGCTGGTCACTGCGTGTGACCAAATACACTGGCAACCGCAATGGAACGCTTTCTGCAACACGTTCCAGATTGCCAGATTTCAAATGGTCTGAAATGACGTAATCGGGGAAATAGCCGCGTCCGCCCCGTTTTAGGACATAACGCAGCGCCATTATGCAATTGCCCAGAAACAGGGTCTGACCAGACGCCTGTCGCGCAGCGGATCTGACATGGTCCTGATAGACTTCGCCCAGCTCCAGATTGACGAAAACCAGATCCTCTTCGGCGGTATGCTTCTGTGGCGTCTGCACCAATGACAAAGCCTCAGGTTCCAATTCGCACCAAGTCACCCGCCGGTCCGCAGGCTTTTCATGCGTGATGGCTGCATCCAGCACATGAGTTGCCACTGCCTCGATCATGTTCAGATCGTGGTCGTAGTTGAGCGTCAGTAGAAGCTTGTCAAAGCGCTGTTCAAAGCGTACGGCAAGGTCCACCAGCAATGGGTCCCATATGCTGAGTTGCCCACCCAGGCGCAGCGCAGGGCGGCTTTGGGTCTGATCAGGTAATTCGCGCGAGGCAAACGCCCATAGCGACAGCATCTGCTCAGCATAAGGCTTGAATTGCTGCCCGAATCCAGTCAGCGCCGTGCCACCGGCACCACGTGTGAAAAGCGGTCTGCCGGTTTCCTCCTCGATCAGGCGAATGCGGGCACTAACGGCTGTCTGGGTCACGTTCAGCTTTCGGGCCGCCGCGTGGAACCCACCCGTTTCAGCAACACATAGAAAAGTCTCAAGAGCTTTGGTTTGCATATTGAAAGTATTTTTTCATCGAAGCGATAAAATCAATTCATTTTTTTGAGTAGGAGACTCGCTGTATTCTGCGGGGCAGGAAACACGCCGGAGAAACAACCATGCTGGATAAAAGCCACAAGCCGACCTGGACTAGTTTTGAAGAAGCGACCAAGGCCGACTGGGACGCCGTATTGGAATATGAGGAAGCGTATAATGCCGCATTGCCTGACCGCATCCTCGACGCCATACGGTCATTGGACGAGGAATGGACACCCTATCCCGTGAACCGCTATCAACACAGCCTGCAGGCCGCTACGCGCGCGTATGAAGACGGGGCAGATGAAGAGTTGGTGGTCGCGGCCCTGATCCACGACACTGGCGATATTCTGTCACCCTACAACCATGGTGAGCTGTCAGCGGCGATGATGAAGCCCTATGTCAGCGAGCGGACCTACTGGATTCTCAAGCATCACTGTGTGTTTCAGGGCTATTATTACAACCATCACCTCGGCGGTGACCGCAACGCCCGTGACAAGTACCGCGACAGCCCCTATTGGGAGGACTGCCGCTATTTCTGTCACGAATACGATCAGAAAGCGTTCGACCCGGATTATCCGACCAAACCGTTGGAGTTTTTCGAGCCCATGCTGCGCCGTGTCCTGAACAAAGGCGAGGGGCATATGGAGTTGAACGAAACCTCTGACGCTTAGCAGGCCGCCATCAGGCGATAAACGATCTGCGCGGCAGTGAAGTCCCAGGCGGCATTGCCGTCCGGGGCCAGTTCGACCACGTCGAAACCTACGCATGTGCGGCCCTTCAGTGCGTGTTCGACCAGTCGAAGCGCCTGATAGTAGCCCAGACCGCCGGGTACTGGCGTGCCGGTCGCTGGCATCTGTGACGGATCCAGGCCGTCCACGTCAAAACTAACATAGACCAGCTCGGGGAAATCTTCGGGCAGGTCGATTGCGTGGATGTTGCCGGTGACCAGTTCCTCGGCATCCACGTGAAAGACGTGGTTTTTCAGACGGCTTTTGGCTTCTTCTGTGGAAAAGGCGCGGACGCCGAACTGGGCCAAACGGATGCCTTCCTCGGCCAGCAGATGCATGACCGAGGCGTGGCTGTGTTTTTCGCCCTGATAGGCGTTGCGTAGGTCAGCATGAGCGTCGATTTGAACGATCCCGATGGGTTGGTTCAGCGCGCGCGCCACGCCCATCACTGCGCCGTAGCTGAGGGAATGCTCGCCTCCCAATGTTACGGGCACTTTGCCTGCTCGGACGGCAGCTTCGGTGCGTTGGGCGAGGCGTTCCATGATGTTGGGCAGGGCAGCGTCGCAATCCAGCGGCTCTTCGGTGAAGATACCTTCGACACAGGGTTCCGCGTGGCCGGTGATACGTTCCAGTTCGTTGCTGGCTTCGATAATCGCCTCGGGGCCTTTGGCTGTGCCTGACCCGTAAGACACGGTGCGTTCCAGCGGGACCGGGATCACGCGAAAACGGGCGTCCTCGGTACGCTCGGCTTCGGTCAGTTCACTATCGAGGAAAATGCTCATGAGAGGCGGTCCTTAAAGTCGTTATAGCCGAACTTTTTGATGATTTTCAGTTCGTCCGTTTCGCTGTTCCACAAGGCGATGGTTGGCAGGGGAACGCCGTTGAAGGTGTTGGTTTTGACCATTGAATAATGGGCCTGATCAAGAAAGGCGAACCGCTGACCGATCTGCAATGGCTTGTCCCAAGTGTAGTCGCCGATCACGTCGCCGGCCAGACAGGAGGGACCACCCAAGCGGTAGGTATGGCCCGCCTCGGCCTCGTCCATCAGGGCGGGGCGATAGGGGGCTTCGATCACGTCGGGCATGTGACATGTGGCTGAGATATCAGAAATTGCGAGGTTCATGCCGTTTTTCGGCAGGTCGAGGATTTCCCCAACCAGAATTCCCGCATCCAACGCGACGGCTTCACCGGGCTCGAGGTAGACGTCGACGCCATGGGACTCGCGGATGGCTTTGATGAAGGCAACCAGCCCTTCGCGGTCATAATCGTCACGGGTGATATGATGGCCACCGCCAAAGTTCAGCCATTTGAGTTGGCCCATAAAGGGGGCGATTTTGGGTTGAACGGCCTCCCAAGTGCGTTGAAGCGGTTCGAACCCTTGTTCGCAGAGCGTGTGCATATGCAGGCCATCGACACCGGCCAAAGCCTCGGTGGTCAATTGACTCACTGGGGTTCCAAGCCGCGAACAGGGGGCGCAGGGATCGTATTTTGGAATTTCGCCTTCGGAATGTTCCGGGTTGATGCGCAGACCGACTTGCACCTTGGCAGCCTGAGCCCTGGCAAGAAACCGGTCCTTTTGTGCCGGAGAGTTAAAGATGATGTGGTCCGAAAGCGACAGGATTTCATCTATGTCGGCGTCTTTGTATCCCGCGCAGAAGGTGGCAACCTCGCCACCATATTCCTCGCGACCCAGGCGGGCCTCATAGATGCCGGACGCGCAAGTGCCGCCGAGGTGTTGGCGCACCAACGGAGCCAGCGAGAACATCGAAAACGCCTTTAGCGCGCTTAGGACATGTGCACCGGACCCTGTGCCGACATCCGCGAGGATACGCAGATTGCGTTCTACAGCGTTCTCATCGACGACAAAGCAAGGCGTGGGTACACGGCTGAGATCGAAATTGCGGAAGGCACCGGCGTCTCCGGCCTGCGTGGTCATCATGTCGGGCATGTCCGGCGTCTCTGGGTTGTGGAGAGGCCGGGGGCTCTGCCCCCGGACCCCCGCCGTATTTGTGAACAAGAAGAAGGGGAGCGATATCCCCACTGGTTAGTCAGAATTCGACCGGGCGGTCAAGTTCGTGGACCTGCCATGGCAGACCGTGTTCGTTCAGCATATCCATGAAGTCATCAGGGTCGAGTTGTTCCATGTTCCACACGCCCGGCTCACGCCAGTTGCCTTTTAGTACCTGGGCGGCACCGATCATGGCGGGAACGCCAGTGGTGTAGCTGACGGCTTGTGATCCTACCTCGGCGTAGCATTCTTCGTGGTCGCAGATGTTGTAGATGTAGAAGGTTTTCTCGCCCGAGCCGTCCTTGGCCTGACCCGTGGCGATATCGCCGATGCAGGCCTTGCCTTTGGTTTCCGCGCCCAGATCGCCGGGGTCGGGCAGCAGGGTTTTCAGGAACTGGATCGGGATGATTTCCTTGCCGTCATGCATCACAGGGTCAATGCGGGTCATGCCGACGTTTTCCAGCACTTTTGCGTGGGTGATATAGGCGTCGCCGAAGGTCATCCAGAAGCGGGCACGCTCGATCTCGGGGAAGTGGGTCGAAAGCGATTCCAGTTCCTCGTGATACATCAGATACATGTTCTTGGGGCCGATGGCAGGAAAGTCGAACTCGACCTTGTGGGTCATGGCGGGGGAGTGTTTCCACTCGCCACCTTCCCAGTGGCGCACCTCGGCCAGAACCTCGCGGAGGTTGATTTCCGGGTTGAAGTTGGTGGCGAATTCCTGATCGTTCGAGCCGCCATTGGCGTCCAGCACGTCGATCTGGCGGATCGTGTCCAGTTTGTGTTTTTTCAGCCATTTGGCAAACACGCTGGTCACGCCTGGATCGAAGCCCGAACCGAGGATGGCGGTCAGGCCGGCCTCTTTGAACCGTTCCTGATAGGCCCATTGCCAATGGTATTCGAACTTGGCGTCATCCTCGGGCTCGTAATTTGCGGTGTCGAGGTAGTGAATACCGGCCTCAAGGCAGGCGTCCATCAGGACCAGATCCTGATAGGGCAGGGCGAGGTTCACGAGGATTTCCGCGCCGGTGTCCTTGATCAGCTTGACTGTGTCTTCGACCTTGTAGGCGTCCAGTTCGGCGGTGGCGATATCAACACCCACACACTCTTTCACCGCTTTGGCTATGGCGTCGCATTTCGACTTGGTCCTGCTGGCCAGGGTGATTTCGGTAAAGATGTCCGAGTTCATCGCCATCTTGTGCACGGCTGCGTGGGATACGCCGCCTGCACCGACAACCAGTGTTTTTCCCATTGGGTCGTCTCCTTATTATTCGTAATAGGTGTAGCCGTTGATCGAGTCGCGATAGGCGCTCATCAGGGTTTTGCGGTCCTTGGCTTTCAAAGTACCGGTCGAGATCGCCTCGTCCACCATTTTGCGGAAGGCGGCGACGCAATCCTGCGGATCAAACTCGACATAAGACAAGACTTCGGAAATCGTGTCGCCTTCTTGTTCGTGCAGCAGGTCAAAGCCGCCATCGGCGCGCAGGTCGATGGTGACGACGTTTGTGTCGCCGAACAGGTTGTGCAGGTCGCCCAGCGTTTCCTGATAGGCGCCGACGAAGAAGACACCCATCAAGTATTCCTGATCTTCGGGCAGAGAATGCACCGGCAGGCTGGGCGAGACGCCGTCGGACAAAATGAACCGATCAATCTTGCCATCGCTGTCGCAGGTAATGTCGGACAGCACCGCGCGGCGGTCGGGTGTCCGGTTAAGACTCTGCAGCGGCACGATTGGATGGAGCTGGTCGATGGCCCAGACGTCGGGCAGGGATTGGAACAGCGAAAAATTGCAGTGGTAGATATCGGCCACTTTCTCAAGCTGATCATCCACATCCGTTTCCAGATCGTCGCTGGCAGCAAGCGCCTTGAGACGCGCCATCAGGGACAGGTAGATACGTTCGGCACGCGCCATCTGCCGCAAGTCGACATAGCCACGGCGGAACAGGGCGCGCAACTCGTTGCGATAGAAGGTGGCGTCGTTCCAGCATTCCTGCAGGCGATCTTTGCTGAGATATCCACGCACTGCAGCAAGGTCCGAGACCATGTGGTGATCATCGGGCTCAACCTCGGGGCCGTTTGGCGCATCATACAATGTGCTTTCCAGCACGTTGAACACCAGCATTGAGGACGTCGCCACCACTGCGCGCCCGCTTTCGGTGACCAACGTGGGGTGGTCGATTTCGGCCTCATCCATTGCATAGGCCACGGTTTCAACGACGTTGGCGCAGTATTCTTCGACCGTGTAGTTGATCGAGTTTTCTGCGGCCTTCTTCTCGCCGGTATAGTCCACTCCCATGCCGCCGCCGAGGTCGAGATGGGTCAGCGGCACGCCTTCACGGGTCAACTCGGTGTAGTACCGGCAGGCTTCGCCCACAGCACGGCGCACATCGTTGACGTCCTGAACTTGGCTGCCCAGATGCGAGTGTTGCAGCTTTAGGCAATGCAACAGCCCTGCGTCGCGCAGCTTGTCCACCGTAGCGACCAGTTGATCCGTGTTCATGCCAAAGGCCGAGCGGTCGCCCGAGCTTTCTTCCCATTTGCCGCTGATCTGGTTGGTCAGTTTGACCCGGACACCGATCAGAGGTTCGATGCCCAGTTCGTTGTAGACCTTGATCACCGTGTCGGCCTCTTTCGGGCTTTCCAAAACGATGACTGTGTTGAAACCAATCTTACGAGACAGGATCGCCAGCTGGATGAACTCGGCATCTTTGACACCGTTGCAGACGATCAGCGCCTCAGACGCCAGTCGATGCGCAAGGGCTACCACCAGTTCAGGCTTGGACCCGGCCTCGAGGCCATAGTTGTACTTCTTACCGAACTCGACGATCCGGTCGACGACCTGTGCCTGCTGGTTCACCTTGATCGGGAAAACGCCGCGATAGGATCCCTTGTACCCAACACGCGCGATGGCCTCGCGGAAGCTATCGTTCAGATGCGCGATTTCATGTTCCAAATAAGAGGTCACGCGCAGAACCATGGGGGCTTTGATGCCACGGTCATCTAAATCGCTGATAATACCCAGCAGGCTGATCGCTGCTGTCTCTGGCGACATGGGGTTGCGCAGACCGATCTCGCCCTGATCCGTCACCTCGATGAGGCCTTTGCCCCATTTCTCAATCCCGTAGATGGAATGCGGTGCATCGGGCGTCTGTTTCAATCAAGTTGATCCTTAACGTAAGGGTGCCAGTTTCGCGCCCGCCAATACGGCAGCAGTTTGATTCTTCCAAGTGTAAACTAAGTGACGAATAAAACCGAGTTTTACTCAGGGTGGCGGATCGGTATCAGGTGATTGTCCCACTGACAGTGTGCGTGGGCGCGGATCATAGGGGACAAACCGGTCAAAGTACCAAACAAGCCAGTTCCGGTGGTAAAGACCAACCCGTCTGACCCTGCACCCAAGCCGCAGACATCCTCTAATGCATGGGCATTCGCAAAGGTCCCGTTGGTGACGTCAAACTGATGTAGTACATTGCCGCGCGGGCAAGTGATGGCAATGGCCGTACCGTCCGCCGAAAACGCGACACTCCCCGCATAGCCTTGGAGCATGCTTTGATCCTTGTCGGGGGCCGACAGCAGGCGCGGGGCTTCGCCGAGACGGTGCAGGCCCAGCAGCGGCGGGTGTTCAGACGTGCTGCCCTGCCACTGCATCGCAAAGCCCACCAGCCCGTCTTGTCGAACGGCCAGATGCCGGATCGAGTTCTTGTGTAGATATCGGGGCAAGGAAATCTGCTCAAGAAAAGTGCCGGAAAGGCTCAGATAGGTCAGATTGGGGTCCATCACCGGCAGGTTCAGTTTGGTGCGCCCGGTTTCGGGATGTGTCTGGATCCCGCCATTGGCAATCACCAGCGTTTGCCTATCGGGCATCAAGCGCATGTCATGCGGTCCGACGCCACCCGAGGGAAACTCTGCTATCCGTACAAAGCTGTCCGCGTTCCAGACACTTATGACTCCTATTCCGGCCTCATAGTTGTTCTCGGTCGCGAAGAAAGTTGTACCATCGGGTGAAAAGGTGCCATGGCCATAGAAATGGCGGCCCTCAGGAGCGGTGAGTTGCGCAATCTGCGCGCCGGTGGCGCAGTCGACCACCACGGCAAATGTTCCGGGGCGACGGGCAAAAGCTACGGCCTGTGCTTTGAACGGATGCGCTGCGGCGGCATGCCCACGCGCAGGCAAGGGCACCGAGAACAGGGTTTCGCCCTGCTCATTCAGACCCGCCAGCCTATGTGAACCATCGGGAAACAGCCCTGCAGCCAGAAAGTCGGGCGCCCCAACCGAAGCCCAGCCGCGGATCGGCGAGAGAGTGGCTGCGGTCAGACCGGCCAGGAAGTGACGGCGTGACGGCACTGATCAATCTCCGTCCAGCGAATTGAAACCTGCGCTGATCCCCAGTGTCGGGCCAAGTTCTGTGAAGGCAATGGCACGGATGTCGCGAATGGATTGTTGCAGGGCCTCGATGCGGAACCGCGCTTGCGGATCAGCGACACCCGCCAACGCGGGATCATCAATGGATTGGGCTTTCTCGATGGCGCGCGCAAACGCAGCGTCCAGATTGGTTGCAATTTCGGGGTAATCGAAGGACAGCCGGGCGGCCAGATCGCGCAGGGCGATCAGCGAGAGCTCTATGTGGTGCAGGGACCGCTCGGACCGGCGTGCTTCTGCGCGGTTGGGGTGGGGGCGGTCGAATGTGCCCAATGGACGACCCAGCCGGGTTTCGGCGGTGAACTCAAGACCTGTAGACAGGGCTTTGAATAACTCCTGCATCGCCTCATCCTGCGTCCGATAGCGACTGTCCTCTCCGGGTCGGGTTAGGTTTGGGGCATAGCTCAGCCAGTCTTCGGCCATTGCTTGTGCGTTGGCACTGATATCCGCCGTGATAGCCTGAATCAGAGCACAGCGGTATTCTGCATCGCCCTGATCAGCAAACGCAGGGTCGTACAGCATCTGTTCCAGGGCAAAGAAACCGCGCCCTGCGATTGACGTCTCGGCATAAGCTTCGGGGCTTTGGACCGCTTCATCCTTACTGGCGATATGTTGCGACAGCGCCTTGGAGGTGAACCCTTTCGTGTCGGGCCAAAAAGCCATTGCGAAAGCGCGGTCATCTACCTCGGTTGGGCCAAATCGCAGATGGCTGGCGGAAATCCAGCTGTCAAAGGCGTCATCGTATGCGGCACGCAGCCCGGGTGAGGTCGGGGTGCAATCCACCAACGCGGCACTGACCAGAGCACCTGTTGTCTCTGGCAGCTTGTCGAACCGAGGCAGGATATGCGTTTCGGTCACATCCATCAGGATTGGGGCGCGATCTTGTGCCAGTGACACGACGGGCATTATCAACGCAGCGAGGAGAGGAAGGTAACGCATGTTTAAAGGCTCTCCAGGAAACGGATCAGGGCATCGCGGTCCGGTTTGGGCATCGACACCACGCTATCGCGTGCAGCTTGTGCTTCGCCGCCATGCCATAGGATCGCCTCTAACAGATTGCGCGCCCGCCCGTCATGCAGGAACTGAGTGTGGCCCGAGACGCGTTCAGTCAGGCCGACACCCCACAAGGGCGGTGTGCGCCATTCGCGGCCCGTTGCGCGGGCCTCGGGGCGATTGTCTGCCAGACCGTCGCCCATGTCATGCAGCAGCAGATCGGTATAGGGCCAGATCAGCTGAAAACTATGTTCGGGCCGGTCGTCCATGCGGTGGGTGACATGCGACGGCGTGTGGCAGGAAGCGCAACCGGTGGCGTGAAATACTTCCTTGCCGCGCAGCACTTCGGGGCTGTCTACATCCCGGCGACCGGGCACCCCCAGATTGCGACTGTAGAAGGCCACCAGGTCCATGCCCAACTGATCAATCTCGAACCCGCGCAAATCATTGTCGCCATGAGGTGCTTCAACGCAATTCACCTGCAATTCGGTGCAATCGCCTTGCGGGGCAGGATAAAGTGGGCTGGAGATTCCAATATCCCCGGCAAATGCCGCAGCCGATTGTTCCATGATCGTCGGCATTCCCGCTTTATGCCCGAACCGACCCATCATCGGTGCGCCATATTCCAAGGACCAGACGATGTTGGGACGACCCGAAATGCCATCCCCATCCGCATCTTCAGGATCAGCGTTGACCAATAGATCTTCGACTGGGATCCCCTCAAGCAGGCCAAGCCCGATCATCTGAGGGGCGACCCGTGGGCTTAGCATCGCCTCGGGGTGCAGGGGCCCGTAGCCAAGGTCGGCTGCCCGGTAGGTTGGGCGGCGCAGTGACGCGGTTTCACCCCCTGACAACGCGATCGGGATTTCCTCGTACGAGATATCCAGCCGGTACTCCGCCGGATGCCCTGCTAGTGCAAAATCCTGCATCTGTCCGCCATAGGTGGGCTCGGGAAGGGTGGCGACATAGTCTGCGATCTCGGCATAGCCATCTTCTGGCGCTCCGGGGATCGAGATCCGAAGGAACATGGAAATCGCCTTGTCTTCAAGCCCGTTCGGGGTATGCCCGCGTCCATCCTTGATATGGCAGCGTTGGCAGGATCGTGCGTTAAACAGCGGCCCCAACCCGTCAGAGGCCAGCGTGGAGGAAGGCGACGAGACCCAGATTTTTTTGAACAACCCATTGCCGACCTTGAAGTCCAGCTCTTGATCGAAGCTCAGATTGCCAGAGGGCTGTGAAAACGCATCTGCGTCATTGCGCACTCGTACAGTCGCGGCCCCGGCAGAGAGCTCTTCAAACGGCTGCGGTGCGCTGAAGTCCTGCGGTGGGGCTGTGACGACGGCGATGCGGGCGCGTTCATCCGTGGTTCGAGGGGTGATGTTCAGATGCAGATCCTTCAGATCCGCAGACAGGGCAGGGGCGGCCGCAAAAGCGGCCACCGACAGCGTAAAAAGGCTACTCGCCTTCGTCCATTTTTGACGCGTTGAGTTGCGCATAATTTGCTTCGCCGATCCTTTCGTACAGGTCGAGCTGCGTTTCGAGGAAGTCGATATGACCTTCTTCATCCGCTATCAATCCTTCGAAAAGCGACATTGAGACATAGTCGCCCACTTCGCGGCAGTGATCGCGTGCTTCGGCATAAAGTGCACGCGCGTCCAGTTCGGCGGCAAGGTCACATTCCAGTGTTTCCTTGGGCGTTTGCCCAATGCGCAGCGGGTCCAGTTTCTGCAGGTTGGGGTGGCCTTCCAAAAAGATGATCCGCTCGATCAGCTTGTCCGCGTGCTGCATCTCTTCGATGCTTTCCTCGCGGCTTTTCTTGGCCATGTGGCCAAGACCCCAATCCTCTTGCAGCCGATAATGCAGCCAATACTGGCTTACCGCGGTCAGCTCATGCCGCAGAGACTTGTTGAGATATTCGATGACCTTTGGATCGCCCTTCATCTGCTTTCTCCTGTGTTACTCCGGCACGCAAGGCGCGGAGTTGCATCGGTAATTCCAGACTATCGTTTGACCGCATCGTGGCTAGGAAAAGGGGCATGCACCCGCCTCAATCCGCCGACTTTCCAAGGGCATGATAGATTTTACCGGGGGTGATTACTGTCTACGGGTCCGCCGATCGCATCCATTCAATGGTCGCGCGGATATCATGATCGGAGATGTTGGTGCAGTGGCAGACAATCATTGTCGTTGGCTCGGTTTTTTCAGGCGATCAGGTGGGGATATGGGCCGGGAAACAGATCTTCCCGGCCCGCTCGGGGGTTATTGGAAAACGGCGTTGGGGTTATCCAGGCTGTCGGACCCTTCAAACGCGATCCCGTCCAGTTCAAGTGCTGTCACGATGCGTTCTATGGTTTTGGTTTGATCGACCAGACCGTTGACGCCACCCATGATCAGGGCTTCGCCACCTTCGTTGCCGCGTTCCAGCATCTGATCATAGGCAAACCCCGCTTCGGCGGTCGACTTGATCTTGCCCAATGCTTGCATGGTTCTGGCCAGTTTCGCCTTCATCTCGGTATCCAGCGCCGGGTCGGTTGCGACAACCAGATCCGACAGGGACGCGCCCGAAACCGGGGTGCCGTCGATGCGTGTGTAGCTGCCCAGATAGACGTTCTGGACACCCAGGCCATCGTAGTAATGGCTGTTATGGGTGTTGTCCGAAAAGCAGTCATGCTCTTCTTCTGGATCGTTCAGCATAAGCCCCAGACGCATCCTTTCACCGGCCTGCTCACCGTAAGACAGTGACCCCATGCCTGTCAGGATCGCACTGATGCCTGCGGCTTCGTTCTCCATCAGGGCGGCGCGGGCTGCTCCGCCTTCCTTCCACTGATCTGCCATCCAGGCAAGATCAGTGACCAACAGATTGGTAGCAGCACTCAGATATTGGGCGCGACGGTCACAATTGCGGCCGGTGCAGTCATCGCCTTTCGCATAGTCGGTGGCCGGGCGGTTGCCTGCACCTGCGCCGTGGCCATTCATATCCTGCCCCCATAGCAGGAACTCGATCGCATGATAGCCTGTTGCCACGTTGGCTTCGATTCCATCTGCCTCGTGCAGCGTTTCGCTCAGCAGTTCGGGGGTAATTTCGCTCGCGTCAATGGGCATGCCCGACAACTCGAAGCTCGGGTTGGCGATGACGTTCAATACGGCGAATTCGTTCTCGTCGGTGGCGCCGCCATAGGCCGCATCCACATAATCGATCAGACCTTCATCCAGCGGCCACGCATTCACTTTGCCTTCCCAGTCATCAACGATGGCGTTGCCAAAGCGATAAACCTCGGTTTGCTGATAGGGTACGCGCGCCGCGATCCATGCCGCACGGGCTGTGTTCAACGTGTCATCCGACGGATCGGCAATCAGGGCATCGACCGATGCTTGCAAACGCTGCGCGGCAATGAGGCTGTCTTCAAATTTCGCTTCGGCAATATTGGCGTAGTTTTCAAGCACATCCGTTTTCACGGGCGCGTCAGCGGCAAATGCAGCGGTCGCTGTACAAAGTGTCAGAGAGCTGGCTGCAGCAAACAATTTTGTCATGGAAGTGGTGCTTTCTTATCTACTCGTGCGGGAATGCCCCGCTGATATTGCCTTGGAGTAACTGAGTGAAATAGTCAACAATGTCAACCTGAGTTTTATTGTCAGGTTTAGAATCTATGTTTAAGTGACGCTACCCTCCCCATATCTGGTAGGGCCGGAGCGGGCGGTTGCGATTGCGCGGCGGGTGCTTCCCGTTAGAATTAACTCGGTGATTCTGTTTGTGGTGGTTTGGTTGATGAAGTGTGCTGTTTTGGCCATGTCCCTGTTCCCCGCAGCTCTTGCGGCGCAAGCGACGCAAGTTACAACGCCTGATCACCGTGATGCTGGTCGACTGGATGTTGTCTTGTCCCAGACCGGGTTTTCCCTGAAACTCAATGTGCCAACCGTGGATGTCGTGGGGTTCGAAGCTCCGATCTCCAACGACGATGAGCGCACGAAAGTTGCAATCGCGATGTCCGAGCTGTCCAAGCCGCTTGACCTGTTTGTTGTCCCGCTCGAAGCAGGATGCTTCACGACTTCTGCCAATGTGATCCTAATGCACCAGATTGTGGATCAGAACGATACGGGCCGTGCGTCCAGCGGATCGCCGACCGACGAAAGTCATGCTGAATTTCAGGCGGACTATGTCGTTCAATGTCAGGACATGAGCGCGCTGGACAGGTTCGATTTTGCTTATTTCGACCGTTTCAGCGGATCGGAAACGCTGACTGTCCGCATTAAAGCTGATGGGACGGAACAAACCCGTGAAGCTACGCGCGCCGTGCCGCAAGTGACGCTTCCGTAGAAGTTTCGATAGCCTCGGGCGACGCGATGACCAAAGACATGCGACAGCATTCCGTCACACCATCTTTTTTGGTAACTGTATTTACCGATGGCTGTTCAAAGCTGGATAATTAAGATTGTATGCCCGATGCTGCGAAAGCATCTTGCAATTCTGATATGCATTCTCGGGCTGGTTGCGCCTCGGGCTTCATATGCCTGTGTAGTTTGTACAGACCTGCCGGACGCATCCATCGCGGATCACATACTATCGGCGGAAGTCATTGTGCTGGCTGGCCCGACAACAGAAAATCCATTCAGATTTACAGCGCGCAAAATCCTTAAAGGAAGTCCCGAACGTCTTAGTGCTGTGCCGGAAATCCCTTTTTTGATTGATAGTGTTACGCGCAGAGCATTCCGTGCCGATCCGACGCGAACCGTTCTGCTCACGTATGGGCCGACTTACAGGGATAGCGCCGGCCGTGGTCTTTCAAGGGGATGGCAGCGCATATTCACGATGAACCCGGACCGAACTGCGTTTTTTGAGAAACTTCAAACCACGGGTCGGCTGTGGGCCTATGGAGAAAGAGACAGCGCAGAGCGAGTTTTGTTCTTTGCTGAATACCTGTGGCACCCGGATCAAGCGCTGCATAACATGGCATTGGTCGAAATCGGCCTTGCGCCGTATGCACGCGTGCGTCCCTTGGGTGGCGGGTATTCGACAGAGCAGATTGTGAGCGAGTTGAATGACTTGAACCGCTTTGCCTACAGGTCGGCTGCAATTCGTTTGCTGGGGTTACAAACTGATCCTCACGCGCGTTCAGTCGTACGCTCCGGCTTCGCCAAGTCCTTGAAGTCCGGTGGTTTCAACGGCTACGAATGGGCCCTAGCTGGGATAGAGGCTGAAAATACATCTGCAATCAGAGCGATTGGCCTTGCGCTTCAGAATCCACAAAGGGCGTCAGAAGACAAGAAATTGCTGATCCGCGCGTTGACCGAGGCCGGTTCAACGCAGCCAAGGTTAAGACCAGAAGCCTTACGAACCCTGTCTGAGGCGTTAACCGGGAATAGTGACTTGGCTGTCCAAATTGCTGTTGGAACGCGGGATTGGGGGCGAACGGTTTTACATCAACAGTTTGAGGCTTTGGCTGCTGAGGAAGAAACAGACCCTGCAACTCAGTTTATGATCAACTTCGTTTTGGGAACTGAATTGTCAACTGAGTAGGTTGGTTTTGGAATTGCCGATCAGTATCGGGAGGGAACTTTGTTTGTCCAATCCCTCCGCTGGCAGACCCAAGCCCGGAACGGACTGCCTGATTGCACTTCTGGGGCTTCTGACCAGCGTTGGATCTACGCCCTCCGACCTTGATGGCCGGCACCGAAAATGACCTTACGAACAAATCAATTAACACGGGTTGGCCAGGTATGTTATAAACAAAATCGAATATAAAAAGAGCTACTGAAAGCTCTGCGATTTCGCCATGAATTATTGCATTAGGGGGGCACTATGAATCGAATTTCCATCTGTATTCTATCGTTGCTTTTGGCACCAACAAACGGTCTGGCTGACGCCGTTCCGAGCGAACAGGCAGCTGAAGGCCTGTTTTCTGATCAACCGTATTCCCCTTATGCGCAGCGTACCTTTCCGGAACGTCCCCTCTGGGGCGACACACACTTGCACACCGGATTGTCCCTTGATGCCGGTGCCTTTGGAAACACCTTGTTGCCTGACGAAGCGTGGCGGTTCGCAAAAGGCGAACAGGTCATTTCCTCGACAGGCCAAGCTGTACGGCTGGCCCGACCATTGGATTGGATGGTTCTGACTGACCACACGGACCTGATGGGGTTTGCCCCGGATCTACAAGCCGGCAAGCCCGGTGTTCTTGCTGACCCAAAAGGTCTGGAATGGTACGAAGGTTACAAAGCGGGCGGCGAAGAGGCGGGGAAAACTGCCTTTGATATCATCACAAACTTTTCGCAAATGACCCTGCCGGAAGTTCTTCTTGAGTCGTACAGCCCGGGCGCCGACGCTTTTGCCTTCACTTGGGAGCATATCGTTTTGGCGGCCGAGCGTCATAATGATCCGGGTAATTTTACGGCGTTCATCGGGTTCGAGTGGACCTCGGTCCCCAAGGGATTCAACCTGCACCGAAACGTCATGCTGCGTGACGGGCCGATCCGGGCCTTGCAAATGGTGCCTCCGGTCACGCAACCACCCTACGGCGACACAGACCCAAAGTCGCTTTATGCTTGGCTTGAAGAGTATCAGGAGAAAACAGGGGGACGCGCCGTTGCCTTTGCCCATAACGGTAACTTGTCGAACGGATGGATGTTCCCTACCGAAGACACGTATCACGGCGGCAAGGTTGACGAAGAATACGTTGCGGCCCGCGCAAAATGGGAACCCCACTATGAGGTCACTCAAATCAAAGGTGATGGCGAAGCGCACCCATTCCTGAGCCCGGATGACGAATTTGCAGACTATGAAAACTGGGACGTTGGCAATCTCGATATTACCGAGTTGAAGACCGATGATATGCTAGCCGGAGAATACGCCCGCGAAGCCCTGAAGCGCGGTTTGATGCTGGAAGAAAAGTTCGGAGTGAACCCCTATAAGTTCGGTATGGGCGGGGCGACGGACAGTCATACGTCTTTGGCCACTGCCGAGGAAGACAACTTTTTTGGAAAGTCCGTCAGTGTCGAGCCTTCTGCATCTCGGATCAAACATCCTTTCATTGCAAATGATCTAGGCGAAATTCCCGGCGACCTTCTTGTGGCGTCCGGATATACGGCTGTTTGGGCGACCGAGAATACGCGTTCCGCGATCTTCGATGCGTTCAAGCGACGCGAGACTTACGCAACCACGGGACCGCGGATTGGCCTGCGGTTCTTTGGTGGTTGGGACTTCAGCGATGCCGATGTTGAAACCCGCTTCCTTGCGAATGTGGGCTACACCAAAGGTGTGCCAATGGGTTCGGACTTGCGCCCGCGAGAGGGCGATGGTGCACCCAGCTTCCTGATCGCCGCATTGCGCGACCCGGTTGGTGCCAATCTGGATCGCGTGCAGGTGATCAAAGGGTGGCTGGATTCCGAAGGCACGCTGCAAGAGAAGGTTTATGACGTTGCCTGGTCGGATAACCGCGAAGCTGACGAAAACGGCAAAATCCCCGCCGTTGGAAACACCGTGGATGTAGACACCGCCAGTTGGACCAACACAATCGGAACCGCCGAACTTGTCACAGTTTGGTCAGACCCGGATTTCGATCCGAATGCCCGGGCATTTTATTACGTTCGCGCTCTGGAAATCCCAACCCCGCGTTGGATCCTGTATGACAAGCTGAGATATGGCATCGACCTGCCCGAAGATGCGGTTCTTACGCATCAAGAACGCGCTTATTCCTCGCCGATTTGGTATACGCCGTCCGAGTGAATTGCATGCTTCACGGATTTCGAAGCCGAGGTAGCCGCCGCTACCTCGGTGGTCGTTTGAAACTTCTGCAATGCTCATAGCATTCATTTTCTTGCAAAACCCGATCAGCTGATGCCAGCATCAGTACGTAGAACCAGAGCACGTTTTACGCAGGAGACTTCATGCGATTTTTGAAAGAACCCCTGTTCCACTTTTTCTTGATTGGGGCAGCAATTTTCATTTGGTTCCATATCGTTGCGCCGAACGACCAGACTGTCGAAAACCTTGAAACGATAACATTCGACCAAGACGATATCGCGCTTTTGTCTACTCAGTTTGAAGCGCGGTGGAAACGCCCGCCCGACAATGCTGAGCTGCAAGCCTTGGTCAACGCGTCAATTCGCGAAGAGGTACTTGTGCGGGAGGCACGAAAACTTGGCCTTGATCGTGGGGATAGCGTGATCAGGTCTCGTCTAAGTCAGAAGATGGATTTTCTTACAGAAGCGATCGCCACATCAGTGGTTCCAGAAGATGAGGATCTAGAGGCGTTTCTTGAAGAAAGTCCTGAACGCTATGCTACCCCCGACAAGGTGGCGTTCAATCAGGTCTTTTTGGGCGAACGGCCAAGTGATGCAGAACTTGAGGCGGCCCTGGTTGCGCTAGACGAGGGGCAAGACATGTCTGCATACGGGGCTTCGACACTCTTGCCGACCTCAATGCCCCTGACCGTGACCAGAGTGGTGGACTCGGTCTTTGGAGGTGGATTTTCCGACGCTCTGTTAGAGCTCGAAGCTGGCCAGTGGGTCGGTCCGATCCGGTCAGGTTACGGGGTTCACCTTGTTCAGGTGACCGCCATTGAGCCCAGCCAAACGCCGGCTTTGTCAGACATTCACGATGCGGTTTTACGGGATTGGCGTCGCGCCATGAGTGAAGATCTGGCGCAAGCGCAGTATGAAGCTCTTGCGGGTACGTACAAGATTGTGGTGCCCGACCTGTCAGGCGCGACCGAATGAGGGCTTTGATCTGCATAGTGCTTGCGCTTCTGTTCGCTTGGCCCGTAGGTAACGTGGCAGCGCATGCGCTTGATCCGGGATACCTGGACATGCGTCAAATCGGGCCAGGTACGTGGAGCGTTCATTGGCGGAAGCCAGATGTGAGTGGTCAGCCAATGGCGATTGATGCTGTTTTGCCGGATGGATGCGCTCCTGCACGTGGGCCTGACCCGGCTTTCGACGGGCGAGCATGGGTTTCATCCTGGGTTGCCGAGTGCGACGCAACGATCGCGGGCCAACCCATCGCCATCGAGGGCCTTGAGGCTCAGCAAAACGATGTTTTGGTCCGTTTGCACCCACTAGAATCCGAGCCCGCGACGCTTCGTTTCACGCCAGATGCCGCGGTTCAGGACATTCCATCTGAACAGACGACATCGTCAGTATTTGTCGCCTATTTCCAGTTGGGGTTCGAGCACATACTGGAAGGCTGGGACCATCTGCTTTTTGTCTTAGCGCTGTTCATTTTGGTTCGCGATCCGTGGAGGTTGGTCGGAGCTGTAACAGCATTCACGCTTGCGCATTCGATAACATTGGCGCTTGCAACCTTTGGCGTTCTGAACGTTCCCGGCCCACCAGTTGAGGCCGTCATCGCCTTGTCGATCGTTTTTCTGGCGATGGAGATTGTCAAAGGCGGTGAAGGACGGTTCCGGCTTTCAAGTCAAAAACCCTGGATCGTCTGTTTCGGATTCGGGCTTTTACACGGTCTTGGTTTTGCTGGGGCATTGGCCGATATTGGTCTGCCGCCAAACGACATCCCCGCAGCATTGCTTGCGTTCAATCTGGGCGTTGAAGCCGGTCAGCTGTTTTTCATCACAGCCTTGGCGCTTTCTTTGATGATCTGGCGTGTGATTGCGTTTCCGATCAACCAAAGGGCAACAGTTGTCGCCGCCTATGGCATCGGTTCCGTGTCGATGTATTGGCTTATCGAGCGTATTAGCGGTTTCTAGCCTCACAAACTCAAAGCGGCGGCTTTCGAAATCTCGGCGGGCTTCCCAGTCACGGCTGCTAACTGACGAGCTCAGATTTGATCGTCGTCCAAAGACAGATTTGAAAGAGGTTTATTCTAGGCCAAGGTCCAGTTCGCCCACGAAGGGTTCATTCAAAAAAAATTTTTCTGGATGATGGTAGCGGAGGTCCGTCTTGGACACAAACCCCACACATTAACACTCTGTAAAATACGGGTGCCGCGACCTTCGAGGGGTAAGCTGAAAGCTCAATTGTCGTAGCGGTACCCTGACTGGCGAATTCGATCAAAAGATATTGGACATCACCGCGTTGCTCCGAGTTGGAGGCCGCCGCAATTGCGGCACGGCGGAATGGCCTACATAGCCTCCAACGTGTGGGCGAGGCCGTTTCGGATGTGATCTTCCAACAGTTTCTTGGCCATATTCGCGTCTCTGGCCAATGCGGCATCGAACATGTGTTTGTGTTCTTTGGCTGCTACCTCACCTCGATAGGTCAGTACGAGCATCTGGTAGCGAAGATATTTGTCATAGATGATTGAGTGAAGGGATAGAAGATTCTTGGAGTTGCAGGCTGCTATCATTGCTTGATGAAACTCCGAGTCGTACCTCTTCCAGGTTTCTTTCTCAGAGTCATCTCCTTTGAGAAGCCGTTGCTCCATCAAATGCAGCTTATGATGCGCGGCGACGAGGTTCCCCTCCCAATCCGTGTCACCATTCTCGATGGATAACTCCAACGCGTGGCATTCCAACAGGACACGCAGCTCTGATATCTCGATCAGGTCTTCACGGGAGACCGGTGTAACCAGGAACCCCCGTTGCTCAGGAGCTTCGACAAATCCGTCGCTGGCGAGCCTGTTCAGCGTTTCACGAAGTGTCGAAAGGCTTGCAGAGTAGCGTTCCTTCAAGGCGTCCAGCTTCAGTTTGGAGCCGGGCTGCAACTCCCCGAAGATGATGTCCCGCTTGATGCGCTGATAGGTGCTTGCACCTATCGTAGACGGCTGTTTCGCCATGCGTTTCACCCGATATTATCAGTTTCCTCGTTCAATTAGCATTTTTCAGAGACATCAGCAATCCAAACTTATGTATGGTAAAAATAAAAATATCATACATTATTGCGGAATCGCGAAAACCCCAATACGGTCGTGGCCAAGTTGGGCAAAGCAGCCCGATCGCAATCATCGGTTTCGGGATTTTCCGGACCCTCCGGAAGGAAGCAAAGTGTCTAAGAACTTTCGCATTGCCATTGTCGGCATCGGCCTTGTTGGACGCCGCCACGCAGATGCTATCCGAGCGTTGCGCCATGTTGATCTCGTCGCGGTGGTCGACCCCAGCGATGAAGGCCGTGCTTACGCCGTTGAGCATGCGGTTGCATGTTACGAAACCCTCGAGGAAATGTTTGCAAATCAGACGCCAGACGGAGCTGTTCTGGCGACCCCGACCACGCTTCATGTCGAACAAGGCCTCACGTGTGTTCGACATGGTTGTCCCGTTCTTGTCGAAAAGCCGATCGCCGTGGAAGCCACCGCTGCACTTGAGCTTGTTCAAGCAGCGGAGAAGGCCAATGTGCCACTGATGGTCGGACATCATCGTCGACACAATCCTCTGATCCGGTCGGCTAAGGAAGCCATTGTCGATGGGAAGATTGGAGATGTGCGCGCTGTCCATGCGAATTGCTGGTTCTATAAGCCAGACGAGTATTTTGATGCTGCGCCTTGGAGAAAGAAACCCGGTGCAGGGCCCATCTCGGTCAATCTTGTCCACGATGTTGATCTGCTGCGGTACTTGGCCGGAGAAGTTATGACTGTACAGGCTCAGTCGGCTGCTTCGCAGCGGGGTTACGACAACGAAGATGTTGCCGGTGCTCTGTTGACGTTCGAAAGCGGGGCGATAGGAACCATAAGTGTGTCCGACAGCATCGTTGCCCCATGGAGCTGGGAGATGACGTCTCAGGAATATCCAATCTATCCTTCAACCACTGAGAGTAGCTACATGATAGGTGGTTCTCATGGTTCGTTGTCCGTTCCCGATCTTCGCCTGTGGAGTTACCAGAGAGAGCAAAGGGATTGGTGGACGCCAATCTCATCAACCGCGCTGAAGAAGGGTGCGTCTGACCCTCTGGTCAATCAACTCAGGCACTTTGTTGAAGTAGCTCGGAACGAAGCAGAACCGATTGTGTCTGGATGGGAAGGTTTCAGAACGCTTCAAGTTATTGAAGCTATTCAGAATTCCTGCAGAACAGGTGATACGGTCAAGATCAAAAACTTACAAAAAACACCAATGGCAGGTATGACGGCAGTCTAAAATATCAGATATTTTGCAAAACATCTTGCAAAATGTCCAAAATAGGTCAAAACTCTGAATCGCAAAAAAGAAGCATCATGATGTCTCAGGGAGGAGCAAAGTGATTACCAAACTTACCCGCCGGGCTGCTGTATCAGCCCTGGTCGCAACCGGTGTTCTGTTTAGCGCAACAAGTGGTGCGCTGGCGGAAGACAAAGTGCAACTTCGCCTCGCAACATCAGGATCGGAGACCGATCAGCGCTCGGTCGCCATGGCCGAGGTTTTCGCGCCCATGGTCGCTGATTTCGCAAGTTATGAGCCCAGCTATAACGGCACCATTTTCGCTCAGGGTACTGAGCTGGACGCCATCAGTCGGGGTAACCTGGAAATGTCGATCACCTCGGCGCAGGAACTGGCACAGTTCTTCCCCGAGTTTTCGATCTTTACAGCAGGCTATGTCCACCAGGACGCCGCGCATCAGGTGGCTGTCTTCAACGATCCCTTGATGGATGCCTTCAAGCAAAAGGCCGAAGAAGAACTGGGCGTCAAACTGCTGTCGGTCATGTATCTGGGCCGTCGACAGGTGAACCTGCGCCAACCCAAGGATGAACTAACCGTCAGCACTCCGGCTGATCTGGAGGGTGTGAACCTGCGGATGCCGGGCACAGATGCGTGGCAGTTCCTTGGAAAAGCGCTGGGTGCCGCCCCGACACCAATGGCGTTCTCAGAGGTTTACACAGCTCTGTCGACCGGTGCCGTTGACGGTCAGGACAACCCATTGCCGACCGTGGTTGATGCCAAGTTTTACGAAGTGACCAATCAGATCATCCTGACATCTCACTTGGTCGACTTGAACTATATCGCCATTGGCAAAGAAGTTTGGGACGGGTTGACGCCGGAACAGCAAGCCAAGGTTCAGGAAGCTGCGGACGCAGCAGCTAAATCAGGCCGTCAGAAGCAACTTCAGAAAGAAGAGGATCTTGTCAGTTTTCTGAAAGAGCAAGGAATGGAGATCTACGAACCCGATCTCGCCGCGTTCCGCGATCAGGTACAGTCTATGTATCTGGACAGCGAATTCGCTGGCTCATGGCCCGAAGGCGTTCTGGATCAGATCAACGCTTTGGGCAACTGAGCCCAGTAAGACAAGCGAGGGAGAACCATAATGAAAGCCTTCATAAAGGGGTTCTCCCGACTGACCGAAGCGATTGCCGGCGGGATGCTGGCGGCAATCTTCCTGATTTTCCTATTGCAAATACTCTTGCGCTACTTCTTTACCCCCGCCGGATGGACGCTTGAACTCATCGGCATTCTGTGGGTTTGGGTGATCTTCTTCAGTTGCGCTTTCATAGTGCGCGAACGGGATCACGTGAAGTTCGACATCATCTACCTTTCCGTGCCGATGCGCGTGCGGCAGGTCTTTGCGATGCTGGCGGCCGCAGCGATCGTGGTCGGTATGCTCTACAGCTTCCTTCCGACGTGGGACTACATCGATTGGATGAAAATCCGCAAGACATCGACTGTCCGCAATCCGTTTTCCGGCGAGAAGATACCTTTGCGCACAGTATTCTCGATTTACGCGGTATTCATGCTGGTCGTCGCAGCGCGCTACGCGTGGCTATTCTTCGACGTCATGCGCAATGGCCCCCCAAAGACAGAGTTGGAACTGGTTGTTGGGTACAACGTGGTTGACGACCATCCCCGTGTCGACGTCGAAGAGGACGAGGAAGTTAAGAAATGAGTTTTGAACTTCTTTCCTGCCTGCTCGCTCTCTTTCTTCTGGCAGGCATCGGGACACCTATCGGCTATTCCATCCTCTTGGCCTCATTGGTGTATCTGGGCACAGCCGGACTGGACGTAGCACTCGCAGGCGAGAAGATCCTGCAGGGCTTCTACAAAAGCACGATCCTGCTTGCCGTGCCTTTGTTCATCGTCGCCGCCAATATCATGAACGCGGGCTCGATCACGGACCGTCTGCTGAACTTCTGCGTCGCCGCTGTTGGTCGGTTCAAGGGCGGTCTCGGGCACGTCAACGTGGTAGCGTCTCTGATCTTTTCGGGTATGTCCGGCTCGGCCGTCGCGGATGCCGCGGGGATCGGCAAGATTATCATTGAAATGATGACTAAAGATGGCCGCTACAGCCGAGGTTACGCAGCCGCGATCACGGCGGCGTCGGCGACGATTGGCCCGATCATTCCGCCCTCGATCCCGATGGTTTTGTACGCGCTCGTTTCCAAGGCCTCTATCGGGTCGCTGTTCCTGGCCGGTATTCTTCCGGGCCTGATCATGGGCGTCGTCCTCATGGCGATGAACTATTATCTGGCCGGAAAGCGGAACTTTGCATTGGAAGAACCTGTTCCACTGCGCGAATTGCCGGCTAAAACCGCAAACGCGTTTCCGGCACTGCTGATGCCCGCAATCCTGCTATACGGCATATATGGCGGCGTCACCACTCCAACCGAGGCCGCAGCAGTGGCTGCATTCTACGCCCTGCTTCTGGCAGCGTTGTTCTACCGCGCGCTGACCTTCCGTGGCCTTTATCAAGTGTTCGTCGACAGCGCGCGCTCTTCCGCAGCCGTCGGGGTGGTCATTGGGGGCGCGTTCATTCTGAACTTCATCGTTATTCAGGAGCAAATACCGCAGTCTATCTCGGCGCTGCTGGAGGGTTCTGATGTCAGCCCGATTGTGTTCCTGATCCTCGTAAACCTGCTGATCCTCGCGCTGGGATGCGTGTTAGACGCAACAACGATCATCCTGGTGATCGTGCCCCTGTTCATTCCAACCTGCGAAGCGCTCGGGATTGATCTGGTGCATTTCGGAGTGCTGGTCGTCGTGAACTCAATGATCGGTTTGATCACGCCGCCCTATGGCATTCTACTCTTTGTGATCAACGCCGTGACGGACATTCCGCTGCGCGAAATCATCTCCGAAATCTGGGCCTTCCTCGCGGTTCTCATCTTCGCCTTGGTGATAATGATGCTGATGCCGGATCTGGTCCTGTGGTTGCCGCGTATGTTTGGATATCAGGGATAATGTGCCTGTCGGTTTCGACAACGTCGATCCCCGGTGATCTGGCCGAAAAACTGAGCGCCATCGCTGACGCGGGATTCGGGGGTGTCGAATTACACGAACCGGATTTGACCGCTTTTGACGGACCGCCGTCACAAGTCCGCGAGATTGCATCGGACCTCGGCCTGAAGATTTGCCTGCTACAACCCTTCCATAACCTTGAAGGCCAGCCCGATGCCGGACGGGAGCGCGCCTTTGATCGACTGAAACGCAAACTCGACCTGATGAGCGAGTTGGGAACGGAATTGCTGCTTATCGGGTCTGCCTTCGAGGTCGATGTCGCCGCGACCGAAGAACAGGTAATCGCAGATCTTGGCGAGGCGACCGAGATCGCGAAAGAGATGGGGATGCGTCTGGCCTACATGGGCTTGCCTTGGTCGGATCTTATTCACTCGGATGAGCAGGCGTTAGGCGTCGTTGAAGCGATTGACAGCCCTCATTTCGGGTTAGCCTTGAACTCCTTCTTCTCGCTTGCCGACGGGTCCAAACCAGCCCGCCTTCGGGACATTCCCGGCGAGCGGCTGTTCCATGTACAACTGTCCGATGCACCCCGGTTCGAGATGGATATACGTCGGCTCAAGCGGCACTTTGGGCTTCTGCCGGGGCTTGGGTCGCTGAACCTTGCGGGCTTTGTACGCGTGTTGTCCCGCGCCGGGTACAAGGGGCCTTGGTCCATTGCGCGCGTCAACGAAGCAGCTCCTCAACCCGGTGGCCGAACACTGGCCCGAGACAGCTACAGGTCGCTGGTGAACCTCTTGGATGAGGTATCACGGACCGAGCCGGGAACCGATTTCGGCACCCCGGACCTGCCGGAACGCGTCTATGCGTCAGGCTTCGAGTTCGTCGAATTTACAGCCGACGAAACAAGCGGTGCGCAGCTGGCAGATATGCTGTCAGCAATGTGTTTTCGAATGGAGCGAAAACACGTAAGCAAGTCCGTCGAGCTATGGCGGCAGGGCGCGATAAACATCGTCGTGAATACCGAAAAGGAAGGATTTGCCCATTCGGCGTTTCTGGGTCACGGCCCCTCCGTTTGTGATATGGGGTTGCGTGTCAAAGATGCGGATCAGACGGTTCAGCGAGCGACCGCGTTGGGCGCGCCGAATTTCTCACAGCCGGTAGGGACCGGGGAACTGGACATCCCGGCCATCCGAGGTGTTGGTGGCAATGTTGTCCATTTCATAGATGAGAAATCCGATCTGCATCGGGTTTGGGACATCGAGTTCGAGCCAGTCGCCAAGACCAAAGCGATCCAGCCCGCCGGTCTGCGCCGCATCGACCATCTGGCACAGACGATGCGTAACGATGAGATGCAAAGCTGGCTGCTCTATTACATTTCGACTTTTGAGATGGCAAAATCCCCGATCGTGAACGTTGCCGACCCGTCGGGTGTTGTGCAAAGCCAAGCCATCGAAAGCCCCGAGGGCGAAGTGCGATTAAACCTGAATGGAGCAGTTGGGCGTCGAACACTGGCGGCTTCATTCCTTGAAGACGGTTTTGGCGCCGGTGTTCAGCACATCGCCTTCCAGTCGGACGACATATTTGAAACCTCGGCCCAATTGCGGAAGTCCGGCTTTCCCAGTCTGTCCATCCCAGAAAACTACTACGCTGATCTGCAAGCGACATTCGGGTTAAGTGAAGACCTGATCGCCCAAATGCGCAGGGATAACATACTCTACGACCAGGCGGCGGGTGCCGAGTATTTTCAGATCTACAGTCGCCCCATCTTTAACGGCTTTTTCTTTGAAATTGTTGAGCGCCGAACTGGTTACGCCGGCTATGGCGCGCGTAACGCTGCGTTTCGATTAGCGGCGCAAACGCGACACCACGTGGCGGAAGGAACAACCTAATATGAAGGCCGCACTAATCGGACAAGGGATTTCTGGCTCCATGACGCCTGAGATGCACGAGGCGGAGGGCCGGGCGCAGGGTATCGATCTGAGCTACGGTAGGATCGACACGGCAAAAGAGCCATTTCGTGGAATGTCGGTCGCTGATTTATTGCATTATTCAGTTGAATTAGGCTGTGCGGCGGTCAACGTAACACACCCCTACAAAGCATCAGTCATTGATCATCTCGATGAGCTTTCCAAAACCGCTGAGGAGCTTCAAGCTGTAAACGCGGTGGTTTTTTGTGACGACCGAATGGTTGGCCACAACACCGACTACATAGGTTTCCACAGTGCCTTCGGAGATTTTTTGGGATCATCGAAGACTGAAACGGTTCTCATGTTTGGTGCTGGAGGCGCGGGCAGTGCAGTCTCTTTGGCTTTGCTTGATTCAGGTGTTCGAAACCTGGAGATCATCGATCCTGACTTCCACCGAGCGCAGGCGCTGGTCAGTCGACTAAAGGTCTTGCGCCCTTTTGCAAAGCTTCAGGGTTCCCCCTCGATTTCGTTGGAACGGGTCAAATTTGTGGACGGAGTGGTCAATGCAACACCGCTCGGGATGGATAAGTACCCCGGGTCGGTGATTGATCCATCATTGTTGCGGCCGGATGCTTGGGTGGCAGATATAGTATATTTCCCGCTCGAGACACACCTTCTGAGAAGCGCCCGCACAACTGGGTTAAAAGTGATGAATGGTGCTGGAATGGCAGTTCATCAGGCTGCAGCGTCTTTTGAAATCTTCACCGGCTGCACCGCCTCAATCAGTCGTCTTCAAAGCGTTTTCGATTCACTTCGTCAGCAGCGCATGCGCGAGTTTAGAGGTGCAACGGTATGACAAACGACGAGCAAGCTATCCGCCAATGGTGGCGTACCTCCATCATCGACATGAAGCCCGGTCAGATCGCTTTTCGTGGCAACGCCATAGAGGACCTGATCGGGAACGTATCTTTCCCGCAGATGATCTGGCTGATGGTGCGGGGCGATCTGCCGAGCGACGCACAGGCGCGCCTGTTCGAGGCTGCTTTGGTCGCAGGCGTGGATCACGGTCCGCAGGCCCCCTCGATCGCGGCTGCGCGTATGGCTGCCACCTGCGGGGTAGGTCTCAATAATGCAATGGCGACTGCGGTGAACATGCTGGGCGACGTGCATGGAGGTGCAGGAGAGCAATGTGCTGAGCTGTATTATGATATCGCCGCCCGCATGAATGCGGGAGGTTCGCTGAATGACGCTGTTCGGGATGGCTTGGACAGTTGGCGCGAGACCTACGGCAAGATCGTATCGGGCTTTGGTCACAGGTTTCACAAGCCTGTCGACCCACGCGCACCACGATTGATGCAACTTGTTCGTGATGCGGCGGCAGAAGGCACAGTTTCTGGCCGGTTTGCCGATATCGGAGAAGAGGTTCAAGCCGAACTCGGTCGTCAACGAGGCGGTCGGCCAATTGCCATGAATATTGACGGAGCGACGGCTGTGATCTTCTGCGAACTTGGCTTTCCTGCGCCCTTGTCACGAGGGCTGTTCTGCCTGTCCCGCTCGGTCGGAGTACTCGCCCACGCTTGGGAGCAAATGGGGCAGGGCGGTCGGAACAAAGGGCCGATGCCTCCGAATTATTTACCCCTCTACGAAGACAGGAATGATGACACGTGAGACATCGAAATCCTTCCGGGTCGGCCTTATCGGCTGTGGTCGTATCAGTGATATTTATCTAAAAACACTATCCAAATTCTCAAACGTTGAGGTCGTAGCTTGCGCAAGCCTTGATCCTTCGGAAAGCCGCGCCAAGGCGGATCAATACGGCATCGCCAAGGCCTGCACGCCAGATGAAGTGTTTGACGTTCCGACGATTGACTGCGTTCTGAATCTGACAATTCCGGCGGCGCATGCCGAAATCAGCCTGCGCGCGTTGGAGGCGGGCAAGCACGTCTATTCCGAGAAGCCGCTGGTTATGAATCGAACGGATGGTAAAGCGATCCTGCACATGGCCTCTGAAAATGGGTTACTGGTCGGTTGCGCACCCGACACATTTCTGGGCGGTCGCTGGCAGACCGTTCGGCGCTTGATCGACGAGGGTGCCATTGGCAAACCGACAGGGGTTTTTGCCCATGTCGGGACCCACGGGACGGAGCGCCACCATCCCAACCCGGATTTCTACTACCAGGCCGGTGGCGGGCCCTTGCTGGACCTTGGGCCATACTACCTGACCGCAATGATTTGCTGCCTTGGTCCCGTTGACCGGGTCGCCGGAATGGCGCGATGCACTTTCGACAAAAGGATGATCGAAAACGGCCCTCGCAACGGCGAATGGATGGACGTCGAGGTCGACACGCACTCCCTAAGCCTGCTGCAGTTCTCTTCCGGAGCTATAGGGTCGATGACCATGAGCTTTGACGTCTGGGACAGCGAAACTCCGCGGTTCGAGATCTACGGTGAAAACGGCACCATCAGCATCCCTGACCCTGACCCGGTTCATGGTGCCAATATCTTTCAGGGGGATGTCTGGTTGAAGACACGGGACACCTCGCGCTGGTCTCATCAGCCCCGTCCAACAGGTCGCGAGGACTGGCAAGTGGTCGAAAACAAACATGGATTCAATGAAGACAGCCGCGGGCTCGGCCTTTTGGATCTGGCCCTGGCGGCGCAAGAAGGCCGCCAACCCCGTGCAAGTGGAGCGCTCGCCTACCACGTTTTCGAGGTCATGGACGCGATCGAACGGGCGCCGAAATTTGGCGCCTATCAGACGATAGAAAGCCGTTGCGCGGCTCCAGAGCCTTTGCCGGTCGATTTCCTTAACGATGAGAGGAAGGAAATGGTTCATGCCGATTGAGACACTCGACTTTGCTCAGCCATTCTTTCGCATCCAGCACATAACTGACGAGCGCAGAATTTCTATCGAGGGTCGCGCCATCGTCCTTAACCTTGGGGGGCGAAATCTCTCTGTCGAGGATCAGACCATTGCACCGCTTTCCTCTGTGATCGTGCAAGACAGCACGCTTAGCGGCGTTGAACGTGCAGTCATTGTCCATGATTTCGACGCCCATGCCGATGACAACGAGTTGTTCGCATGGGTGAAAGATACATGGCCATCTGCTTTTGATGTTCGCCAAGAGGAGCGTTTGCGCGGTGTCAGCCACTACATGTCGCCAAAGGTTTTCGTGGGTAACGTTGGACTGACCATGTACCATTCCGGTTCTGTCCCATTGAATGTCGGATTGCACAAGGATCATCCGTTCTGCCCGGTACCGGGGTTTCGCGAAGTGCATACGCAAATCGTAGGCTTTGGCAAAATGCAGCAATGCCGTGAGCGGGATGTTGAAACCCTTTACCTCGAAGAATTCATGGCCCCCGGCACGACGCACAAACCGATGTATGACGCTGAAGGCAACTATCCCTGGCATCAGTACGAGACGATTACCCCCAGCATTTTCATGGCGGTGGAAATGCTGCCGGAAGGCGTACGGGTCCCGGAAATGGAGATGCAGAATGGCTGAGAGACTTTTACCCGAAGACCTGAACTTTGACGGACCTTTCCCCCGATTGTCTCGCCGTTTGCGGCTGGGCGTTATTGGCGGCGGACGGATCTCTGTCACGCAGGCAACGGCCGCGCGGATGACCGACCGGTGGGAGGTCACCGCAGGCGCGCTTAGTTCTGACGCCATGCGAAGCAAGGCGCGCGGGGCCGAGTGGTTCCTGCCGGCCGACCGGTGCTATGCGTCCTTCGACGAGATGGCAAAGGCCGAGGCGGCACGCCCGGATGGCGTAGATGCCGTCATGATCACCACCCCGAACCACGTTCATTTCGAAGCGGCCAAAGCCTTTCTGGAGGCGGGCATTGACGTGCTGTGCGATAAGCCCCTGACCAACGAAGTCGCGGAGGCCGAAGGGATTGAGGAGATTACCGCGCGCACGGGACACATCTTTGCTGTCGGCTATGCGATGTCATGTTTTCCAGTAATCCGTCAGGCCAAACAAATAGTGGCGGAAGGCGGTATCGGTAAAATCAACCAAATCCACGTCGAGTTCATGCAAGACTGGATGACGCCCGATGATGTGGCTGATGCGCCCCACGTCAAATGGCGGCTGGACCCAAAGATTTCTGGTCCGACCAGCTGTGTCGGCGATATCGGCACCCATGCCGCGCATCTCGCCAGTTTTGTCTCGGGCCTGCCCTTGACCGACCTGAGGGCCGAGTTCCATGTCTGCGGCGCGCCAAAGCCTTTGGAAGACACAGCATTCATGTTCACCCGCTATCAAAACGAGGTTCCGGGAACCCTGATGGCGACACGCCTTGCCCCCGGGAATCGGGGAGGGTTGCGGTTGCGCATATTCGGGAACGAAGGAGGTCTCGAGTGGGACCTGGAGAATTCGGAACAGCTGAAGTTCAATCGGTTCGGTGAGCCGGATCGTATCATCAGCCGAGGTCACGGGCATGGCATCGGCCCCGGCGCAGAACGTCTAATCCGGACCGCGCGCGGCTTCCCAGAAGGGATTATCGAAGCCTGGGCCAACCTCTATACGGAATTTGCTATGGCCGTAGCCGCGCGTCGGGATGGCGTTACCGTTCCGGATGATTGGCTTACTTATCCCAGTGTCGAACAAGGTGCAGATGGCGTCCGGTTTATTGAAGCCTCCGTGCGCTCTCACCAGTCCGGAGGTGACTGGGTCACTCTCTAAGGCTCTGCCAACAAGAATGAAAAACACGCCCGGGCAGTTGCCCGGGCGCTTTCATTTCCTGCTCAGTATTAAAAGTTGATATTTTAAAAAATATCAGATATTTTTTACTACGTGTGATGAATTTGAGATTCGCAGACACGTGGAGCTGCCGTTCATGGTGAAACCCGAAGAGGCTGGCGCAAGCCCCTCTCTCTATTCCTTGGCGCATCTGACGCTGATTGGCTGTACGCCGCCCGAGTTGGTCTATATCGCAGCGCGGGCCGGTTACGATGCCGTCAGCCCCCGCTTCATTCCGATGCATGTGCCCGGTGAATTCACTCAATCTCCAATCGACAAGGCACAGGTGCATGCCACCAAAACTGCTCTCTCTACCACTGGCTTGAAAGTCCTCGATGTCGAACTTGCGCGCATCACAGAAGATGTCGATCCGCGCAGTTTTGAGCCTTCTCTTGAGATCGGTGGGGAATTGGGTGCCAAGCGCATGATCATGAGCGCGTGGACCAATACCCGCGATGATCGTGACTTCCTGATCGACGTCTATTCGGAAACCTGCGAACTGGCGGCACCCTACGGGCTAACAGTGGACCTGGAGTTCCCAAGCTTTTCCCGCCTTCGTACTCTGGATGAGGCGCTTGACATTGTCCGCGCCTCCGATCAGCCGAATGGCGGTATTCTGGTTGACACGCTTTATCTGCATCTCAGCCGCGTGGATTTGGGAGAGTTGCTACACGTCCCCTCGGACCTGTTTCACTTCCTGCATATCTCTGATTGCCTGCCCGGCATCGCCGATACGCGCGAGGGCATGATCCAGCTGGCGCGCGATGCGCGGCTCTATCCCGGCGAAGGCTGGATTGACTTCACCGGCATCATCGAACGGATGCCGCCCGTCGACTATTCCATCGAACTGCCCAACCAAAGCCGCGTTGCCGAGTTGGGATATGAAGAACACGCGCGTCGCTGTCTCAGCCACGCCAAGCGAACATTTGGCGAGGCGCGGTCACAGCGTCGTGTGCCCGATGCTGCAATTCTAAAACACCAAGAGGATCATCATGGGCAAAGAACTCACTGAAAACGACCGCAACATGGCCGCCGATATGCTGGCACGCGCTCGCGCTGCCATGGCCGAGATCGAGGATTGGGATCAGGACAGGTTGGACCGCCTTTCTCAGGCCATTGCGTGGTATGCGGGTAATGAGAAAACCTTCACGCGTTTGGCTCAACAAGGCGTGGACGAGAGCGGCATCGGAGATCGCGCAGGGCGCCCTGCGAAGCGATTCAAGATTCACATGGTGCTGCGAGACGTCTTGCGTACGCCCTCGACGGGGATCGTCGAAGTCGACGAAGAAAAGGGGCTCGTGAAATATGCCAAACCTGCCGGTGTGATCGCCTCCCTGATCCCGATGACCAACCCGGCGATGACGCCACCGGTGACCGGCGTGTCCGCCGCAAACGCCCGGAATGCGGTCATCTTCAGCCCGCACCCGCGAACCGCCCATACCACCTTCGAAATGGTCGAGGTTATGCGAGCAGCTTGTCGTGCTGCCGGTGCCCCCGAGGACTTGTTCCAATCCATTCGCAAACCGTCGATCCCATTGACGCAACATCTGATGGAGATCTGCGACCTGACTTTGGCGACGGGTGGCAAACCCATGGTCAAAGCGGCGTACAGTTCTGGGCGCCCGGCCTATGGCGTCGGCGCGGGCAATTCGTCCATCGTCATCGATGAAACCGCCGATCTGGACATCGCCGCGCACAATACGCGTATTTCAAAGACCTCTGATTTTGGGTCCGGTTGCTCAGCCGATGGCAACATCATCATCCAGCGCTCAGTTTACGATGATATGGTCAAGGCACTTCAAGCCGAGGGCGGCTACCTGTGTTCGGATGAAGAGAAGGCCATGCTCGAAGCGGCCATGTGGGACGAAAAGGGCAACCGTACGTTTCCGACCATCGCTTGTCCGCCGCAGCAAACGGCCAAGGTCGCCGGTTTTAGCATCCCCGAAGATCGCAAGTTTCTGATGGTTGAAAATCAGGGGCAAATCGGCCCGCAGCACAAGTTCTCCAAGGAAAAACTGACCACTCTGATGGCGCTTTATCACTTCGACACGTTCGATGACGCGCTGGAAACGGTCAGCCAGATCTACAACACCGGGGGCAAAGGTCACTCCTGCGGCATCTACAGCCACAACGACGATCACATCGATCGGTTAGCGCGCTTGGCCCCGGTTAGCCGCATGATGGTGCGACAGCCACAATCGAAGGCCAACGCAGGTGCCTGGACCAACGGCATGCCTATGACCAGCAGCCTGGGCTGCGGCATCTGGGGCGGCAACATCACCAATGAAAACGTCACCATGAAACACATGATGAACTACACCTGGGTCAGCCGTCCCATCCCCGAGGATCGCCCCTCGGAGCCGGACTTGTTCGGTGAGTTCTACGGACAGGAGGTCGCGTGATGGACGGAGCTAAATTAGAAGGCAAAACCGTTGCTGAGCACATCGTCGATTTCCTTGAGCGTCGTGAGGTCAAACATGTGTTCGGTCTATGCGGTCACACGAATATAGCGGTTCTGGCCGCGCTGGCGGAAAGCCCCATCGATTTCGTCACCGTACGGCACGAACAAATAGCCAGCCACGCGGCGGACGCTTATGCCCGCGTGACGGGCAAGGCCTCGGTGGTGTTGTCCCATCTCTCCCCGGGTCTGACCAATTGCGCCACCGGGGTCGCCAACGCCGCACTGGACTGTATCCCGATGGTCGTGATCGCGGGCGATATTCCTACGCACTACTACGGCAAACATCCACATCAGGAAGTGAACCTCCATGCCGACGCCGCCCAGTGGGAGATCTATCGACCCTTCGTAAAACGCGCTTGGCGGGTCGACCGTGCAGATTTAATGGCCGAGATTCTTGAAAAGGCGTTCCATCTGGCTGAAAGCGGCCAGCCCGGGCCGGTACTGGTCAATGTTCCCATGGACATCTTTTCAGAGGTGATCCCCTCGGACAGTTTCGACCGTATTCGCGACAACACGCGCGCTCTCAAGAAACCGTCGATTGACGACGAGACAGCGGGCGAGATTGTCGAAGCGTTGGCTAAAGCCGAAAGCCCAGTCGCTTATGTCGGAGGCGGTATTCTTCTGGCACAGGCCAGCGAGGAGTTGCGAGAATTTGTTGAGCATATGGGCCTGCCCGTCGCGCATTCCCTGATGGGTAAAGGCGCGTTGCGAGACGACCACCCGCTTGTGCTGGGAATGACCGGGTTTTGGGGCACCGAGTTGGTCAACCAGTCCTGCTTGAATGCGGACTACATCTTTGCCGTGGGCACTCGGTTCAAAGAGGCTGATTGTTCAAGTTGGTACCCTGGCTACACGTTCAATATTCCCGGATCGAAGGTCATTCATATCGACATTGAGCCGCAGGAGATCGGTCGGAACTATCCCACTGAGATCGGAGCCGTTGCTGACGCCAAGGCCGCATTGCGCGTCCTCAACCGGGTCGCCCGCGAGATGTATCCGGACGGCTTCAAGCGCCCCACGCTGGAGCAGAAGATCGCTGGCTTCCGGACGGACTTCAAAGCGCGCAACGAGGAAATGGCGACCTCATCGGCCTTTCCGATGATGCCCGAGCGTATTCTGGCAGATACCCGCAAGGCACTGCCTGAGGATGCCATCATCACCACGGACGTTGGCTGGAACAAGAACGGTGTTGGGCAACAGTTCGATATCCTGACACCTGGTTCGATCCTGACTCCGGGTGGGTTCGCGACGATGGGCTTTGGCCCTCCGGGAGCGATCGGCGCAAAACTGGCAACCCCTGACCGTGTGGTGATAAGTCTTGTTGGCGATGGGGGGTTCGGTCAGAATCCGTCGATGCTGGCAACCGCGGTCGAGCTTGATCTGGGCATCATCTGGCTGGTTATGAACAACAACGCCTTCGGCACTATCGCGGGCCTTCAAAAGGCGCATTACGGATTGACCTATGGAACCACGTTCCCCGGATCAGCTGCCGCACCCGCAAACGGACCGGGCTATGCCGACATAGCGCGAGCCTACGGCGCGGAAGGGCACAGACTCAGCGCTGCCGACGAACTGTTGCCCGCATTGGAAGTGGCAATCGCCAGTGGCAAGCCAACCGTGCTGGATGTGCCAATGATCAACAACCCGACACCAACTACCGGTCATTGGAACATCCTGGACATTTATTCGCCGGACAAGGATGTTTCTCACGTCGCGACCTGACGATACTGAGCGCGGTAAGCCGCGCCAGTCTTTTACTTTCAATAGGCCCAAGTCAGCCAACCCTTCTGAGAGCCTTCGGTGCCGCAAGAAGATCTAACTGGGTTTACAGCCCTAACAGCTCTCGATCTGAGTCGCGTGAGATACGTTCGTGCAGAAGCTTGAGCAACCGATCAGCTTTGTCTCTCTCAATTTCCTCGAGAAGCTTCAAAACAGCAGCGCCATAGATAATCTTTTTGCGCGTTTCATTACGTCGTCGTTGTTTGCCCGCCCTGGCCTGAAGGTCCCTGAGTCTCGCGCGCGCATGTTCGATTTGTTGATCCAGGTCCGCCATATCGTTCTCCATTGATTGAGTTGGTCGAACAGGAAATGCGGCCTGGATCCTGACTTCGCTCCCCTTGCGTGAAAACATAGCTTCGCCAGGCCGCCGTGTGAGCGGCCGTCCGCATGCCCGTTGGGCAATGCGCGCAGTTACGCAAACTTGGGGTTTGCCTGCGCGCCTGCCGCGGGCTTTTTTGTGCGGAGATCGGGTTGGGGCCCGATGTCCTTTACATGATACACGCCGCCAGCAGACTCGAAGTCATCCTCCATTCTCGTGCCGACGGTCGCTCCGCCGTCAAATCCGCCGCTTACACCGCGCGCACCACCTTCCGGGATGCGCGGGTTGGACGACGGTTTTCGCCGGGCAGAAAGGGTGGCCTCCTGTCGCATGAATTGATCAACTGGACAGGAAACGCCGAGGAGCTCTGGAACGCGGCCGAGCAATCTGAACGCCGAAAGAATGCAAGAGTCATCCGCGAACTGCGTCCCTCCCTGCCGCGCGAGCTACCGCTTCTCGAGCAGGTTGGGCTTGTCCGCAGCTTCTGCCTCTGGCTTCGCGATGAATACGGCGTTGCCGTTCAAGCCGACATTCACGCGCCGCGTTTCTTGTGCCCTGAGGAAGAGAAACGGCACAGCGCGGGCAAACTCGAACTGACGCGAGAAGACTACGAGCGGAGGCTCTTCAATCCATCGAAGACCAACCTGAATTTCCACGCGCACATCCTGATGACGACGCGGAAGGTTGATAGGATCACAGGCGACTTTGGTGAGAAAACGCGTGTTCTTGACGACAGAACCTCAGGCCCAGGAGAAATCAAACGTATCCGTGGAGAATGGGAAAAGCGGACCAACGCGGCCCTGCGCAAGATTGGCTCTCCAGCGCGGGTTGATCTTCGTTCGTATGCCGAAATGGCCAAGACGGGCGATGCACCGCAAGGCCTGGCAAGACAAGATCATGTCGGGCCACGCAGATCTGCCAGGTCGCGCCGCAGAATGCAAGAAAGCGGAAGCGACGACACAGTTGCCGGAGTGCGGCGCCAGGCTGTCCAAGAACACAATTCAACACTCTGGCACTCGTGGTTGCAGCTGCGCGCCCTGGAGCGTCAGAGAGACGACCTCGAAGCGGAGCGTATCGCGCGGGTGAGAGAGGCTGCCCGCAAGAAAACGGCCAGCGATGAGAAACGTCGAATGCTGGAGGCGAGATCCGAGCGCGAAGTGAAAGCAGCGCTGGAAGCTTCGTCGCAAATAGAATGTCTCAGATCTGAAACAGCATACCAAAAAGCCGTGCGATGGGCGACAGAAGGCATAGAAGCCGATCCATCAGATATCCTCGATGAGGAATTCTCCTCTGATGTCGACCTTGAGGCGTATCACCCACCTCAGCTCCAGCAGAATGATCGGATCTCCAACATACGGCGTGTAAGAACGCGCAAGCCGCGTCAGCGTACGCGATGACACCGATGCCAGCTTTTGCAGGGCGCAACACTGGATGCGATCTACAATGTTTGGACTCGTGCCATTGATCGGTTGACGAGCATGGGGCTTCACCCGGGCCTTGCCTTTCTTTGCTTGGATTTTTCTGTGCCTACAACCGTAGAGCCAATTCCCGCGGATGAAGCACACCGATCCGCGCGACCTTGTCCCGCATTCAGATGACATCCATACCGTTTCGCCTGAGGAGTATGTTCAACTCCTCCATCCCTTCGATGCAGTGGGTAAGCCGGCCGTTCTGATCAAGAATTCCGCGGAGGCAAGTCAACAATTCACACGCTCTCCGGATGGGATTGTAGCGTGCCTTCATGCGCTGCTGGATCGGACATCGTTTATCTCGCTGAACCGGTTTAAGGGCACACGCTGCAATTCAGGATTGGTCAGCCTGAATGCGCTCTATGTCGATCTGGATTATCACAATGACCCCGGCTGGTGCGCTGAGGGTGAAGAGGACGTTCAGGCAGCCGTTGGGGGCCATCTTCTGATGCGCGGTGTCTCTGAGCCATCATTCTTTTTGCGAACGGGACGAGGACTGGCCGCAATCTGGTTGATCCATTCGATGCCACCTGCTGCACTATCCCGCTGGCAGGCGGCAATCCGGGCATTGATGGACCTGCTTACTCCGTTTGGTTCGGATCGTGCTTGCAACGACCCAGCTCGCGTCTTTCGCATTCCCGGCACTCGAAACGAGAAATCGGGTCGGGTCGTTCGGGTGTCTGGTGGGAATTGCCAACGCCAGGATTTTGATGTCCTTGCCGATCAGATTTTTGCCTCCGTCGGGCGGCCCACCCGTTCCGAGTTTACGGAGCGCCGCAAGCAGCCTCAGGATCGGGAGCCAGGTAGTCAGACAATGCCGCGGGGATTGAGCCAAGCTGAGCGATTTGAACAGATCCTGAAAGATCTCGAGGCTTACCGGATTTACCACGGTGGGGTGATCCCGGTGGGGCACCGAAACACCTGGCTGCACTTCTATGCCACCTGCCTGACCCATCAGTCAGACACCCAGGGCATCGAAGGTCACATTCAACGAGCGGCAGACATGGCAACGCCTGGGCTATGCCAGAACGAAACGAACGCCATTATCAAGCAGGCTCTTGCGAAGTCAAAGCTGCAAGCTTGCGACAATGCACGCGAGAGCGAGAGATATTGTTACCGCGGCTCGACTGTTGCGGAGCGTCTCGACGTATCAGCGGATATGGCGCGTCAGTTGAGCATGCGTCAGGTGATGCCAGCGGAAGAGCGCCACCGCAGAAAAGCTGAACGGGAACGAGCACGGCGTGCTGTTCAGGGGAGTACTTCGCGAGATCAGTACCTGCTGCAAAACAGCGCATCGAGAAACAAGCCTTGGACGAACTATGGCCTGGGTAGGTCCCAGTATTACGCGCGTAAAAAGGCAGGAACACTCCCAGAGCTGCCCGTTGCTACGGACCGGACAGGTCCATGCCCACTACAGGGGAACCATTCTGGACACAGAGAACTCTGTGGCCCTCCAACAGAGGCACAGCAGTCGGAAACACCCGTCAACCGACCCATTGGAAACACTTCGAACACGCTGGCGACAAATCGGAAAGCTGCAACAGACCAGACAACAGCGCACGGACGAGAACCGAAACAGCGGAAAAGGCAGGTTGCCCACCTTCGACTGCGCAGTCCGGATGTCGCGCAGCCGAAAGTGGGAACCAGCCCAAACACGGTGGAAGACGCGGCTCTTTTCAACTTCGATGAAGGATGTCTCATGACACTTCAAACTGAAATCGCGCTGCCCTCCGAGAACTGGAAATCCCGTTTGAAAGTTGGCGATGTCGTCGCGTTTCGCTTCCCCCATGAAACGATGGGAGAGGATGATCCCAAAGTTCGGCCGTCGCTGGTTATTGATGTCGAGGAAATGGCCGGTGAGCGCTTTGCGGTTCTGGCCTACGGCACGACGAACCCGTGTCCACGTAAGCAGGCTTATTGCGTCGATGTGCGTTCGGAAGAGGAGCGGGAACAGGCTTCTTTGAGGGCGCCAACACGCTTCAATGCGGCTCGACGTGTTTCCGTATCTGTCGACAACAGCGGCTTCGACAGAAACTCCGATGGAACGCCCGTATTGGGTGAACTCGCCGACGCAGCGCTGGATCGACTTCATCGCGTTCGCGCACGAATACATGCAGAACGCGATATCCGGCGCTCCCGTAGGTTCGGCAGCAGAGGCTCGGGTCGAAAGATACGCGCCGTCACGGTGGAAACGCGTCGCAAGGGACGGCCGGATACGCGGGAGGTGCGCTATGTATGATAGCATCGCACAGCAGCTATTGCCGATCGAGGCCGCGATCCTCGAAGCGCTCAACATGGTGCCCTCGGCGTCGAAGGCACTCGACATGCTGATAGACAATCTGGAGCCCAGTGGCGCGCGCATAGCCTATCGATTTGGCTCACGCCTCCGTGCGGGTGAAATGTTCGGTGATCGCGATCTCGAAGACCTCGAATCTCTGCTCCAGCCTGTTCTGGTTGAGATAGAAGCCGGATGGGTGAGCGAGGTGATTGCACACGAGCATTGCCCTGGCGGTGCCTGGATCAACAAGCGGCTGACAAATCGGGCAGCCGAATTGAACCGTACGGTTGAACCTCTGGTAACGCTTCGCAGGCGTCTTCAACTCATCCAGAATCTGCGCCGGGCCGACCGAATAACACGCCGAGTGATCGCTGAAGCGCAGACTTAGCCTGCAGCTTTCGGAGAGCGTTTCTCGCTCTCCGAACCGTTCGGATTAAACTGCGTTTCTAAATTTTCTAAAAGAGACCGATCTCACGCTCGTTGAAACATAAAGCGAGCACTATGACAGTTCAAAAAACGATCCAAACCGATTTTTCGATTTGTGAAGAGATCACCAAGTCCCCAGCAGCAAAGCAAAACCCGACGCCAGATGTTGGTTTGCTTGAGCTCGTCCGGGAATTGGCCCGGGCGGCAGCACAACAAGACGCGAGGAACTCGAGAGAATGCAACGCCGCGCTGCGATCTACGCCCGCTATTCGACCACGCTCCAATCGGAGCGCTCCATTGAAGATCAGGTGGAGCTTTGCCGAAGCTACCTGAGACGCGAGAAATACCGATTAGTCCAAGTTTTTGAAGACAAGGCCATGTCATCCGCGACCCTGGTCGGGCGAGTTGGCCTTGCCAATCTTCTCGAAGCAGCGAGAGCTGGCGAAATTGATGCATTGGTTGTCGAATGCGTCGACCGAATTAGCCGAGATATCGGAGATCTTCAGTATGTGCAAAAGCAGCTTAGCTTCGCAGGCGTCGATATCATCTCTGCCAGTGAAGGGGTTCAGTCCGAGCTTCAAATCGGTTTCCGCGGCCTTTATGGTACGATGTTCCTTAAGGACCTCCGTGAAAAAGTTCATCGCGGAATGTCAGGCAACATTGCCAAGGGTTTGAGTGCCGGCGGCAAGGCTTATGGCTACTCACCCATATCGGGGAAACCCGGTGAGCTTCAGATCGAAGCACACGAAGCGAAAGTTATACGCCGAATTTTTTTGGCCTACTCTAAAGGAGCCTCCCCGCGAGATATTGCTCATGATCTCAACGCTCAGGGTGAGTTGCCGCCACGTGGGTCAAAGTGGAACGCTTCCACGCTGAACGGCAATAAGAAGCGCGCTTATGGAATCCTCCGCAACTCACTCTACGCGGGCATCCTCGTCTGGGATCGCGTCAAGATGGTGCGCGATCCGACAACAGGAAAAAGAGTCAGCCGCGAAAAGCCGGCCGAAGACTGGAAGTATGCAGAGGTTCCGCATCTACGTTTAATCGATGAGGAACTGTGGGATGCGGTTCAGAAACGGTTGGCCAAGCAGTCCGAAAATAAGCGCTCCGGAAAGTCGACTCGCAAACCCTTGCGTCCTTTCTCGGGCCTGCTTTGGTGCGGTTGCTGCGGTGGTGGCATGTCTATTCATGACCGAAAGGGCAGTGCTATCCGGCTTCGTTGCTCTGCGGCTAAAGAGAGTGGCTCATGCAACAATAATGGGAAGGTTCGCCTCGACAAGATCGAAAGCGCCCTGCTGGCCGAACTAAGAAAAGAGCTGTCGACGCCAACCTACATCAATGAATTCATCCGTGCCTACAATGAAGAACGTCGCGAACTCAACGCAGCCGGCAAACCAGACAGGAAGAAACTTGAACGCACGGTAGCAGAAGCCAACAAGCTGCTATCGCGTCGTATCGAACTTTTCGAGATGGGTATTCTTGAAGGAGTCGAAGGAGAGGCAAAGTTGACTGAGGCCAAAGAACGCGCTTCGGTTGCCATGGATGTGTTGGCCAGCTTTGACGAGAAGGAGCGGGCGTTCGAGTTCAATCCAGCGACAGCTTCCAAGTATGTCACGGCACTGGATGAAATGATCTCTTCTATGCAGGCGCATAACGGCAATCCGAATCCAAAAGCACGTGATGCGGTGCGCGGCTTGATTTCGGAGATCGTTGTGTCTCCGACCGAGGAAGACGGCGTGCCTGTCGAGGTGAAGGGCCGCCTTAGCGCCTTGGTTTCAAACCGTTCCAAAAAGGTGGGGGGTTTGGTGGTAGCGGAGGAGGGACTTGAACCCCCGACACGCGGATTATGATTCCGCTGCTCTAACCAACTGAGCTACTCCGCCTTGAGTGAGAGGCGATGTAAGCGAGGGGCCGGGGAGGGTCAAGAGGGAAATCAACCTAACCAGGGATTTCTTTCACAGGCGCGGCGGTTGGTTCCTGCAGGGGTGTCTGCGGTGATTTGGTTTCCGCCACCATCCGGCGAATAAACGCGGCACAGATTTCCGGCTCGGTGATCAGGATCATGTGTCCCAACCCGTCCAGCTCTTCATAGCTTAGACCAAATTTGATCATAGGAGGGCCGTGAAGGGCAGGCGACAAGAGCGCGTCCTGGCGGCCATACAAGATACCGCCCGGCACGGATAGCTCGGGGTATCTGGACACCTGCGCGTCGCAACTTGCGTCCAGCCCGGCAACGTCTTGCGAGGCCGTAACAAACGCCGAGGGGCGCAACCCAAGCGCGCCGCCCGCACGATCCAGAAAGTCATCTGGTGCGGTTTCAGGGCCAAACGCTACGCCCAGGCTGTAGGGTGCAGTTTTCGCGGCCATAGGCACCGCAACCGTATTTGCAATCAGGCTGCGCAGCCATCCGGATCGGATATCGAGCGGCTTAAAGATCACCGGCGTTTCAGGCAGCCTGTGCGTCAGAGGCGCCAGCAATGCAAGACCTGATACGCGTTCGGGGTGGTCCAGTGCCAGCGCCAGTGACACTGCGCCGCCCAGTGAATGCCCGACCAGAACCGCTTGATCGACGCCTTTGATCTCCAGAAACTCGGCAATCATTGCGGCTTGTTGCGGCAATTGCCCCAGTTCTGCCGTTTCGCGGGTAGAATATCCGCAGCCTGGCCGATCCAGCGCAATGACATGGTATTCTTCGGCCAGTTGATCGGCCAAGGCGTAGGTAAAATGCTGTAATTGCCCCGCCAGACCATGGATAAGGACCAGCGTTTGCGCGTCAGGATCGCCCTTTTCAACATAATGGATACTGCCGCCCTGCACGGGCACGATCTGGCCCATTTGTGGTACGGTGCTCAGCCCCTGACGGGTCAACCGCCGGGTCCACACGGCCATGGCCAGAAGAAAGACGACACAGGCTGCAATCAGGCTTAGAATAAGTGTCATCTAGCTGTCTCCTGTCCGACGGTAGTGTATTGTTCCAATCCCGACTGTGCCATACGCGCTTGATATTCACCAACAGTCCCGGGCCATAACGTCGTGTTCCTGCCGTCTTCATCAATGTACCAGGATGTACACCCCCCCGTCTGCCAGACACTGTCGGCGTGACGGTCCTGCATCTCTTGGGTGAAATCCGCTTGTTTCGTTGCATCAGGTGTGATCGCGGAAAGCCCTTTGCGCTGCATCTCGCTTAGGACGCGACCGATATGTCCAACCTGCGCCTCGATCATCAGCACGACCGAGTTGTGGCCAAGACCGGTATGCGGGCCCAGAAGGATAAAGAAATTTGGAAAGCCCGCAATCGCTGTGCCCAGATTTGCATTCATGCCGTCAGCCCAGGCCGTTCGCAGTGTCAGGCCACCGGAACCTATGATGTCCAATCGCTCGACAACATTGGTCACATGAAATCCGGTGCCCCAGATCAGGGCATCAGCTTGGACTTTGGTGCCGTCTGACGTGATGAGCGTATCCCTATCGATACGGGCAACGCCCTGTGGCACGACACTGACATTGTCGCGGGCCAGGGTTGGGTACCAGTCGTTCGAGCTAAGGATACGTTTGCAACCAATCTGATAGTCGGGTGTCAGAATGCGCCGTTCTTCGGGGTCGATTATCGCCCCTTCCAGCGATTTACGCCACATCTTAAGGGCAAAGTTCATAGCCCGTTCCTCGCCCCTGAACACCCGGTGTCGGAACTCGAAAAACATGAAAATCAGTTTGCGCCGGATACGCGGCAGTAAGGGAAGGTGGGCATATAGCTTGCGCACCCAGGGCGCAATTGGGCCGTCCGGGCGCGGCATGACATAAGGCGCACTGCGCTGAAAGATAGTCACGTGGCGGGCAAGTTTGGCAATCTCTGGCACGAACTGAACCGCCGACGCCCCGGTGCCCACAACGGCCACTCGTTTGCCGGTCAGATCAACGTCGTGATCCCATTGGGCCGAATGGAAGCATGGCCCAGGAAAACCGTCCGCGCCGGGAAGATCGGGAATGCTGGGGTGATGCAACGCCCCAATGGCCGAGACCAGAAACCGCGCCGACCAGCTTTGCCCGTCCATGGTTTCCACTTGCCAGCGCGCGCCGTCCCACTTGGCCGCTTTCAGTTCCTGGCCGAAATGGCAGAGGTCATACAATCCCTCGCGCTGCGCGACACCCTTCAGGTAAGCCTGAATTTCAGCGCCTCCGGCATAGGCGCGGCTCCAATGCGGGTTAAGGTGGGTCGCCATAGAATAAAGATGCGAAGGCACATCGCAGGCCACGCCGGGATATGTGTTTTCGCGCCACGTGCCACCGATATCATCTGCCTTTTCCAGAATCGCAATATCAGAGAGCCCACGTTTGCGCGCCTCAAGCGCCATGGTCAGCCCTGAAAACCCGGCGCCAATGATGAGCATCTCTGTTTTGTGGTGCATTTCTGCGCCCCTCCTGAAACAACCATACGGGTACGTGTTGCAGATGTATGCACCTGATTGACAGTGAAGCAGGTTACTTAACGAAAGGTAACCAAGGGTTCACTTGCGCAGTGCAAGCGCGAAAATCCCGCGATGTGGCCCGTGTCGCTTCCTGCAAGCACATATCGCAATCAGAGAGGTGATCGCTCCGCGAATCCGCCAGTATGATTGAAAATTGGAGGATTGCCCTTTGACTACTCGCACTGCCGCGCGGTCCGGTGGACGCTCTGCCCGTCGCGCCCAACGTACTGCTCCAAACTTTGCCATGCTGCCGGGTTTGACCCGAGGCATTCCCGTTTGCGAAGTCATGGACGGAAGCCAGGTCGAACGTATCGACAACGCGGCAATGGATATTCTGGAAAATGTCGGTGTTCAATTCCGCGACCCCATCGCGCTGGAAGACTGGAAGACAGCCGGAGCCAAGGTTGTCGGAGAGTTGGTCTATCTGGACCGCAACATGGTACGCGAGCTGATCTCGACCATTCCATCGCAGTTCACCTATCATGCGCGTGACCCGCAAAAGAACCTTGCACTGGGCGGCAAACATTCGATCTTTGTGCCAATGACCGGCGCGCCTTTCCTGCGCGATCTGGATGACGTGCGGCGGAATCCGACGCTGGATGATCTGGCGATGTTCCACAAGCTGTCGCACATGATGCCTGCACTACACAGCTCGGCCCACCATATTGTCGAGCCTTATGATCACCCGATCAGCCAGCGGCACCTGCGCATCACATATTCTTCGATGAAATACTCGGACAAGACTTTCATGGGCATGACGACATCGCCTAAGAACGCCGAGGATGTGATGGATATGTGCGATATCCTGTTCGGCGAAGGCTTTATCGACGACCATCCTGTCACCACCGGCAACTGCAACGGCAACAGCCCTTTGGTGTGGGATGAAACCATGCTGGGCGCGATGCGCGCCTTTAGCCGACGCAACCAGCCAGTTTTGTGCTCGCCCTTCGTTTTGGGTGGCGCGAACACACCCGCTTCGGTCCCCGCGACCGTAGCGCAGCTGACAGCCGAGGCGTTGTCGGCGCTGGCCTACACACAGGTGATCCGCAAGGGCGCACCTGCGATCTGGGGGCACTACCTGTCGACCGTGTCGATGAAATCCGGTGCGCCCATGGCGGGCACGCCTGAAATCAGCCTGATGAATTTCATGATCGGCCAGATGGCGCGGTATTACGACGTGCCATGGCGCACTTCGAACACGCTGGGCGGCGCCAAAACGTTTGACGCGCAAGCGGGATACGAATCCGCAACAACACTCAGCGCCGTGATCCATGCCGGAGCCAACTATATCTGGCATTCGGCAGGCTGGAATGAGGCTGGAATGCACTGTTCGGTCGCCAAGTTCGTGGTGGATGCGGAACAATGCGCAATGGCTTACCGCATGGCGGAAGGCCCCAAATGGCACGATTTTGATCAGGCGCTTGCGGCGGTTCCGGATGTTGGCCCTGGTGGTCACTACCTTGGCCATCCGCACACGCAGGACAATTTCCAGACGGCGTTCTTTAAGCCTGAACTCTTTGACAACAACTCGATCGAACAATGGGTGGCTGAGGGCGAAGTGGAAATCACGGAACGCGCCTTGAAGCACGCGCGAAAACTGCTGGCCGAGTACCAAGAGCCAAAACTGGACGAAGCCAAAAACGAAGCGCTTCTCGACTACATCGCGCGCCGCGAAAGGGAAATCCCGGCGGCGGATGAGTTGAACCAGACCTACTGATACAATCTCCCCGTACTGGCCCGCCCGCAATCCGGGTGGGCCCTTTTTTCGTTCAGGACAAGCAGAGCAGCATGAAGATCGCCGAACTCCATATCTACAGCCACGACCTGCCGGTCAAAAACGGACCCTACACCATGGCCAATGCACAGGTCTGGTCGCTTGATACCACTCTGGTCAAAGTCGTTGCCGATAACGGATTGATCGGCTGGGGCGAGACCTGCCCAGTTGGCCCGACATATGCTGAGGCGCACGCAAAAGGCGCCCGTGCAGCTTTGATCGAAATGGCCCCGGGCTTGATCGGCACCGAAGCACTGCCGCTGACACTGCATCGCCGGATGGATGGGCTGCTGAACGGGCACACATATGCCAAAGCGGCTGTCGATATTGCGGTTCACGATGTGCTGGGTAAACACTTGGGCGTGCCTGTCAGCGACCTGCTGGGTGGTGCAGCAACTGACAAAGTCCCATCCTACTATGCCACTGGCGTTGGTGCGCCTGACGATATTGCCCGACTGGCAGCCGAGAAAATGGCCGAAGGCTACCCGCGATTGCAGATCAAGGTCGGGGGCCGCCCGGTCGAGATCGACATCGAAACCATCCGCAAGGTCTGGGACGTTGTCAAAGGGTCGGGTACGCGTCTGGCTGTGGATGGCAATCGGGGCTGGACCACGCGCGACGCTTTGCGCGTCAGCCGCGAATGTCCGGAAATTCCGTTCATAATGGAACAGCCCTGCAACACCATTGAGGATTTACATAAGATCCGGTCTCAGGTCACGCACGGCATTTATATGGACGAAAACAGCACCAGTCTGAACACTGTGATCTCAGCAGCAGGGACTGGTCTGGTCGATGGGTTCGGGATGAAAGTCACTCGGATCGGTGGGTTGCACCCGATGCGCGCTTTCCGCGACATTTGCGAAGCCCGAAACCTTCCGCACACCTGCGACGACAGCTGGGGTGGGGATATCATCGCCGCTGCCTGTACTCATGTCGGTGCAACGGTTCGGCCCGATCTGCTGGAAGGCGTCTGGCTTACCGCACCTTATATCGAAGGTAACTATGATCCCGACAATGGTATCCAGATCAAAGGCGGGCATATCGCGCTTCCGTCAGGGCCGGGGCTGGGCGTGGTGCCTGATGAAAGCCAATTTGGCACCCCTGTTGCGTCGTTTTAACCGTGGATGATCTCATGACCCTGAATGGAAAATCGGCTTTGGTCACTGGCGCAGCCGGAGGTATCGGGGCGTCAATCGTTGAGCGTTTGCGCCAAGCTGGGGCGCGGGTCGCGGTTGCGGACCGGTCGGTCGATGGTATTGAGGCCGAGGCGTATCTGCCCGGCGATCTGCTTGATCCAGACTATGCCGACCAATTGCCCCGGGCCGCGGCGGCTGCGCTGGGCGGGCTCGATATCGTGATCAACAACGCAGGTGTCATCCCACGCGGGTCCGTCACCGAAACGTCGGATGCGGATTGGTCTTTGTCACTGGGCGTCAATGTCGAAGCCCCGTTTCGTATCTGTCGCGCGGCGATCCCGATCATGGCTGAAACGGGAGGGGGCGCTATCGTCAACACCGCGTCTTGTTGGGGGCTGCGCCCCGGCCCCAATCACGCCGTTTATTGTATGACAAAAGCGGCCATTGCGTCCCTGACCCAATGTATGGGTATGGACCATGCCCATCAGGGTATCCGCGTCAACGCTGTATGCCCGAATGAGGTGAATACGCCTATGCTGCGCTCGGGTTTTGAAAAGCGCGGTTTTGATCCCGATACTGCCGTGGCCGAGCTGGGCCAAACCGTGCCGCTGGGCCGCATCGCCGAGCCCGAGGATATTGCAGACGTCATCATGTTCCTCGTCTCGGACGCGTCGCGTTATGTTTGCGGTACGCTGGTCGAGGTCAACGGAGGGAAGCCAGTTTCATGAAGCGGTTCGAGGGAAAGGTGGCATTGGTCACAGGCGGGCGCAGCGGCATCGGTCAGGCCATTGCCCGTCGGTTGCGGGATGAGGGCGCGCAGGTCTTTACCGCGCAACGTGGAGAAGACAGCGAGTTTCAAGGCATTGCAGCGGATTTCACCGATCCCGACAGCCCGGCACAGGCGGTCAGCGAAGTGGTATCTGATGCTGGGCGCCTGGATGTGTTGGTCAACAACGCGGGTATGATGCAGGAAGTTTTGGTCGAAGACATGAGCCTTGAGGATTGGCACCGCAATCTGACGGTCAATCTGACCGCTCCGTTCCTGATGATCAAAGCCGCGCTGCCGCATCTGCGTCAAACCCGCGGTAATATCGTCAATACCGGATCCATTGAAGGTTTGAGCAGCAATCCCGGTCACGCGGCTTATTGCGCGTCCAAGGCAGGGCTGCATGGTCTGACCCGCGCCGTTGCCGTGGATCACGGGGTTGAAGGTGTCCGTTGCAACGCCGTGGCACCCGGATGGATCGATACCGAACTGAACGAAGATTTCATCGATTCCATGCCTGACCCTGCTGCATTCCGTGATGATATAGCCAAAATCCACCCTGTTGCACGGACCGGTCGGCCGGAAGAGGTTGCAGCCCTCGTCGCGTTTCTGGCGTCAGAGGAGGCGGGCTTTATCACCGGGCAGGTCTACACCGTAGATGGTGGGCGCATGGCCAAGCTTAGCCTTCCCTGACGCCAACGCATCACTCCTTACCGGATCGCCATTCTTTCCAAATCAAATAGCTGTTTGCCCCAAGCGAGGCGAATGGCTCGGGCGGCAATCGCGGAAGATCCGGCTGTTCCAGAAAGTGACTGGCGATCTCTGATCCGCCTTGCATCACCAATTCTGCGATGCCCATGCCTTGCAAGGTTCCTCGGGCGATGCCCAGGCCATTCTGACAGCAGGCCGAGAACACACCGTCCTCAAGTTCACCAAAGGCCGCAGACCCATTGCGGCTTAGGCAAAGCATCCCGGCCCAGCGGTGCTCCATCGTTACGTCTGACAGGTGCGGGAAACGTTCCATGAACTTGCGGTCCTGAACCCAGCCGACATTGCGCAGCCGCATTGGGCTGGTCTCGATTGTCGGGTGAAAGCTGGTACCGTTGCGAATCAGGATGCGATCGCCGTAGCTGCCGGAAATGCGCCGCACCGATGTGCCCATCGGATCGGCAGGTGTCACCGACCAGCGCGATTGCCCGCCAAGCGTTTTGATCTGTGCCTCAGTCAAAGGTGCTGAGATCGACGCGTAGAGGCAGATATGCATCAATTGTCTTTGGTAGAACCCAAAGCTTTCGAGATGGCCGTTATTGGCGAGGATAATCCGCCCGGTCTTGACCTTGGCTTTGGTGGTTTTGACCACCCAGCTTGTGCCTTGCTTTTCGAAACTGGTGACTGGTGAGTTTTCGAACACGTCAATCTGATCAGCCAATTGGGCCGAAAGCGCCCGCACATAGGCTGCGGGTTGGATCATCACTGTTCCTGGCGCGTAAAGTCCCGAGGTGTAATGTGGGCTGCCCGTGATTTCGTGCATCTGTTGCTGGTCATAGAGCGTGTGAGGCTCACCCAGTTTCCTCAGGTGTTCCGCAAACGCGCGGTTGTGCGCGTCGCCCGCCTTGGTGGCGGCGGCATTGTACTTGCCGCAGGGGTCGAACATTTCCTGATTTAACTCGCATTCCCCGGCCACGTCGCTCGCAAAAGCAATGGCCTTGCGATTCAGTGCAATTGCGGCGCGATCCTCTTCCAATCCTTCGCCTGCATAATTGTCCGAGGCCAAATCATGAGGCAGGTCGATCATAAATCCCGAGTTCCGCCCCGCAGAACCATCGGCAAATCGGCCTGCTTCCAGCAGAACAACCTTCAGTGATGGATCCAGTTGATGCAGCCGCCGCGCCGTGCTGAGCCCAGCAAACCCACCGCCAACGATAGTGATGTCGGCAATCAGGTCCTTGTCCAGTTCCGGCAGGGGCGTCTGGGGTGGCAGGATGGCATTCCATCCGGCCGGGCCCGTCTGCCGGGGAAGTCTTTTGGCCTCGAACCGCGTCAATCCACCGCCTCGTCTGCGTCATCGGCCAGATCGATCCAGATGGTTTTCAACTGGGTGTACTGATCGTGGGCGTGGACCGAATTGTCGCGACCGCCAAAGCCAGACTGCTTGTAGCCGCCAAATGGCGTGGTGATGTCGCCTTCGCCAAAGCTGTTGACTGTCACGGTGCCCGCCCGGATCGCCCGAGCCCCGCGAATGGCGCGCTTGGCGTTGGCAGTGAAGATCGAGGCACATAGGCCATAGTCGGTGTCATTGGCGATCTTGATGGCTTCGTCAAAGCCCGACACTTCGACCACTGACAGGACCGGGCCAAAGATCTCTTCTCGCGCCAGGGTGGCGTCATTGCCGGGTACTTCGACCACCGTAGCCTCGACAAAGCCTTTGTCAGCTTTGCCACCGATCACCACGTTCTCGGCCTGATCCAGATAACCGCAGACCTTATTGTAATGCCCTTCGCTCACCAGCGCGCCCATACGGGTTTCCGGGTCCAGAGGGTCACCGATATTCCACTGTTTGGCGTGATGTGCAATGCGCTCCAGCAACTCTGCCTTTACATCCTTGTGCACGATCAGGCGCGACGAGGCCGAGCAGTTCTCGCCCATGTTCCAGAACGCGCCGTTCACCACATGCGCGGCCACACGGTCAAGGTTTTCAGCGTCATCCATGACGATGGCCGGGTTTTTGCCGCCCATCTCCAGCACCACTTCTTTGGCGTTACTTTCGGCGGAATAGGTCAGGAACCGTTTGCCGGTTACGGTCGAGCCGGTGAAAGAGACCATGTCAATATCCATATGCCGCCCGATGGGTTCACCGACCTCTGCGCCGCCGCCCGGAACGATGTTCAGAACGCCGCGGGGCAGGCCAGCCTCCATCGCCAGCTCAGCCATACGCAGAGCGGTCAGCGTGGTCTCAGTCGCGGGTTTCACCACGACCGAACAGCCCGCCGCCAAAGCAGGCCCGATTTTCCACGCCAGCATCAGCAGCGGGAAGTTCCAGGGCAGCACCAGGCCGACGACGCCAATCGGTTCGCGCACCACCATGGCGATGTGATCGTCGCTGGCGGGCGAGACTTGATCGTAAATCTTGTCAATCGCCTCGGCGTGCCATTTCAGGCAGTGGATCGTCTCGGGCACATCCACGGATTCGCAATCAAGGATGGTCTTGCCGCTGTCGATGCTTTCCATCACCGCCAGTTCGCGCGTATTGCGGGTCAGTAACTTGCACAACCGGATCAGCACATCCTTGCGTTCGCTCGGATGCAGCTTGGACCAACGGCCATCGTCAAACGCCTCACGCGCCTTTTCGACGGCAAAGTCCACATCCGCTGCGCCGCAAGACGCGATGTCCGCCAGTTTGTCGCCAGTGGCTGGGTTCACTGTCTCAAAGGTCTCACCCGAAATCGCGGGGCGGAAGGCGCCGTCGATGAAAGCGCCTGTAGGCAGCGTCAGGCCTGCGGCGATGGATTTGTATTCGTCCTGTGTCAGCAGATCCATGTCTCTTACCCCTCAGCCACAATGTCAGCGATTGTCTTCTTGAGCACACGCGTCACCTGTTCCAACGCGCGCTTGTCGTCTTTGTTCAGACCCTTCAGCGGAGGCCGCATCGCGCCCGCATCGATCCCGTTCATGGTCACGCCATGCTTGATGGTCTGGATGAACTTGCCACCCTGTTCCAACACTCGCATCAGCGGCATCATGGCCGACATGATCCGCCGACCTTTAGAGAAATTCCCCTCGATCACGCAGGCATCGTAAAGCGCCACATGCTCGGTGGGCAGAAAGTTCGACCCGCCACAGACCCAGAACGGCGCACCCCAGGCGAAGAATTCCAACGCTTGGTCGTCCATACCGCAGCCAAGCTGGATGTGTGGATAGTCCCGCGCCAGCAGGTGCACCCTGTTGATATCGCCCGAGCTTTCCTTGATGCCGCAGAAGTTCCGGCTGCGGCCTACACGGTCAAGAAATTCCTCACCCATCATCGTGCCGGTGCGGTGCGGGTAGTTGTACAGCATTACGGGCAGGTCCGCGGCCTTGTCGATAGCCAGCGCGTTCAGTGCGTTTTCGCGGTCGGTCGGCACCGAATAGGGCGGGCTGGCCAGCAGGATCGCATCTGCACCAATTTCGCGCGCGCCCGAGGCCAGCGCAATGGAATCCGGCGTCAGCATGGCCCCGGTCCCTACGACCAGAGGCAGACGGCCTTTCAATTGCTGATGTGTGAATTTGGCCAGTTCCAGCCGTTCTTCCACAGTCTGGGCATAGTTTTCACCTGTCGATCCGCCCGAAATCAGACCATGCACGCCACTCTGGATCAGGTATTCGATCACATTGGACAAGGCGTCCCAATTAACGCTTCCATCGTTGTGATAGGGCGTGACCACAGGGGTATAAATCCCCTCAAACTTGAAAATCGGGTTCATTCCGTCCTCATGCAGGTTTCGAAAGGAGTGGGACGCCCATCGGGACATCCAGCGCGTCTGGCATCACGAACATCTCAATCTGATCGCGTGACAGGTTCCAGTGATCTTCGGCTAGCTTTGCCGCTGCTGCTTCGTCCCGCGCCTCGATGGCTGCGATGATGGCATCATGCTGTTCGCTGGCGCGTGACAGGTTTTCCGACATTTCATCGGACTGTGGGCGATAGAACGTCATGCCGATCCTCGCGTGATCGATCAGCAGCCGGTTGAACGAGGGCAGCAGATAGACATTGCCCGACATCTCGCCAGTCACATCGTGAAAGCGATTGTTGGCCAGCGCCCGATCCTCGGCCGAACCTGTACGTAACGCGGCTTTGAACGCTTGCTGCGCGTCTTTTAGGGCGTCGATCTGCGCAGGGCGCGCGTTTCCTGCAGCCAGACGCAGGATCGCGCCATACACCATTGGTGCGGCAAGGAAGAAATCGCGCAGGGTCGTGTAAGACATCTCGGACACCCGCGCGCTGCGGTTTGTACGCAGGTCGAGATAGCCTTCCCCCGCCAGTTGCCGGAATACCTCGCGCAGCGGTGTGCGTGACAGGCCGAATTCATCTGACAAATGCGCCTCGTCCAGATCTGTGCCTGGTTGCAAGAGCAGAGTCAGAATGGATGTTTTCAGGTGCTCTTGTAACGCGCCTTTTCGCGACTTGGCTTCGTCTTTCATCCCTTAGCTCATCCATCTTTCATAAAGCGGTCGAATCGTGCTGTCACGGTTATGTATGCTAAGAAAATACAACTTGTATACAAAAAAATTTCGTGCAGCATAGGCTCCTGCAAAATAGACTCACTTTCGGGCGCTGTCCCAAGTTCAAACGGATCAACTCATGCCTAAGACGCGGCGCATCACATTTCTTCTGGTCGAGGAATTCTCGCACCTTGCGTTCTCTTGCGCGGTGGAACCGCTGAGGATTGCGAACCTTGTGAGCGGGGAAGAACTTTATAGCTGGAACTTCGTGTCTGAGCATGGCGAACAGGCGGTGTGCTCAAATGGGTCAGTTACGCTGGTTCACTCCGGGCTGGAAAACCTGGCCAAATGCGACCAGCTTTTTGTGCTGTCGGGCATTCATATGCGTAAGCACGTCACCCGCCGCCTGTTGGCCACCCTGCGGCGAGCGCGCGCCCGCGGCACCCCAATCGGTGCCCTATGTTCGGGTGCCTGGGTGTTGGCCGAAGCCGGCTTTCTGGACGGGATGCAGGCGGCGATCCATTGGGAATACCATGATGCCTTCATGGAGGCGTTTCCCGAGGTTAATCTGGTTCGCAGTGTTTTTGTTGCTGACGAAAAACACATCACCGCGTCGGGCGGAACCGCGACGGCAGATTTGATGCTGCATCTGATCGAGCGCGACCATGGCGAAGAGTTGGCAATCGATGTGGCAGATCAAATGGTTTACAACGCGGTGCGCAATGCAACGGCGAAACAGCGGGTTTCGCTGCAGTCACGCAACGGGATGCGCAATGCGCACCTGGCCAAGGCCATCAACATCATGCAGGACAGCATCGAGACCCCAATCTCGCCGTCCTTTATTGCCGAAGAACTTGGCATTTCCACCCGGCAGCTAGAGCGGCTGTTCGGCAAGTATCTGAACACATCGCCCAAGAAGTACTTTATGGAACTGCGCCTGGAACGTGCCCAAAAGTTGCTGCTGCAAACCGAGGCTTCAGTCACCGAGATCGCAATTGCTTGTGGTTTCGAAAACCCGGGCCATTTCTCGCGCGTGTTCCGATCCAGCTTTGGTGTCACACCGCACGCACAGCGCAACAAGATCGACTGAGAAGCGTCTGAGCGGGAAAGAGGACTATTAAAACGGCAGGGGATGCCGTGCTTCATCGGTCCAAATCGGACCTGAGCGGGCATCCCCCTAACCCTGCCGAGATACCCCCTCATTAAAACCGGACTAGTCAACAGATCGGCAGGATTATTTACCAATAGATTGCGATGTAGGCATAACTATTGCGAGAACTTGTCATCCATGAGATTCTTGTGCCTACATTTCTTAACCTTTGCCTTAATTGTGGGCATCGGTTTCGTCGGACAATCGACGGTTTCCAAAGAGTAGTCGTTTTCGATAGGGCGAGTCGAACAACTTGCTCTTGTGTTCCTCATCCGAGCCAATTTTCGCAAGATGAACTAGGTTGGCAAGCTTTGTAGCCAGGCGCTGACGTTGTTGAAAAAGCCGGATGTGTTAGAATTTCCCCTGATTGATGCGGTGTTGTGGAGACCAAAAATTCAAGGGAGAAAGGTATGTCTGACCCATATTCAAATCTGGCCAACGAAGACGATGCGTTGCAGGCGCGTATTGCCGACGCAATGGATGCCCGTTGTTTGGAGCCTGCTCAGGTTGAGATCAGAAAAGCCTATCTCAGAGATCTTGATCTGCCTGAGGGAGCGTATGCAGTTGAGTTCGGTTCTGGCACTGGGCACGTTACCAACGACTTGATCGAGATGGCCGGTGCGACCAAGGCGCTGGGCATCGAGCCATCACCAATAATGGTTGAAAGAGCGCGGCAACGTTTTGACGGAAAACCATCTTTGAGGTTTGAGGTTGGTGATGCAAGGAATACAGGGCTTCCATCCTCATCTGTTGACCTGGTGTTGATGCACACACTGTTGTGCCATGTTCCCGATCCGCAAGACGCCGTTCGCGAGGCACACAGGATACTCAAACCGGGCGGTTTGGTTGCCGTCTGCGATGGCGACTATGATACGGCGACGGCCCAGATTGCAGATTTCGACCCGTTGGATCAGCTTGTCCGCTTTATGATCAACCAGAATGTCACCAATCTTTGGGTCATGCGTCAGATCGGAGAGTTGCTGGGTACCGCAGGGTTCGAACTTGGCCGACGCTGTGGACATGGCTATGTGGCCGAAGGCGAAGCCGGGTATTTCCTGACAGTGATAGATCGCGGGGCGGACCGAATGGTCGAAACAGGTGTCCTTTTCCCTCAGACAGCAGAAGCGCTGAAAGCAGAAGCACGCAGTCGCGTTTCAAGTAACACGTTTTTTGGTTTCATGTCCTATGTCAGTCAGATTGCCAGAAAGCCAATCGGGTGATCAAACTAACTGCATTTTTCAGCGACAAGGTCGTTTTGAGAACGGCGGATTAACACTTGAATATATCCGGTCCGAGTGTCCGCCGGGCAGGTCGCAGCTCCATAGTTTCAGGTTTGGCGGCCCCATGAGATGGCAAGGAGTTTGTTCTATACGCGCTTCTATCCAATGCTTCCCTGCTTAGAACTCGGCGGAGCGAAGTCATAGAAACAAGGGTGGTCACGATATTGGAGATGTATGGATGGTGCTGCTGGAGAGAATTGAACTCTCGACCTCTCCCTTACCAAGGGAGTGCTCTACCTCTGAGCTACAGCAGCGCTGTGGGCGGGTGATTAGACTCAAACGAAACGCGGCGCAAGGGTGTCTGGACGGTTTTTTTCGCCTCCTGTAGAGAAAGAGCATGACAGATAAAAATTCACCCAAAAAACAAGGCAAATCCGGGGGCGCAAGAGAAGAGCGTTTGAAGGCGGCGCTGAAGGCGAACATGGCGCGGCGCAAGGCGCAGGCCAAGGCGCGGGCGGCCTCGGGGGACAAAGCCGATAAGGACGAGGGATAAGAGCAGATGGATTCGATTCTTGTAACGGGCAATGGCCCGCTGACCGGGCAAATTCCGATTGCGGGGGCCAAGAATGCGTGCCTGACGTTGATGCCCGCGACGCTTCTGAGCGAAGAACCGCTGACACTGACCAACGCTCCACGGCTGAGCGACATCAAAACGATGACTGCCCTGCTGCAATCGCTTGGGGCCGAGGTGTCGGCGCTGCAGGACGGGCAGGTGATCGCAATGTCGAGTCATAACCTGACCAGTCAGACTGCAGATTATGACATCGTGCGTAAGATGCGTGCATCTAATCTGGTGCTTGGGCCATTGCTGGCGCGGTTTGGTCAGGCCGTTGTGTCACTGCCTGGTGGTTGCGCGATCGGCGCGCGTCCGATGGATTTGCATGTCGAGGGGCTGGAAGCGCTGGGTGCAGAGATCGAACTGAAAGACGGGTATCTGCACGCCAAGGCACAGGGCGGGCTGAAAGGCGCGGTGCATGAGATGCGCTTTGCCTCGGTTGGGGCAACTGAAAACATCGTCATGGCTGCGACGCTGGCCAAGGGAACCACTGTTCTGAAGAATGCCGCGCGCGAGCCTGAGATTGTCGATCTGGTCGAATGCTTGCGCAAGATGGGAGCCCAGATTTCGGGCGAGGGGACCTCGACCATTGAAATCCAGGGTGTCGATCGGTTGCATGGTGCCACGCATCAGGTCGTTACGGACCGGATCGAACTGGGTACCTATATGCTGGCTCCGGCGATTTGCGGCGGTGAAGTTGAATTGCTGGGCGGGCGCATGTCGCTGGTCGAATCCTTTGCCGAGAAGCTGGACGCAGCAGGAGTCAGCGTTACGGAAACCGAAAAGGGACTGAAAGTCGCGCGAAAGAATGGCCGCGTTCAGGCCGTGGATGTTGTGACCGAACCTTTCCCGGGATTCCCGACGGACCTTCAGGCGCAGATGATGGCGCTGATGTGCACCGCCGAAGGAACCTCGGTGCTGGAAGAACGCATTTTCGAAAACCGATTCATGCACGCACCCGAACTGGTGCGCATGGGCGCGAATATCGAGGTGCATGGTGGCACAGCCACAGTTACCGGTGTTGAAAGCCTGAAAGGTGCGCCTGTTATGGCAACGGACCTGCGCGCCTCGGTCTCGCTGATTCTGGCGGGGCTGGCGGCAGAAGGTGAAACAACGGTCAGCCGGGTCTATCATCTGGACCGCGGATATGAGCATGTGGTGCGCAAGCTGGAAGGCGTGGGTGCAAAAATCGAACGGATCAAGGGCCAATGACAGACGCAAGTTTTGAAGACGGGCGCGAGGCCCCGCTGAATCTGGGTGCTGAGGACAGCGACGACCTTCAGGTGATCTCGACCTTGGCGCAGGACGCGGTTTTCCCGGCGACCGAGATGAAATGGCAGCCGTCGCAGCGCCGTTTTGGTCTGCTGCTGAACCGCTTTCGCTGGGAAGACAAAGATGCGGCCACCCGCCGTGAACGCCCGTTTGAACGGGTGCAATCCGTGCTGGTCTTTGATTCGGTACTGTCCGTGGCCAGCCAGGGCATCGATCGCAGCGACAAGGACATGATCATGTCCCTTCTGTCCGTCGATTTTGAAGCGGGCGAGGATGGCGCAGGCCATATCTTGCTGACTTTGGCAGGGGATGGTGTGATCCGCCTGCGGGTTGAAGCCGTCGATGTGACCCTCAAGGATGTAACCCGCCCGTATCAGGCCCCGTCGGGTCAGGCCCCGCATCACCCCGAATAGATGCAGAATAAGCGCGGTATCTCTCAGGCGTTGTCTAGACTGCCAGGAGGCATCGCGCTGCGTCCGGCCACCGTGTTCGACGTGTTCGACATCAGCCGGGTGCTGATCCGGTCGATCACGCAGCTTTGTGTGGCCGACCACAATAATGATCCTGACCATTTGAAAGAGTGGACTACAAACAAAGATCCAGAAACCATCAGGGGTTGGTTCAAATCAGGGTCGCAGATCTGGGTGGCCGAGCATGAAGGGCGGGTGGCTGCCGTCGGCGGTTTGTTCGAGACCGGGAAGATCACCTTGCTCTACGTTGATCCCGGTCATGTGGGCAGCGGAGTTGGGGCCGCTCTGCTCAATCGGTTAGAACAGCAACTGGCTGCGTGCGGTTGCACCGAGGCGCATCTGGATGCGACCCGGACGGCGCGGAAGTTTTATCTACGCCATGGGTGGGAAGATACCGAGCGGTGCAGTGACCGCCAGGATTTGTCCTGCTTGGCGATGCGCAAATCGCTGCACCCCGACGACTGAGGGTTGAGACCCGACCTTCGCAGCGATATGTCCCATGTCGCAACGCCCGGAGTGCCTGATCATGCCCGTTTTCCTCGACACCACATCACCCGATTTTGAGGGTGCCTTCCAAACGCTGCTGTCAGCCAAGCGCGAAGACAGCCCAGATGTGGATTCGGTTGTGGCTCAGATCATTGATGATGTTCGCAACCGCGGTGACGTGGCGGTCATCGAGTTGACTGCTAAGTTTGACCGTCTGGAGCTAACACAGAAAACTTTGGCCTTCAGCGCGCAGGAAATTGTGGATGCGGTGGCGCAAGTCTCGACCGAGGATCGCGAGGCGCTTGAACTGGCTGCAGCCCGCATCCGGGCCTATCACGAAAAACAGATGCCCACCGATCATAGCTGGACGGATGAGGCCGGGGCGACGCTGGGTTGGCGCTGGTCGGCAGTCTCCGCCGCAGGGCTGTACGTGCCGGGCGGTCTGGCATCCTATCCGTCGTCGGTGTTGATGAACGCCATTCCGGCTAAAGTGGCGGGCGTAGAGCGGTTGGCCATCGTGGTTCCCACACCAGACGGGCAGGTGAACCCGCTGGTGTTGCTGGCCGCGCAATTGGCGGGCGTGGACGAGATCTATCGAATCGGTGGCGCGCAGGCTGTGGCCGCACTGGCCTATGGCACCGACACTATCGCGCCGGTCGACAAGATCACCGGCCCGGGCAATGCCTTTGTTGCAGCCGCCAAACGCCGTGTCTTTGGAAAGGTCGGCATTGATATGATCGCGGGCCCGTCGGAGATTTTGGTGATTGCCGACAAGGATAACGACCCCGACTGGATCGCGCTGGATTTGCTCAGTCAGGCCGAACATGACGAAAGCGCGCAATCCATCCTAATCACCGATGACGCTGCTTTCGGGCAACGCGTCGCGGACGCGGTGGAAAAGCGCCTTGAGACCCTACAACGCCGCGCAATCGCCGGGGCCAGTTGGCGTGACTTCGGTTCTATCATCACCGCACGCGACCTGGACGAGGCGGCAATCCTGTCCAACCGCATTGCGCCAGAACATCTGGAACTGTGCGTTTCTGATCCGCTGGCGTTGAGCGAAAAGACGATCCACGCTGGCGCCATTTTTCTGGGCCAATATACGCCCGAAGCCATCGGTGACTACGTTGGCGGCCCGAACCACGTTCTGCCGACCGCCCGGTCTGCGCGGTTCTCATCGGGGCTCAGCGTGATGGACTTCCTCAAGCGCACCACACTGAGCCACATGACCCCCGAAGCGTTGCGTGCCATAGGTCCAGCCGCCGAACAACTGGCCCAATCGGAAAGCCTTGAGGCGCATGGGCTGTCGGTAGCAGCGCGATTGAACCGCCTAAATGGATGAGATGGCGCAAAGACTTGGCCGATGTGGCGTTTCTGCGCGTTGCCCCGCCAATTTCGTTGTTATAGGTCTGTGCTGACACAAGGATTATAGCTGTAAAGATGACCCGCATCTCGCATATCGAACTGGATGACCGAAACCTGCCTCCGCCGACGCCAGAGATCGAGCAGGAGCGCAAGGTCGCCATCTATGATTTGCTGGAAGAGAACAGTTTCTCTCTGCCCAAACGCGATGACCGCGTTGTGCCCGACGGGCCCTATCGCCTGCAATTGTCGATCCGCGACAAGCGGTTGGTCTTTGACGTTGCAACCGAGGAAGAACAGAAAGCGGCTGAGTTTCATCTGTCGCTTGGTCCGTTTCGGCAAGTGGTCAAAGATTATTTCCAGATCTGCGAAAGCTATTTCGACGCGGTGAAGTCTCTGCCGCCCAGCCAGATCGAAACCATCGACATGGCCCGGCGTGGCATCCACAACGAAGGCAGCCGCGTCTTGCAGGAAAGGTTAGAGGGCAAGGCCGACGTAGACACCGACACCGCCCGCCGCCTTTTCACGCTGATCTGCGTGCTGCATTTCGGAGGCTAACGGGTGACGCCTCTGCCGCAGTCGATCCTGTTTTGTTGTGACCACAACTCGGTTCGATCCCCGATGGCCGAGGGCATCATGAAGAAATTCTACGGCACCGGCACCTATGTGCAGTCTGCCGGAGTCCACAACGATCTGGATATTGACGGCTTCTGTATTTCCGTCTGTCACGAAATCGGGGTCGAGCTATCCCGCCACCGCACCCGATCCTTCGACGAGATGGAAGAGTGGGGTGATGACCTCAGTTCGTTCGACCTGATTGTCGCCTTGTCCCCCGCCAGCCAACGCAAGGCGTTGGAACTGACCCGGATTTTTCACCTCGATGTCGATTATTGGCCAATAATGGACCCTACTGGAATGGGTGAGACACGGGAAACAAAGCTACACCACTACCGACAGACCCGCGATCAGATCATCAAGCATCTGAAAGACCGCTGGGGCGAACCAACGGAGTGAACCATGAACCAGACCGTTCAAACCTATTTCGAGGCATTCAACGCCGGTGATGTTGATGGCATGTTGGCCTGTTTGTCCGACGACGTGGCCCATCACGTAAACGAGGGCCAAATCCGTGTGGGCAAGGAAAAGTTTGCTGCCTTCTGCGCCCATATGAATCGCTGCTACAAAGAGAACCTGACAGATATCGTCGTGTTCGATGCCCAGGGTGGCACCCGCGCTGCGGCCGAATTCATCGTGAACGGCACCTATCTGGAGACCGACGAGGGCCTGCCCGAAGCACACGGCCAGACCTATCGCCTGCCTGCCGGATCATTCTTTGATCTGAAAGACGGCAAAATCACCCGCGTCACCACTTTTTATAACCTTACGGACTGGACCAAACAGGTCTCGAATGGCTGAGGCCAACGCTGTCCGCCCCCTGACCGGAGCGGCGCTTGAGGCTGCTCTGGACGATGTCGCCCGTCTGCGGATCAAGGTCTTTCACGACTGGCCTTATCTCTATGATGGCGACCTCGAATACGAGCGTAAATACCTGCAGTCCTACCGGGACAGCGATCAGGCCATCGTGGTGGGTGCTTTCGACGGCGACCGCCTGATCGGCGCGTCAACCGGCGCCCCCCTGACGGATCACGCCGAAGATTTCGCCGCAGCGTTTGAAGGCACAGGCCTTGAGTTGGGCGACATCTTCTATTGCGCAGAGTCGGTACTGTTATCGGAGTATCGTGGGCAAGGTGTCGGCCACAAATTCTTTGACGAACGTGAAGCCCATGCTCGCCGTCTTGGGTTCTCCAAAGCTGCATTCTGCGGAGTGCAACGCCCGGACGACCACCCGATGAGACCTGCACAATACCGCCCGCTCGACACCTTCTGGCGCGCGCGCGGTTACACGCCTCTACCCGGCGTCATGGCACAGTTTTCCTGGAAAGACATCGGAGAAGACGGCGAGACGCTCAAACCGCTACAGTTCTGGATCAGGGATCTGTAGTCACCATCTACGGTGCGCGCCTGCGGCTTAAGAAACCGTATTTCACGGCCCAAGCCCGAAGCGACAGGCGTTTACGCTTGTCTTGTTTCACTGCTTTCTTGGATTGCTGACCGCCTTTGCGGTTGAACTCATAGACGTCAATGACACGCTCGGCGCATCCGCAGGCTTCGCCCATCCCAACCTTGGCGAAATAGAACTTCTCGAATTCTTCCTGTTTTTGCATCACCAGCCTCCTTCGTACATTCAAGCACGTCAGACCGCAGATGCCAATTCACGTTCCCGTCTGTGCAGGACATAGAGTAGGTCCCGGGCAGAGCATGCCCGGGTATTTGTTTTCAGTGCCCTAAGATCGGGTCAAACTCACTTTCAGGGTCGAGGACCGGATCCAGAACAAGCACCAACCGCGTCTCGCCCGTGCCTTCAATCGGAGGCGAGCGGTGCAGAAAACCGGAGTCTGGTTGTGCGGGCCAGAGCGTGCCACATAACAGAATTGGTGCGCCGGTTGGGGTCGTGAAAACGCGCGATGGGTCTGCGCCACCTGTCGAGACCCCATATTGCGTTCCCGTTCCCTTATAGGTGCATACGAGGCGCGCGGTCACGGCATCGACGTGGAACCTGCGGCATGCATTGGTCGTTATCACGTCCAACCGCAGCCGCAGCCATTTCGCGTTCATCAGACCGGCAAAGATATCAGACAGCGCTGCAATGTCGTCCACCAGCCGGTCGCGCTCTGCACCCGGTGGGGTGCCGCGCGCGTCGCATACTTCAGAAACAGCCTCGCGCACCAACTCGGGGCGCAGGATCACGCGGGTCTTGGGCAGTTGTTCGGGCGCGATCCCGTTTAGCCAGGATTGAAAACCCTGCAGCGGTTGCCGGTTCCAAATTGCCGCAGCACATCCGGGTTGATGAATGGCTGAAAGGTCGTTGGGCGTGGTGCAAATCTCGACCCCTATGGCGGCGTCTTGGATGATGTTTTGAACAATACTCATGCTGCAGCCTCTGCCCGTCGCCAGATCGGGAAGGGGTCTGCCAGATTGGGTAGATCCTCCAGACGAGTTGCTGCGACAGCGGGCAGCAGCGCAGCATCCAACCGGGCTTTCAATCTGGGCCAATCAATACCGCTGCCGATGAACACTATCTCTTGCCGCCGATCGCCCCACGGCTCTTGCCAATGGGCCTGCATGTAAGCTCGTGCGCTTTCGTGATCTGGGCGGCGGTCTTCGGGCACGGTGGCCCACCAAGTGCCCAGCGGCTGTACCGAGGACAGGGCACCCGCCAGCGAAAACTCGGCCACCCAATCCGGGCGCGTGGCGATCCAGAAATGGCCTTTGGCCCGGATCACACCGGGCAGATCGCCGTTCAGGATTTCAAGGATCTTTTCAGGGATAAAGGGCTGCCGCGCACGGTAGACATAGCTGGTGACGCCATATTCCTCGGTCTCTGGCACGTGATCCGCAAAACCATAAAGTTCTTTGGCCCACATCGGGTGCTCATGCGCCTTTTCGAAGTCGAACAGCCCGGTATCCAGAATTTCATCTGCGGCCACGTCCGAGTGGTTGGTCTCGATGATCCGGGCGTCCGCGTTCAAGCTTCGGATGATCTTGCGCGCAGCATCCACGCGATCTGGTCCGGCGTCAGAAACTTTGTTCAGAATGACCACATCTGCAAATTCGATCTGATCGGTCAGCAAATGTACCAACGTGCGCTCATCTTCTTCGCCCATCGTCTCGCCACGGTCGCGTAGGAAATCATGGCTGGAGAAATCCTTGAGCAGGTTCAACGCATCTACAACCGTCACCATCGTGTCCAGGCGTGAAACGTCCGAGAGGCTTTCGCCAAGCTCATCGCGGAAGTCAAAAGTGGCCGCTACGGGTAGAGGCTCGGAAATGCCGGTGGATTCGATCAACAGGTAATCAAACCTCCCTTCAGATGCCAGTCTGCGTACCTCGTCCAGCAGGTCGTCGCGCAGCGTACAGCAGATGCAGCCGTTCGACATTTCGACCAGTGTCTCGTCTGTGCGGGAAAGCTCGGTATCGGCGCGTATGAGATCAGCGTCGATATTCACTTCGGACATGTCGTTGACAATCACGGCCACCCGGCGGCCATCGCGATTGTTGAGTACGCGGTTCAAGAGGGTTGTTTTGCCCGCGCCCAGAAAGCCGGACAGTACTGTGACCGGAAGTCGGGTGTCACTCATGGAATGTGCTCCTGTGTATATGGCTCGTTTCGGGGTACAGGCGGTTGCCTATCCTCCCCCGCTATAAATTGCCGATAATGTAATGTTATTACATTGTTGATGGCAAGCTGGTTTTTGGCGGGATATCGTTTGATCGTTGGGTCAGCGTCTCGTAAAACCTCCACAGCGCTTGGGTGCGGGTCAGAAGGACGGTGCGGAAACAAATGCCCTGTACATACCGCGCCGTCCTCTTCTAGTGTCGCGCCGACTGAGTTCCTTTGGATACGAAATCATGAAAGTCGCCACCGCTGCTTACGATCTCAGCTGGCTCGACAGTTGGGCACAGTACGAAGACAAGTTGGACCGATGGGTTGCTGAGGCCGCAGGTCAGGGGGCCGAGTTGTTGGTCTTTCCTGAATACGGGGCTATGGAGCTTTCGACCCTCGACGGGGTCGCCGTGGCAGGCGATCTGGAACGTTCGATCCATGCTGTGTCTGACCGGATGGGGGATGTGCAAACCCTGCACAGCCGCCTTGCGAAGACATACAACACATATATTCTGGGCGCTTCCGCCCCGGTTGTGGATGGCCACGGTCGTCCAGTGAACCGCGCCGCGTTCTATGCGCCGGACGGCGCTTGCGACCATCAGGACAAGCAGATCATGACCCGGTTCGAGCGTGAAGATTGGGACATTGCCCCCGGTGGTCCGCTGAAGCTGTTCAACACCGCGCTGGGCAAGATCGGGGTGCTCATCTGCTATGACAGCGAATTCCCTTTGCTGGGCCGCGCGCTGAGCGAGGCGGATCTGATATTGGTCCCGTCTTGCACCGAAGCTCTTTCGGGTTATTGGCGGGTTCGTATCGGAGCGATGTCAAGAGCCTTGGAAAACCAATGTGTTACAGTTATGGCGTCGCTGGTAGGTGACAATGATTGGTCCGAGGCCGTGGACAAAAACACTGGTACGGGCGGCATATTCGGCCCGCCTGACAAAGGCTTTCCAGCCACTGGTGTGCTGGCCGAGGGCACGCTTAATCAGCCCGGCTGGACCTATGCCGAGATCGATCTGTCAGCCATTGCCGAAGTCCGTGCCGATGGTCATGTGTTGAACCGAACGCATTGGGAAGAACAAGCCCTCCGAGTCGAATCGGTCACAATATCCGACCTTTAGGTGATTCCGCCCTTGAAATAAGGGCAAAATAGGCTCATTTAAGCGCTCATCCCCGCAGATTCTGCGGGTGCAACGTAATGATGGAGACAACATGGCCAAGGAAGATACGCTCGAATTTCCCGGTGTCGTGAAGGAACTCCTGCCTAATGCGACGTTTCGGGTCGAGCTGGAAAACGGCCATGAGATCATCGCACATACGGCAGGCAAGATGCGCAAGAACCGCATCCGTGTTCTGGCCGGCGACAAAGTTCAGGTCGAAATGACCCCGTATGATCTGACCAAGGGTCGGATCAACTACCGCTTCAAGTAACGCCTGCCGCAATGGCGTTTATCCTAGGATCGGGCAGCCCGAGACGGCTGGACCTGTTGGCCCAGCTTGGTGTGCAGCCCGATGCCATCCGCCCCCCTGACATCGACGAAACGCCTCGGAAAGCAGAGCTTCCGGTTCCTTATTGCAGTCGGATAACGCGCGAGAAAGTGCTGGCGGTGCAGGCGGATAGCGGTGACATCACGCTTTGCGCAGATACCACGGTCGCATTGGGGCGGCGCATTCTGGGAAAGCCCGAAGATGCGGGCCAGGCCGCCGAATTTCTGCACGCATTGTCCGGTCGCCGTCACCGGGTCATAACCTCGGTAGCTGTACGGTCTGGGGATCGAATACTACAGCGTGACGTGGTCTCGCAGGTGAGGGTCAAACGCCTGTCCGATGTCGAAATCAATGCTTATCTGGCGACAGGGGACTGGCAGGGCAAAGCTGGAGCTTACGCCATTCAAGGCCCCGCAGGTGCGTTCATACCCTGGATTTCGGGATCGTTCACCGGCATTGTCGGACTGCCTCTGTCCGAAACCGCCGCCCTGTTGCAGGGTATCGGCTATCCACTTTATCGCGAGGCACCATGAAGGGCCGCACTATCGTTCTGGACCACATCGAGGACCGCGAAGCCGCGGCCCTTATGGTTGACGGAAAGCTCGATGATTTCCTGATTTCAGCTGACGCGCCCACGCCCGGCACGATCTACCGCGCCCGCGCAGACCGCCCAGTCAAAGGGCAGGGCGGTATGTTTCTGACAACGCCAGATGGGCCCGCTTTCTTGCGTCAAGTTAAAGGCTTGGCGCCGGGGGCTTTACTTTTGGTACAGGTGAGTGGCTATGCCGAACAAGGAAAAGCGATCCCTGTCAGCAACCGGATCCTATTCAAAAGCCGTTATGCCATTGTCACGCCCGAAGCGCCGGGTCTGAATATTTCGCGCAGCATCAGGGATGACGATACCCGCGACCAGTTGTTGGAAATTGCACACGAACAGATGGGCGACAGCCCTTATGGTCTGATCCTTCGTTCCTGCTGTGCAGGTGCGGATGCCGATGACATTGCCGAGGATATTTCAGCCATGTTGGCCCAGGCGGATCAGGTGATGAATGACGATGGCACAGAGACAGAGGTGCTGAGCGAAGGGGATGGCCCTCATATCCTCGCCTGGCGCGACTGGACCGACCCGGCTGAGGTTGTCACGCAGGCCGGGGGATTCGAAAGTCACGGTGTTTTGGATGCGCTCGATATGGCTCGCGGTACGTCCGAGCTTTTGCCGGGCGGTGGGCATCTTTATGTCGAACCCACGCGTGCCTTGGTTGCAGTGGATGTGAATACCGGTTCAGATACGTCTCTCGCTGCGGGCACCAAAGCCAATTTCGCTTGCGCCAAGTTGTTGCCGCGGGCTCTGCGTGTGCGTGGGTTGGCGGGGCAGATCACCTTGGATCTGGCGCCGATGCCGAAAAAAGATCGGCGTGGCTTTGAATCGGCCCTTCGAGCGGCCTTTAAATCGGACCCGGATGAGACGATCCTGGCAGGCTGGACCCCGCTGGGGCATTTCGAATTGCAACGCAAACGCAGCCGCTTGCCGCTGGCGGAGATCCTGAAATGAGCTGTCCGATTTGCGGAGAAGACACGGTGCAAAAGTTCCGCCCTTTCTGCTCAAAACGCTGCGCGGACATTGATCTGGCCAAGTGGCTGAACGGCTCATATGCTGTCCCATCGCAACGCGAAGAGGACCTTGAAGCCGAGGCTGAAGCCCAAGACCTTATGCCAAAACGACCGCATTGAAAAAATGTAAAAAAGCCTCTGGACACTGCCGGTAGCAAGTCATAGAACGCCCCCACCCAACGATGTACATCGTTCCCGTGCCCGGGTAGCTCAGGGGTAGAGCAGTGGATTGAAAATCCTCGTGTCGGTGGTTCGATTCCGCCCCCGGGCACCACTATATGATTAAAAATTGTATTATTTAAATGACTTGTAGTGGTGGACATGTTCTCAGTCCTCCAATTGGTCCTCCACTTATGTTTTGGTATGACTGGAACCGTGAATAACGAGTTTGGCAACAATGCCTGCGAACTTAGGCCTTAGAACATGGCTGCAAACACGGTAGGGTTCGCGGCCAATACCGCTAATCCTAACGCCATAACCAGATCGTCATGATGACCTTGACGGGCTTCTATCTTCCTAGATCTGGGAATCGTTACGAAAGCTGTCATTTCAGCAGCTAGGTCTGCGCGTCCCGGAGCGTTGGAGGCAACTCTTAGCTGCCCGCAAGCCAAAGCCGAGCTTATGCCTCCGATCAGTGACTGCTTGGAAATCATGATCCGACCATCCTCGCAAATCTTAAGTTTGCGGCTGCAACCGGTTGTCACCACTCCTGTTGCATTGATATCCGATAGCATCTCGCCCACGGCATCACCAACGCCCGTGCTGTCAAAGGCAAGGTGATCAACACCGGACAGGGCTGGCTTGAGAAGCTCTATCTGCTCGCGGTAAGGACGGTGTGGCAGCCGCAACGCGTGCGTCACCTTCATAGTTTCAATGGCTTCGATTATGACCAGTGCAGAATGGTCTGAACGCTTTGCAAGATCGAGACCGGCAACAATCATCAGACCAGGTGTGGGGCACGATAGTGAATTGGCCCCGCGTTTCTGACCGGCGCATGATTATAGGCCGCCCAAAATTGCAACATTAGCGCAATTGCTACCGTTTCGTCTGCCGAGAGGCCCGCCAGGGTATCCGCGTCGCCGATGCCATGGCGCCGGATCAGAGTTTCGGTAGACGCTGCACCGCGACCGACGGCCTCCCACGTAAGCCCGCCGTTGGGAACCGAGTACTCGTTCGCATCGAAGGCCAGGACGATCCTGTCTTGAACCCATGGCGCACCAAATGCCCCCAGTGGTGGGCTGATGCCGTTCGGGTTCTTCCAGAGCATTCGATCAAACCAAGACACAAGAAATCTGGCGCCGATAATTTGTCGGCCATGTACGTCGTACGCAATGCCATCAGATGTCGAACCATTGACAAGGACGTTTGCGAAAGTCGTCGGATCTTCCCAGCCAGAGCGGCTTGTTAGGAGATCAGATGCGGCAAGGTTCTGACCAACATCACTTAGAACCACAGCAGGTGCCGAGGGATTGCGGCTCTCGCGCCATGTTTCGAGATCAGCGTCGACGATATCCCGGATTGTGCGGGCATCGCCATCTCGGACGACGCACCAATGTGGAACAAGGGTTGCGGGCTGCAGCGTCCAAGCAAAGCCGTCCTTGCTTTGCCCGTCGGCAGTCCAGACGCTAGACGAGCAGATCACTACCACCGGTTGGTTAGGTCCTCCCCCACCAGCGGTGAGAATCCTGCCGAAAGCAACGTGCTTCGATGTCCGATCCGATAGGGCCATTAGAAGACTCCCCACATATCCGTGTATGAACGCCGTTGTTCGCTCAGTTCGCTATGTTTCTTTCTGCGTCTGGCCGATTCCTCTTGGGCGGCGATATCACGATCTTCTTTCGCAGCTGCCGATTTGATCTCGCTTAAATCTGGAGCAGTTGCTACGCCGTCCCCAAACATCGCGGCCAGCGCGTTGGCGTCGAAAACGGAACGGTTCGCCACCACAAAGGCGCAGTCGAGTTCTTGTGAAGCTCGGGCGGGACCAAGGCGAGTGCGAAGATCGGAAAGCGTGCCCTCGTCAAACCGAGCAATGCGTTCCGCCGGTACATTGATCACGTGCACATCCTTATCCGACGCCAATTCGTGAAACAGTCCCTGCGGTCCATTTGGTGTGCTGACAGCGATCAAATCGCCGCCTGTTGAAGTCAACATCGGTAGTATCGCCGCAGCAACGTTCTCTTTCACAAAAGCGCATTCATCAATGATGACCAGGTCTGCTGTGGCCCCACGCACTTTGTCCGGATCATCTCCCGGCAGGGCAATGATGCTGGAGCCGTTTAAGAGTCGGATCTCTTCTCTCGATTGGCCATAGTGCACTTCAGCCCTTTGAAGGCAGCCCACAACTTTCGTTCGCAGAGCGCTTGATTGCCGGAAAGTTGGAGAAACCAGCACGATACGAAACCCGGGGTTCATGCGAGCTGTGTAGGCCGCTCGAGCCGCGGTAACCGTGCTCTTGCCGGATTGGCGGCTAGCCACCACACAGATCCGATTTGCTTCGGCCTCCATGATTTCCGCTTGCCAATCGTCCAGCTCAAGACCCAATGCCTTAGCAGCCCAACGCGATGGGCTGGCGTAACCCTCCATTGCTACCGCTTTAATTAGGGCACCAAGGCGCCCAACTTCGTCGGACAGTTTTGTGAGTTGCCGGTCCCGCTTTGCCATCTCAGGCGACCCTTGGCATCAGCCCTGCTTTCAATTCAGAAATCTGATCTTCCAGCTCCAGAATGCGGCATTCTTGCTCGATCAGTTCAAACGCCTTCGCCTTCCGCTCAACAAGAGCGGTAAGTTGTCCAAGCTCATCGGTACTGATCTTTCCGTCCGCCGCCAGTCGCTCGTAATGATCGTAGGCCAGCCTGATGTCTTTGGCATCGTTTACTGGAAACTGCTCGAATGTGATCAGGCATCCCCTCCTAGGGGGATAGATCCGGTTTAACAGTGTTTGGGCCGCGGAGATGTCTCCACCTTTGGCGGCACAGATAACAGCATCGATTATACCGACTGCTTCCTCTACGCACCTTGCATCCAGCATTGCGCGTACTTGTCGACCAATCGGCGATTTCGCGGGACCTGGCTTCCTTTTTCCAGCCATGGTTGCCCCCTATGTTAGGTTAGTATTACTGACCTAATATAGCACGAACTTGGTTGCTCGGCATAGGGTCAGTTTCGGGGCAGTAGCAATCGGGCCTACCACCGAAAGCGGACGTTCGTAGTCACTGCAGCGAATGACGGCTCCGAGCCCAAAGCGGACCTTCGAACTCGACGCGGCAACAGGCAGAACTAAGCGCGAAACGGAAATCGCTCCACTGCTATCTAGCAGTAATGGTGTCTCAAAGTAAGCCTTTCGCGTACACGTTGAATGCTTCTGGTCGGTTGTCTCGTGGCTATAAACTCCACTGCTCAATGCCTTTTGCTAGCCAGAGAAGAGGGTCAGGTGCCTCCGCGCGACCGGAACTCTGATGGAGAGCACCCCTCCCACTTTGAGAAGGCCGTAGAAAAGTTCTGCCGGTGCGAAAAACCAATGCTTTGAGCGACCTCGTCAATTTCGCGGCCTTGCCGTAAAGCCTCTCGCGCGATGGCATGGCGCGGGCCATCGCGGAGGCGATCAAAACGGCTGCCCTCTTTTTTTAGGGCATCCTGGAGGGTTCTGAGCGGTTTGTCGAGAAGGTTAGCGACTTCGGTTTGCGCAAGAGGGCGCTGGTTGGTGCGCAATGACGCGTATTGCAAATGAGTTACGAGGTCGGACATCTCACAGGACGCATTGGGCACTTCGGGCGCCTCTGCCATGGCCAAAAGAAGGAGATCGGACAGGTCGGGCCTGGAGTGTTTGAGCGGCGTCCGCAAGAGGTGATCATCGAACTCAACTGTTCCGATATCACCCTCCGAAACCTGGCTCACGCCACTGAGAAATGTTGTGTGGTGAGCGCGCGCTCCGGGATAGCTCACCCGGATATGCGCGCTGCGTGTGCCCGTGCGCTGGGCGAGAAGGTTGCAGATCAGTCCGATTGTGTATTGCACATCGAGCGAGGCTTCCGGGCCCACGCCGAAGGGGTGAACGTACGTGAACCGACAACGACCCCTTCGCACTCGGAGGCCAACACTGACCCCGGGAACGATATAGGGAACCGTGTCGCGCAGAATGCAGAGGGCGGCCCAGATAGTCTCAGAATGAATGACGGCTTTGCCGAAAAGCCCCATATCCGCGAACTCTTGGTCCATACCTGCCCTCAGCATGATCCCGCCAAGATCATCGAGGTGGTCGATGCGGGCGAGGCCCTCTAGGTAGGTGCCGTCGGGCATCCAACGCTCCGCCTGATTCGGAACATCGAGCCCCGCTACCTCTGCGGAGAGACCTTTCCCCAGACCAAACATGGGATCAGACAGGCACTTAAACAAACCCAGCAACAGGCCCGCACGGACCTGTCTCGAGTCGTCGGGACGGCAAAACGATCGATCTTCCCGTGTGTTTGAAGACAATAGTTGGTTCCTTGGGCGCTAGTGTTGATTCTTAGACTAAGCGATTTGTGCCTACAACACTGCAGCAAAAAGAACTCGACGCGGCGCCTCCCGGACATGTCCTACGAAGAGCGCTGCCAAAAGGTAGCGGTTTCATTCTGGCTCGCGCTTCATGCCGCGCGACATGGAAGCAGTCTGACAAAACGAGGTGCGTCGCGCAGTTCAAATCAAAAGGAGGAGACAGCCGTGAAACTTTTTGAACTGACCAGGTTGCCCATGGCGCTCTTGGCAGGAACGCTCGCCCTGACTGCCGCGCCAGCTGTGGCCCAAGATGACTGGGATCGCTCGGTCTTGCCGGTCCCAATGACTGAGTTTGGTGGCCATATCGCGCTCCGCACCTCGGACTCGAGTCTCGATTTTCCGCGGCAGGTGTCCGCACCCGAGGGTGCGCCCAATGTTCTCTTGATCATGCCGGACGATGTGGGCTTTGGCGCGCCGACTGCCTTTGGTGGTCCCGTGCCAACCGAAGCCTATGATCGGCTTGCCGAGGATGGCCTCCTGTTCACCCGGATGCACACGACGGCACTTTGCTCTCCGACCCGATCGGCGCTGATTTCCGGGCGCAATCACCATTCCAACTCAACCGGCGTCATTATGGAGCTGGGCACTGGTTTCCCGGGCTACAACTCGCTGATGCCAAAAGAGAACGGCACCATTGCCGAGATCCTGAAAGGCAACGGGTACAACACCGCTTGGTATGGCAAGAACCACAACGTGCCGGACTGGCAGTCGAGCCAGGCCGGGCCGTTCGACCTGTGGCCGACGGGGCTTGGTTTCGAGCAGTTCTTTGGCTTCATCGGTGGCGACACAAGCCAGTTCACGCCCGCGATCTTTGACGGCACCAAGCCGATTGAGCCGCCGAACACCGATGATTACCACCTGGATGAGGACATGGCCGACCGGGCCATCAACTACATCCGGGAACAGCACGCGCTCGCACCGGAAAAGCCCTTCTTCGTCTACTACGCGCCGGGCACAAGTCACGCGCCGCACCACGCCCCGCAAGAGTGGATCGACAGGTTCAAAGGCCAGTTTGATCAGGGCTGGGACGCCGTACGCGAAGAGTCCTTCGCGCGTCAGAAAGAGCGCGGCATCATTCCACAGGATGCTGTGCTTACGCCGCGTCCGGAACAGCTTCGTGCCTGGGATTCGCTGAATGATCAGCAGAAAGAGCTCTATGCCCGCATGATGGAGGTCTATGCCGGGGCGCTGTCGCACATGGACTACCAGATCAACCGCATCATCGACGCGGTCGAGGAAACCGGCGAACTCGACAACACGTTGATTATCTACCTGATGGGTGACAACGGCGCGTCGGCTGAGGGCAGCCCGGATGGATTGCTAAACGAGATGACGTTCTTCAACAACATCCCCGTGCCCTTCGAGGACACGTATGCGCGCATCGATGAGCTGGGCGGACCGAATACGTTCGGCCACTTTCCCTCGGCCTGGGCGCACGCGATGAACACGCCGTTCCAATGGACAAAGCAGGTGGCCAGCCATTTTGGCGGGACCCGCAACGGCATGATCATCCGCTGGCCCGCTGGCATTGAAGCGCGGGGGGAGGTCCGTGATCAGTTCCACCACGTTATCGATATCATGCCGACAATCCTCGAAGCGGCTGGCCTGCCAGCACCGACCTCGATCAACGGGGTGGCCCAGTCCGAGATCGAGGGCACCAGCATGATGTATGCCTTCGATAACGCGGAGGCACCCTCAACCCGCCGGACCCAGTATTTCGAAATGCTGGGCAACCGCGCGATCTACAGTGACGGCTGGATGGCGACCACCACACCGCCGGAAGCCCCCTGGGTCAGCGTGGTAAAGCCGACCGATGTAATCACCGAGTGGGATTGGGAACTCTATAACGTTGCCGAGGACTTCACCCAGGCCAACAACCTTGCCGCGGAGAACCCCGAGAAACTGGCAGAGTTGCAGCTTCTGTTCTACGGCGAGGCAGCAAAATATGACGTGCTGCCGATTGTCAGCAGCAAGGTGGAGCGCATGGATGTCTCGCTGCGCCCCAGCCTGACGGCGGGTCGTACAGAGTTCACCTACTACGACAACATGACACGCATTCCCGAAGGCACCGCGCCCGACTTCAAAAACAAGTCGCACACCATCACGGCGCATATCGAGATCGCTGACGGGGACAATGACGGGATGCTCGTCACCCAGGGCGGCCGGTTCGGCGGCTGGGCGTTCTACGTGCTCGATGGCAAGCCGGTCTACACCTACAATGTTGCCAATCTTGAACGTTACAACATTGAGGGCGACCCTCTGTCGGCTGGCAAGCACACGATCCGCTACGAGTTCGAGTATGATGGCGGCGGCGTCGGCAAGGGCGGCATGGGCAAGCTTTTCGTTAACGATGAACTCGTTGGCGAGGGTCGGGTCGAGCGCACCATGGGCTTCCGAATCTCGCTCGATGAGACATTCGACATCGGCTCCGACGCGGGCGAACCCGTGAGCGAAAGCTACCACGTGCCCTTCGACTTCCCCGGCACGCTGGAGAAGGTCGAGGTCAAGTTGCGGTAACCGAGGTGTTCAGGTGTGGACAGGGGCATCAGCCCCTGTCTGCGCAACGAAGACATCAACAGCTATCCCTCAAATCGAATCTGGAGAACACTCTTCATGACAAGAAGAACCACCATATCCATCGCGATAATTCTGGCATTGTCGGTATCGGGATTGAGCCCGGCTTACGCTGAGGTCGAATACGAACCCATTCCAGAATTTCTCACAACGCCTGACGAGGTAGAATCGACGCGTCTCGGAACTCTGACGTTCAAAGACGGCTATCCGACGGGAGACACAGCCCAGAAGGTGCAGGATGAGCTCGACTACCTTCACGGGATTGAGACCTTCATGAACACGATCCAGGTCGTATCGATGCACGGCTTCTACAAAGGCTTTCTCGACATCGGCGTGCAGCACAACGAAGTGCTGCTGTTCGAAGAACTGATGGACGCGCATTCGCTCTTTCTCACGGCGAATGCCGACACACCCTATTTCCTGTCATTCATCGACCTGAACGATGGCCCCATGGTTGTCGAGACCCCGCCTAATGTGCTGGGCATCTTCGATGACATGTGGTTCCGTTGGGTCATCGATTTCGGCTTCCCCGGCCCTGACCGCGGTGAAGGCGGCCGGTATTTGCTGGTGCCCCCGGGATATGATGGCGTACTGCCCGAAGGCGGCTACTATGTGGCCCATTCCCGCACGAACCGGGTCTTCATGCTGGGGCGTGCGTTCCTTGAGGACAATGACCCAAAGCCACCGATGGACACGGTCAAAGAATACACCAAGATCTACCCCTATGTTCCGGGTGGAACGGGCACGAGCATCGGGTCATTTCTGTTGGGCGAAGCGCCAATCGCCGGTGTAACCACGGAACATCCTTCTCCTCGGTTCGTCAACGGCACTGGCGTGTCGTTCAACACCATCCCACCGAACGATTTCACCCATTACGAGTGGCTTCACGAAGTGATCCAGATGGAACCTGCCTCTTCGTTTGATGTCGAGCTTGCAGGGCAAGCAGCTGCAATTGGCATCGTGAAGGGTGAAGAGTTCAATCCGGATGAGCGGATGAGACGGATCCTTGATGAGGCAGTCGCGGTCGGCAACGCCGGGGCCCGTACCCTTGGCATGGGCGCACATCCCAGGGACCATTTCCGATACTACGATGAGGACTCGGCCTGGTGGGCAAGTCTTTGGGCAGGTGGCTATGACTTCATGAACCCGCCGGGTGTGGTCGAAGACGGAGAGATCAAGCCGTTGGAGGACAAAGGCGCGCGCAAGTATCATTCGCGGACGTCGTGGTTCTACACCGCTACTGGCGTGACACCGGCGATGATCATGCGGCTCGAAAACATCGGCTCGCAGTACCTGATTGCCAATGTCGATTCCGATGGTAACCCGTTCGACGGCGCCAAGACCTACAAGCTGGATCTACCGCCGGACATTCCCGCGGCGCGCTTCTGGTCGATGACGGTCTACGACAACCAATCACGCGGGATGCTGCAGACATCGCAGCGCTATCCGCGTGCGGGCAGTCAGACCTACCCGAGCCCGGCAGCCGTGGAAAACGAGGACGGTTCGACAACCATTTGGTTCGCGCCGGAACAGCCGGAAGGTGTGGAGCGGGGCAACTGGATCGAGACCGATCCGAAAAAGGGCTGGTTCACCTTCTTGCGCCTCTACTTCCCCGAGAAGGCGTTCTTCGACAAGTCCTGGCGGCCCGGTGAGTTCGAGCTGGTAAGCGGCGACTGATCGCCGTCAGGCGGGGGCGGCGTCCTGCGCCCCTGCTGCTCTTTTAACATGCAAGGTCAACTCTGATGTTAGTCAATCAACCATGCCGTCACTCAAAGTCGCAGCTGTTTTCTTTAAGTCCGAGCCTAAGGGGCGCATGCTGAGTTCAATGATGGATCCTATCGGTTGCCGAGTATTCACCGTGTCGAGACCGTCGATGTCTCCGTGAAATGAACCCGGCTTGGATACGATTGGGGCGTTCGATTTACTCCCGATCACAACGCAAACGGTAAGTTTATCAAAGACGTCGCGTTCACTGGCTTCAAAATTTCAAAGGGAGAGAACCAATGTCCAACCTTGTCATCATACTTTTTGAAGGCCGTCATGCCGCGGACGAGGCGCTACTTCGCGTCGCGAAAATGTCGAAGGAATGGGAGGCCGACATTAATGAGTTCATAGTGATTACGCGGAATGAAGCTGGCGACATCCGGATCAAGAACTCTGACACGCTCACCGCGACTGGTATGCTCGGCGGAGGTGCGATGGGTAGCCTGACAGGCGTAATGATTGGTGCGCTGGCAGGCAATCCGGCGGCTGGCCTGCTACTTGGGGCGGCTGCTGGAACCGGGATGGGAAAACTGGCCGGAGCCCTCGATCAGGCCGATGACGAAGACCGTCTGGCGGCTATGCTCGGTTCCAAACTGAAGCCAGATACCTCTGCGCTTGCAATGATCGGCTGGACCAGCCGTCCGACAAAGCTGCTCAACGAACTCGAGGGCCTCAAGGGCGAAGTGATCGAAACATCCTTATCGGTCAGTGATGAAAAAGAGCTGCGCGCCGCATTGAGTACGCAAGCCTAGCCATAGGCTAATTGACCGTCGATCGTGCGGATCGGCCACACTGATCCGCATAAAATCTGTAACCGCTCGAACTGTCCGCCATACTTTGCTGAAGGTCCGGTGGTCGACACAAGAGGTTGGGGCTGCTGGAGAAAATCGAAATGAGTGGATTGGATATTTTTGCGTGGATCGTGCTGATTGTGTTGATCCTCACATTTCTGGTCGGGTTCATTTACCTGGCCATGTTGCCAGGCAAAATCGCCACAGAGCGCAGTCATCCACAACGGGACGCGATCAATGTCGCAGGTTGGGTCGGAGCTCTGACTTTTGGGGTTTTCTGGCCGCTCGCTTTGATATGGGCTTTCACAAGGTCGCCATTGTCAAAACAGATTGAATCGAGCGGGGGCAGACGTGCGGATTCAGGAGAGACCGCATGATTGTCTTTCTAACCCTAGCTTATGTCGCGGTTTTGTTCGTTCTCGTAAAGATGAAGGTTCTACCCAACACCAAGGCCACATGGCTTTCAACGATTGTGTGGATGGTCGTGCTGTTGATCTTTCTTTTCATTCCAATGCAGTGGGGCGCTCCTTCAGGACCGATAAAGGTCCTAACACGCGCCACCCAGATTGTTCCGAATGTTGCGGGACAGGTGATCGAAGTTGCAGCGAAACCAAACGTTCCGCTGGAAGAAGGTGAAGTACTTTTTCGCCTCGATCCGGAGCCCTTCGAGATAGCCGCTCGACAGGCGGAAGCCACCCTGGCGCGGGTTGAGGCACAGGTTCGTCAGGACCAAGATGCGCTTGCCTCAGCACAAGCCCAATTACGTCAGGCTCTTGCGCAACGGGACCTCGCAAAACTACGTTTTGAAGATGACAGCAGGTTGGCCGTCAGCGGTACGATCTCTCAAAGCCGACTCGAATCAACAGAAGCCAGCCTGGAAGCTGCGGAAGGCGCTGTAGATCAAGCTCGATCTGCCGTGTCACGTGCCGAGGTGGAAATCAGTGCCCTCACAGATGACGGTGAAGTCGCGAAACTGGCTGAGGCCAGAGCGTCCCTTAACCAGGCTGAATGGAATCTTGAACAGACGATTATCCGTGCGCCATCAGAGGGATACCTGACCAATCTCGCGATTACTGAAGGTCAGCGCGTGGTTACGTTTCCCTTTGCTCCAGCGGGAGTGTTTGTCGACACAGCCGAAAAAGTTGTGATCGCCGAAGTCCATCAGATTTATCTCCGCCACATCGAAGTGGGTCAGCCTGTCGAAGTGGCTTTCAAAACAATGCCAGGTGTGTTGATAACAGGTACCGTCGAAACCGTGCTCGACATTGCCTCGCAAGGGCAAGCGCAGGTGACCGGTACGGTGTATCAGGCAGGTCAGATCGCGAGCGAACCGTTCATTGTAAGGATAGTTCTCGACGATCCAAACATCCTAGATGAGATCCCGCCTGGTGCCGCCGGAATCGCGGCGATTTACACAGAAAGCGCGTCCGCCACACATGTTATTCGTAAGGTCATCATTCGGATGAACTCAATCTTGAACTACATCCGCCCGGACATTTAGAAGTTCAATAGTTGCGAAGCTTACTTGCTACTTGGCTTAAACAAACACTTTAAGCGGAGATTTCTAGACTGTGGTTTGGTGATCCACTTTGGACCACTGAGAGGCATTTGAATGATTTTCGTAATGTCGGCTTTGTCCGCATAGCAGACGTTGGCTTGTTGCAACGTCGGGTCTGCTAGGCGTCCAAAAGCGGACAACGAGACGTCATGTCGGACGATCAGTTTGAACTGCCTGAAGAAAGTCGTTGGGCCATGGTATGACCAATCCGCGGTGATCTTTGTTCAGTTCGATCACAGGATGCCGGCCTGGCTCCCGGAACACGCGAATAAGTCGTTTCTTTTCTAAGGACCGAAGCGCCCTGGAACGCGCCCCGCGGCTGGCCAAGCCCGCAGCAACATAATGCCGGGTCTGTAGTCTGAACGTGTCGACCTTACGCAACTCAGCATGTCGAATGAGAGCCAGGATCAGCCGTGTGGCCGGTTCGAAACGGGCAGACACCTGCTCTGTCACCCTGTCATAGCCAGTCGCATTGCCTCGAACAGGGCTTTCGGTTTTCAGACCACTAATTAAACCAATAAACAAACTAGACCCGGGTGTCCGGTTCCCGAACACCTCCCGTCCACCTTCCGGACGCTCACCCGACCGTTTGGCGGAAGACCTTTGAATAAGAATCCTGGCGGTTGCAGGGTCGAGATCTGAAAGATGGTGGTCCTCCAGCGGCGTGATTGAGACATCCTGCGGAATACCGTTTTTTGCAATTTCCCGAGCAACAGTCGGGTCGAGGATCAACAGTTCGTCTGATTCCCCCCACTTCACGGATTTGTTTCTAGTACGATACTCGCGTGTTTGTTTCGCCAAGACTTCTCCAGGCTTCTCGCCAGGGGTCAAGATTCGGCGAAACCTGGTCATTCGCGTCTCCGGTGACGCGGAAGCGCGGCCTCAACGATCTTCCACATTGCATCGCCTTTCGCTCCGCGCATGTTCTGACCAGGTCGGATCACATCTACTTCGACGGGGATTGGATGGCCCAAGACTGCCTTGGCAGCATTTTCCATAACTTGGGCTACCAGCGGGACCAGTTCCTCAACCTCAATGAGATCGCACTCGATTAAGACGGCATCATGCAGTGGGAAAGCGATGCGCACAAAGGGTTTACGCGCCAGACCGAGGGACTTGAACCCGAAGTTCTGATGTCTGCTTTGTCCGAGTATTTCGAAGCAATGGAAAAAGAGATATCCGGTAATCAGGGTACAGTGGATAAGTACATTGGAGATGCCATTATGGCTCTATGGAACGCTCCACTCGATGATTCTGATCACCCTGTTCATGCTTGTCGAGCAGCTTTGGCGTGTTTACTGGCTGAGGCGAAACTCAATTCTGACAATGGAGCGTTACCCTTACGTCCGTTGCACACACGTTTTGGCCTACACACCGGTCGCGTAGTGGTCGGTAATGTCGGGTCTCTCTCAAGATTGCAATACACTGCGCTTGGTGCTGCCGTTAATTTTGCTTCCAGACTAGAAGGGTTGAACAAAGTTTACGGTACAAGGATTCTTATATCGGAAGACGTGGCTGTTCATGTCAAGAACAGGTTTTTGCTGCGCGAAATTGACTTTGTCGTGCCTGCCGGGACTAGCTTTCCTAGTCGTATCTTTGAACTAATCGCGGAAAAAGATGATGAGGGTGGTTTTCTGGTGAGCGCAGCCAAGAAACGCGAACTCGAAGAATGGCGCGCATGCTATGCCTTGTATCAGTCTGGAAAATGGGCTGATGCATTAGACGCCCTCCAGAGGCATCGAGAAATCGCAGCTAACAAGCGTCTTGTAGATGTCTTTATCGAACGTTGCAGCAGTTTTGCGTTTAAACCACCGGCCGCTTGGGATGGTGTTTACCGTTTCGAGAGGAAATGAATGAGAAGCGCAGCAAACCATCATTCCGATGGGCCTCAGGCCAATCATGCGCTTGCAATCAAATTGCCCCCGTCAAATCAGGCCAACCAAAAACGGGCATTGCTTCGGATAGCGGCGTATCTTCAGTCCGAGCCAGAAAACGGGCAACCTTAGTACCAAGTCTACCACAAGCATCGCCAGAAAGATCTAAATTCGAAGTGTTCCTCTCGTGGCGAGGATGGGAAAATCGCGGGTCATTTCACGAGAAGTCTTTAAGAGCTCTGTGCCAAAGGC
>NZ_WVRF01000009.1:0-165179 GCF_013110775.1 Ruegeria sp. HKCCD7296
CACCGTCAGCCTCGTAACACGAAGCTCAGAGGTGCAAACCCTAATCACGTAAACAGCGTCAGAAACACAAAAAAACAACCCAAAATACTACTGGGCCAACACTTCAAGCCATGAACCGAGCCGCCGAAGCTCAGGACAACAGACGCAAATACGACTAGTCACATTCCCGAGACCAACACGAAGCTAGGTTGCTCAAACGGTCTGACGTTTCTTTTCCGGCCAGAACTCATCTACTACGACATAGGCTGCGATTACAAAGAACGCAGCGCTGGCGACCTGCAGAACGCGCGTAATGCTTTTGACATCTGCCTCGTCGGAGAATGGTGCAATTGATCCACCATACACAATCAGCGCTGTTGTAATTGCAGACCCGGCTGCTGCGGCCAGAGGGAATTGGGACTTTCCAAGAGCACCAAGTGCCAAGCAAAAGAAAAAGCAAAGCAGAATTGATGTCAGAATGACTGGGGCTATGACGTTAATCTCATAACAAATGATTGATATTGCGGCTCCGAGCAGGTTTGACGTGAGCATCGCCTTTGCCACGGTTTTTCCTGCTGCAGGCATTGCTGCGAGTTGTTGGCTGAGAAGGGCCACAAAAAACAAAACCAGCAAAGCTGAGGCACCAGATACGAAGAATGCCAAAGCAAAGGGCACTGTTACAAGCGACATTCTGACAATTCGTCGATGAGGTTCAAAATCTGTCGATGCTGCGGCTTTGCTGCCCGATGCCGTTTGCGGGGTCGATGGTATCAGAACAAACATCACCGTTGAAACAAACCCTGCAAACAGCAGGTTCAACGGTATCCAGAACACAAGCACCAACGCCAAATCCTGGGATTGTAAAACAAGGTTTGGAATCATCAATGCGCCCATAAGAGCGATGACACCGGGCAGAACGCCTGCTCCGGAAACCGACCACATGAAGGACAGGATTATTCCGATGGCCACCAGTATGAGGAACACGAGAGGATAGGGTGCAAGCACAGACGACAGAAAGAAGGAAATGAACATCAATCCAATCGAAAAAATGAACAGTTTTCCGAAGGCTGCCAAGGGTAGTGCTGCAGGTGCCTGAAGAAACAGAGCTGTGAAAACCGACCCAACCACGGCAAGTGGCCACCCCAGAAACAGGCCCAAGGCGAAGACGCCAGTCACACCCAGCGCCAGTCGCATAACCGAGTTTCGGTCTTCAATAAGCATAGGACAGGATTGAAACCAGACGGATATAGGTCCGGCCGACCATGTTCAGCAGGGAATTGTCGCTGAGATACATGATCACATCGGCCTGTCCGTTGAGCTGGAAGCGAAGATCATCTTCAGCGTCTCCAGCCTCATATCCCGGCAGAACTATCCGTACGGGAAACCGTTCTGGTTCACGCAGAAAGCCCTTGGTGCTTGGTGGGCTGGCCAACTGACCCGGTTCATCCCCACCGCTGAGTGAGACGGCTGCGCTGAAGCTCTCAATCACGCCGGGAACAATCTTGCCGGGGTGCATGTCCAACACGACGTCAACCGGCGATCCCACCGAAGCGCGGCCGATGTTGTTCTCGGTAAAGTACGCCTCGATCCAGACGTCGGTTGCATCCAAAAACGTCAACAGGTCCTGACCGGATCGTGCATATGTACCAGGGGCGATCAGCAGATTGGATATGACACCCGTTGCTGGTGCGCGCAGTTCCGTCCATTCAAGGTTCAGTTCTGCGTCTGCCAAAGCGGCCAATGCGCGCTGAATTTTCGGGTTTTCGATACCGTCATCGCCCAGCCTTTGCTTGGCTTTTTCCAGATCAGCTTTGGCATTCTCAAAGTTTGCTTCAGACTCGGCCAGTTGCCCGCGTGCGTCATCAGCCTTTGAGACGGCGATCAACCCTTTCTTTTCAAGTGCAAACACACGTTCGGTTTGAATGCGCATCGTGTCGAGATCACTTTGCGCCCGCGCCAGTTTGGCCTGCGCGGCACTCACCTCTGCCGAAGATGCACCAACTTCCTGCGTGGCTGCTTCCAGATCAGCTTCTGCCTTGTTGCGATCGATTTCATACGGCCTGGGATCAATCCGAACCAGTATTTCCCCTGCCGAGACGACCTGACCGTTTGCAACAAGGACTTCGGTGACTGTTCCGGTGACCTGAGGAACGATCTGGGTCGCGACGGCCTTTACTCTGGCGTTTCCAGTAAATGGCGTCTTTCGGTCGGCGACGAGGTACCAGACGAGGAAGATCAGGATGATGCCCAGCGTGGTCCATATCGTCTTTCTCATTCTGCTTCTCCTGCCGCAGCACTCTCGGCTTCGGGCGAAGCATCAATCCAGACTTTGAACAGCTCGTAAAAGACAGCGAACAGAACCGGCCCCATGAAAATACCGATCAAGCCATAAGCCATCATGCCCCCAAGAACACCGATGAGGATCACCAGCATGGGTGTCTCGAGCCCTTTCGAGATGAACACGGGTCTTAGGAAGCTATCCATTATTGTGACGGGAACGGCCAGTATCGTGAAGATCAAGGCGGTGCCGCCGGACATCGAGCTCCATGCGTATATGATCACCGGCAGAAGAACCAAGCCGGGGCCAATCTGGATGATCGAAAGTATCAGGCAGACAAATGCCAGCGTCGCGGCCGAGTTGATCCCGAACAGCACAAGCAATATCCAGACGACGACCGCCTGAATGGCCGCCACGCCGATCACGCCTTTTGTTACGTTTCGAATCGTTGCTCCAGCCAGAGTGACGAATTCCCCGCCACGTGGTGCGAAAACACGGTTCGCAAAACGTTGCAAACCTTGAACCATAGTTGGTCCAGGGCTGAACAACGCCCCCATGATCAAAACGGACAGAGCAAGTCCCAACAGCCCAATTCCGATTCCCAGAACCTTACCGAAAAGGGACTTTGTGATCTCAAGGATCTGCGCGCCGTATTTCGCCAACGCTCCGTCCAAATTCCGCTCGAACATCCCCCAAACGTCGGCAATCTTGCCTCCAACCAGAGGTAGCTCTTTGATACCCTCTGGCGCAGGTGGAATTTTCAACTCACCTTTGTCAGCCTGTTCTGCAAACTCGGACCCAAGCTCTGCAGCGCCCGATACCGCCGTTGCCACCGGACCAAGGGTTAGTACAAGACCCAGCAACACCAGGATTGTTGCGGCAAGTTTCTTCCGCCCGCCCAGCTTGGACTGCAACCAATCGAAAACAGGATAAAGTGCGACGCACAGGATCGTGGCCCAGATGACCACGCTGGCAAGCGGCGCAACCATGACCAGCGCGCTATAGAGGAATAATCCGAGAAAGAGTAATCGTATTGCGAGGTCGACAATCTTGGCGTCCTGAGTCTTTTCCATTCCATCCCTCCGCTATCCGTTTTTTTGAATATTACACTCAAAAAACACTATATGTGTATTTTTTTGACCTTTGGGGGTCACCTATCATTTTGAAGACACGTATGAATCCCGGTCAGAGCCTGTGTCGTCATGTTGACGCCTCGTCAGCACCAGGATTTGCTTAGCCGGGGACGATACGGCTATTTCTCTTTTTTCTCGTCGCTTTGAGACAAGATCGTGTCCGCGACCGTGGTTGCCGCAGTCACGAAGACGCCGAGGCCCACAATGATGTATACCATCGTGAATATCTTTCCCGCCGCAGTTTCAGGTGAAAAGTCACCAAAGCCTACGGTCGAAATCGTCACGACAGAAAAGTAGATGGAGTCAAGCCAACTCCATCCTTCGACAAAGCGGTAGAAGACCGAAGCCCACAAAATCATTCCGATTGTGAAGGCAAGTAAGCCTTTCACTCGACCGTCCTTGAAGGCGACACTTATCCCTCGTGTTATTCTGGTTAGTGAATTCATCGAGCCCTCACTGGTAAACAAATTCATATATACTATTAACAAAGAACTCGAAAATTCGAAGCATTTTGGCGGACGGTCGTGCACAGGGTTACAAGGTGTGTTCAAAGGACGGATGGGAAAACCCCTCAAGCGAAAGCATATTGGATATCTGAACCGGCAATTTAGCAGGGCTTAAACACTGACCCGCGACGCGTACCAAAGGCGGCTTTAAGTCGAATCCATGCAAACGGTTTGATGGTTGCTGACGTGCCAAGAATATTGCGTTCAAAATTGCGTCCCGCCGATGTTTGAAGACACAAATCCAACGGAGCAAACTTGGATAAATATAGACATATACGCAAATTAATTTGGTTTTTGCAGACTCAACCCTGAAACCCATGTTAGGAATAAAGTTGAAGTAAGGGGACTTCAGAGGGGCAACATGTCTCGGGACCTGAGCAAGTGGCTAAGCGCAATTGGATTATCTGACTACGCGCAGGCCTTCCTAGATAACAAGATCGATTTTTCCATACTGCCAGATTTGACGGCTGAAGATCTTATAGAAATTGGGGTAACTGCGGTCGGGGATCGTCGGCGGTTGCTGCGTGCTATAGAAAAACTCGACGTGACGGAAACGTCCGAGGCATCTGAATCCTCCGATCCAATTGAACCTGCACGGCGCCAAGTGACTGTGATGTTTGTTGACCTCACGGGGTTTACAGAAATGTCCAGTGGTTTGGATGCCGAGGATCTGCACGCGCTGCTCAACCAGTTCTTTGGCAAAGTTGACAGCGTGGTTGAGAAATTCGGCGGGCGCATAGACAAGCATATCGGCGATGCTGTCATGGCGGTTTTCGGTGCACCTATCTCACATACCAACGATACAGAACGGGCGGCCAGAGCAGCGGCCGAGATACATGCGGTATTGCCAACACTGACGCCACCATTGTCTTGTCATATCGGTATCGCTTCGGGTCAGGTCATTGCCAGTACAACAGGCAGCTTGGCGCATACGGAATATACCGTCACCGGAGACGGGGTGAATCTGGCCTCGCGCTTGACCGATATTTCAAAGGGCGGTGAAACATTGGTTTCACATGACATTCAACGCGCTCTGGGTCCGCTTTTCGTGGGCGAGTCTATTGGTGTGCAGGCGATAAAAGGCCTGAATGACCCTGTCGAAGTCTGGCGCTTGGACCGTTTGGCCCGGAACATTCGGACAAGACGACATAAGTTCATCGGGCGCGACCGCGAGATGTCGTTGTTTTCGGCGACATTTGACCGGTGCAAGCGACACGGAGAAGGCGAGGTTCATGTGGTGCTGGGTGAGCCTGGGATCGGCAAGACGCATTTGTCCGAACAGGTGGCCGAGTTGGCCAAGAGCCTGTCCTATTCAACCCACAATGGCGTGGTTATGGATTTCGGAGCGCGCGAGGGGCACTCGGCTATTCAGACCGTGGCCCGCAGTGTTTTGGGCCTTGATCCGTCGGATGGCGCGGAAACAGGTACGGCCCTGGCCAAAGACGCGATCGCCAAAGGCTGGGTCAGCCCTTCGAACGCCGCGCATCTCAACGCACTGCTTGAACTTGAGCAGGATCCCGGTTTGGCTGAGGTCTATGCCGTAATGGATAACAAGACCCGGTTGCGTGGGCGCAGGCAGGTCATTGATGAGTTGCTGCTTGCCCGCAGTCAGGACGCGCCTTTGCTGATCCAGATCGAAGATATCCATTGGGCGTCACCCGACATTCTTGCAGCCTGCGCACATATCGCCGCAGCAACGCGGCAAATCCCCTGCGTCTTGATGATGACCAGCCGGGTCGAAGGAGACCCGATCGACCGAGACTGGCAAACAGCCACGGATGGCGCGCTTGTCTCCAAGTTGGAATTGGCACCGATGGGGGAAGATCAGGCACGGCAATTGGTCGAGGAGTTTACGGCCATCGACCCCGAGCTTTTGGAAACTTGTGTCAAACGTGCGGGTGGCAACCCGCTTTTTCTGGAACAGTTGCTGCGCAACATTGACATTCTCAAGCAGGAAACCGTGCCTGGAAGCATTCAAGGCATCGTCCAGTCGCGTTTGGATGCGCTGGACCGCGCCAGCCGCACCGCCATTCAGGCGGCGTCAGTGCTGGGGCAGAGGTTCTCACCCGAGGTTCTGAATTACATTCTCGGGGAAGGGCATCTGGACACCACCAATCTGATCCGTTCGGCCCTGATCCGAGAGGCCGGGGCTGATCTGATGTTTGCCCACGCGCTGATCCGGGATGGATCATATGCTACGTTGGTCAAATCCGAGCGCGCGCGCCTGCATCGCCAGGCGGCCAAATGGTTCGAAGATCGTGATGCAACCCTGCGCGCGCAGCATCTGGACCGGGCGGGTGCCAACAATGCGGCGCAAGCCTATCTTGAAGCTGCCGACAAGCTGATCCACGCGTTCCGGTTCGACGACGCCAGCCCGTTGATCGAACGTGCTTTGGAACTGCCGTCGCCCGCAGGCGTCCGGTTTGACCTGCTGTGTGCACGGGGTGAGACGCACCGGCTGCAGGGTTTGTCCAACGAAGCCTTGCAGGAATTTCGAGACGCAGCGCGACTTGCAGAGACAGATGAGCAAATCAGCCGGGCGCATATTGGTCTTGCACAGGCTGCGCGACAGGCCAGCTTGTATCAGGACGCGCTTGAGGCGCTGGATACGGCTGAAGCTGCGGCCGAGCGTGCTGGCTCCGAACGGGACGTGGCCCAGATCAACTATGTGCGCGGCAACGTGTATTTCCCCTTGGGCCGAGACAAGGAAGCGTTGAGCGCCAATGAACGAGCGCTTACTTTGGCCCGCAAACTGGACTCCGTGCGCCTTGAAGTGGGGGCGCTCAGCGGGTTTGGTGATGCCAACTTCATGAAGGCCACAATGAGGACAGCGACTGGGTTCTACACGCAGGCGGTTGATCGGGCGCGCGAAAAGGGTCTGGTTCGGGACCTGGCGGCCAATCTGCACAACCTGAGCGTTGCGCGCAGTTACATGGGGGATGTCGAACAAGGGCGCGCAGACGCAAACGAAGCCATCGAAGTTTCGCAGAAGTATTTTGCTTTTGTGCCCGAATGTGTGGCTCAGACCTGCCTGGGTGTGGCCGATACCTTTTTGGGCGATCTTGATCAGGCGCTTGAGGCATTCCGGGTTTCGGCCGAGATCGCCGAGCGTGTGGGGGCTAAGCGGCTAGAGGCGCAGGCGTTGGAACATCTCGCCCGCACCCAGGTTTATGCCGGGCAAATGGATCAGGCTTTGGAAACGGGCCGCCGTGCGGTTGAGATTGCATTGGAACATGGTCGGAATTTTGTGGGGCCCAAGGCCTTGTCGGCTCTGGCGATGGCCGAAACTGACCCGGACGAGCAAATACACCTGTTGAATTTGGGGGCCGAAATCATTGCGGAAGGATGTGTCGGTCATAGCCATCTGCACTTCTACCCCGATGCCAGCGCAGTCATGTTGGCGCGAGGTGATTGGCAAGCTGCAAATGACTATGCGGATGGGCTGGCGGCCTTTACGGCCGGGGAACCTTTGCCACTGGTTAATTTGTCCATCCGCCAGACGCGCTTTCTGGCGGAATGCGGGCAAAAGGGTATCGTGCCAAGCGAACATGAGAGATTTACCACCCTTCAAGCCGAGTTTGCCGAGATGGGAATTACTCAATCCCTGCTGGGGCGCGCTGATTTTCTGACGGAACAGGCAGGGGGCTGAATGAGCGTCGAGAAGAAGGTTTGGCTTATCTCTGGCCTGCTGACCCTAGGGTTGGCAGGTCTTTTGCTGAAACTATGGATCGAACTGAACCATTTCGAAGGTGATCCGACGCAGTTGCCAGATCAGGCCGCCGTAGACTCATATCTGGGTAAGCTGGATGTTGTTCCAGACTACTACGTGCGGACAGGGATATTCATAAAGTCATTCAACTTTATGGGGGCCAGTGATGTTCAGGTCACGGGCTATATCTGGCAGCACTACAAGACGGGCGAGCATGATAAGATTATCCCGGCAGAGGGCGAGGTCGGATTTCTTCTGCCCGAGGCGGTGGACACCGCAAGCGGCCTGATTGCCGAGGCGTATCGACTGCCGCAGCCTGACGGTGTTCTGATTGGGTGGTATTTCGAACAAACCCTGCGCCAGAGCTTTGACTACACAAGCTACCCCTTTGATCACAAAACGGTCTGGGTGCGGTTCTGGCCGGCATCGTTTGACGACGCCGTCGCTTTGGTTCCTGATTTCGAGGCATATCCAGCGACCGGACCGGACGATATTTTTGGAATCGACAATCAGATCGTGATGGGTACCTGGGAACGGGAAAACACCTATTTCGACTACAAGCTGTCAAATTTGGATACAACGCTGGGCATCGGACAGAATGCGTATCAAACCAACGCGCCCGAGTTGCACTATAATTTCGTCATCAAACGCAATTTTGGCAATGCGTTTATCGTTCATATGGTCCCTTTGCTCGTTGTGATGATGTTGCTGTTCGGTGCGGTCATGACAGTCACCCGCCGCGAGGGCTTGGCCGAGAGGCATGATTTCAGCACGTCCAGCGTGATCGGCACCTGTTCGGTTCTGTTCTTTGTGATCCTGCTGGCGCACGTGCAGCTGCGCGAAGGCTTTGCCGGCTCGCCCGTAATCTACATGGAGTCGTTCTTTTTTCTGATGTATTTCATGCTGCTGGCAGTCTCGATCAACACCTATCTATTCGCCTCCGAGGCGGTGCCGTCGCTGCGGATCATCCACTACCGGGACAACCTTATTCCCAAGGCAAGTTTCTGGCCATTTGTGCTGCTGTGCATGGTGACGATCACGGCTTATAACCTTAGCCTGAAGGAAAGCCATGAATCGCCGCCGATCATCACACAAGACGGTTAAGCTACAGGTTCAAACCCCGGTTTTGGCTCGCCCTGCGCCATGTCCAGCGTGTAATCGCTGACCATCTCTGAAGTACCATCGCGCAAGTTCTTCAGGTATTTCTTTGGGTCTGCGATCACATAGGCGTATGCGGGCTTCATCACGCCGTTCACAACCACATTGATCTTCTTGCGGATATACACGTTTTCAGATGAGTTTGGGCCGTGGTAACCTTCCAGCTTATCCAGCTCGTGCAAGCCGGATTCCGTCACGCGATAGACCTCACCACTGACCTGTTTGCCCATACCTTGTTGATCCACAAGCGTGGCCATACGGTGCAGGTATCCGCAGTTCGGATTGTCACAGAATGGCTCGTTCGGGACGATCAGCGGCATGGGTTGCCGGGTGCGGGCCGGACCCACGAAGTCGTTTAGAACTTTGCTGTGCGCTTCGTGGTTCGGGAATCCCTGTTTCAGCGAACCGTAGGTGAAATAAAGATATGTTGGCTCTTGCACGGCCACAAAGCTCTCGTCGCGCCCCTGTTCTGGTTCAGCGATCTTCACGTCATGATCGCGTGCCCAGGCGTCCAGCATGGCTTGGATTTCGGGTTCGATTGTCATGCCCTGGACAAACTCGATGCATGATGTTGCATCCATGCCCTTTGCCCCCAGCAGGATTTCCACCATCCTGGGCGCTTTGTTCATCACCGCCACGTGCAAGGCCGTAAACCCGTGGTCATTGACGATGTTGACGTCGATCTCGCGGTCGATCAGATTCTGCGCAGCCTCGTAATCCGGCTTGCCCAGATTGTGACCGCTTTCGTTCAACTCACCTTCACCACCGGCTGCATAATGTAGCAATGAATCACCATGGGCCTCGTCCACGATGTTGATGCCGACAATATCTTCGTCGATGGCGCGGAACACCCGCTTCCATTCGTTGATGTCATCGGCGGCGGCAGCTTCGCGCGCCCATTTGCAAACACGGTATTTTTGATCGTCCAACTCCTCGAAGGCGTCGGCCAAAGCCTCCATGATCTGGTCCGGAGTTGCCATCATTCCGATACCCATCCGCCCGTTTGACAGGCGACCCTCGCGCGGCCCGATGAAATCAACGCCCAGCGTCTTCAGCTTTTCGACATTGTTCTGCGTAGTGATGTTGTTCCACATATTCGTATTGCAAGCGGGGCAAAGGATCACCGGTTTCTTCTGGTACTGCCACGCCACAAAGACTGAGGTCAGAAGGTTGTCAGCAATACCGTTGGCCACCTTGCCCATCGTGTTGCAGGTGATGGGAGCCACGATGACGCAATCGGCCCAGTCGCACAGCGCCAGATGCGAAGCCCGCACTGGCATGTCGAATTTCATATAGCGGAAATTCCACTCATCATCGTCGCGGTAATAGTCATTGTGGGTAATTTTGGCGTCGATCCTCTCCGCCCCGAAATCGCGGAAGAACTTTTCGGCTGAGACTGAGGGGATAAGTTTCACATTGTGCCCGGCATCGACGATGCGCTCGACAAGTTCAGGGATTTTGTCTGCTGCAGACGAGCCGCAAGCACACAACAATACGTTGCGCTTGCCCGCGTTGACCTGATTCATCACCCCTTTGGGATAGCCGAACGGGTTCTTTTCCAGGCTTGGGGTTTCGTTCAGTTCGGAAACAGGCAGCCCTTCTTGGCGCATCCTGGCCTGCAACTCACCGGCCCGGATCATGTCCACGATGTCTTCCAGCTCTTCGCTTTTACTGATGCATTCGCCCTGGAAAAACAAATACGGCACGTCCGGTCGTTCACCAAGCGTTACCAATTGCCGCCGCATCCTGATCATATTGGGATCGCGTCCGCCTACGTCGATCTGCTTGACGGTTGTCGCGCCGATATTCGACAGAATGCTGCGCAGCATATAGGACCAGGGGTCTTCATCCTCATAAAACAGAACCATCGTGTTGTGCTTGAGAATACTGACAACATCGCTCGGGTCCTCGGGCGGGTCGATTTCTTCGATCATCACCAATGCGGGGTCTTCCAGATCGCGCAACCCGCGGAAAATATTGCCGCGTGGCGCTTGCCAGACCTGAGAGGTCGCGGGGCTCATGTCGACAATGGTGACAACATCTGTGTCTTCGTCATAGGCGATGCAAAGACACCAGAACTCTTCCAGCAGGGCAGTTTCCCGATAGACGTTTTCCGGTGGGCGGATTGCTTCAATCCCGGTGACGCGGTTGAAGTCGATATTGATCATCAGGTGACGATCTTTGTTCGTATTCAGGCTCTTTAGCTGTTCCTTGAACCAATCCTGCGGGGTTTGGATCAATCTGTCCTTGCGGGTTGCAAAGCTTTGGAACGTACTGCCCAAATGCACGTTTTCAGACTGGCTGAGGTATTTTTCCGCCATCTCGTGCATGTCTTTGGCGGTGGCGACCCGGCTGACTGCTTCTGTGAACGACGCCTCGGTGGCCCGCAAAAGCTCATCCTCGTCCACGCGGTTGTCGCCGTGAATGGCCAAACTTTCCGCCAACACACCGAGTGAGTTCATATTGGGTGTGGCCCGACGGAACAGGTTGCGGCGCTTCTTTGGGTCTTTTGCCAAATAGAGCGTACTGTCGACATAGTTGCACCGCTGTTTGAACGTTTTCAGATGGGTTTTGACCGCGGCACGCGCCGAGAACCGCAGTATGCCACGAGACCGCATCGAGGTTCCGTCACGGTCCGACATGGCCTTCCACAGCCGTTCGATCGTAGTGACCCAAAGCTTGCCGTATTTTTCTGGATGCACATCCATCATGTGGATCAGCCCGGTGCTTGGGTTGCACTTGGCAATGACGGCAAAATGTCCGCCCGGCATGTTTTCTTTGCCATGGGCGACGCCGACTTGAAAATTCGCCACCAGAATATCGTTTTCTCCGCCCAACTGATTGGACTCGTCGATTGCCTCAAGCAGCAGCGGCACGCTTGTTGTGTCTTCGTCCATGAAATAGGCCTGAACCTGAACCCGGTCCCTAAGCCCTTGCGAATGAATATAGGTGCAGGCGACGTCAAACAGTTCACCCAACGAGATGCCGTCATTCACCACAAAGGATGACGGCAGCGCGCATTCGCGGAATATGTCATTCACCTCGCAGCTGAAACCCAGAGCCGACATGCTGAGCGCGGCAGCCGTCACGCTGCAACAATTGATCGGCTGCTGGAAATTCTCCAACTGTACACTGACAAGGTCGCCGAACATTGTAGCGAAACAGCGTTTTCTGATGTCTTTGGGTATATTCCGCCAGCTCTCGCTGGACAGGTATGCCAGCCGGGTTCCGTCCAGCGCAAGCGCTTCGAGGCTGACAGGGATATCCGAGATCTGAAGATGTTCTTCGTAGAAATAATCACCCACATCTGCGCTGGCCAGAGGGTGGCCGTTTTGCCGCAATTGAACGACACCACGCAGCACAACATACATGCCGTTCGCGGGCAGGACCGTGTTTCCGGTTACCTCGATACACTCGAAATGAGGGTTGATAACAGCAGGCTCGGCCACTTCGGCCTCGCCGGGCAGCACTTTGTAAATCTGGCTCCAGTCTGTGTCATTTGGGATGTATGATCTGGCATTGGCAATTTGGTCTGTGGTCACAACTATGTCCCCCCGGAGCTGCGTTTCAAATTTTGAATTTCGACCAGCAGAATGTTTGTTTGTTGTTCGGGTGGGAACTTATCTTCGAGCAACAAAGACCACCCGGGTCGGAGCTTTTTCTCTGATCGAGGCTGATCTGTTGATTTAAAAAGTATGAACAAATCGGCTCAATTGGCCGAACAATATCCGATTTTTGGACAAAAATCACGAATACTATGAGTTTGATTTCAATGGCGTTGATGCTTGGGTCGGCTGCGGTCTGAATCAGTGCACGGCGCGTACCCTGCCAGAGCCATTTTTCGTTTGTCGCGCAGAGTTTCTGCCTAATCGAGGAAGAGGTAATCCAGGTGCATCACGGCGCTGGCCTTTTCCTGATTCACGCCAAGGAACCTTGAGATGACGGCTTCGTTTTCACTGCGGTCGGCCGTTTCCCGCAGACGCAAACAATTCTCAATCCGCGCCGCTCGGATCTGTTGCGATTCATAACTCAGATCGTTTCGCAGCGTCGGCACTAGGCGCGCAACGGTTTCCCTCGGGCTGTTTTCACCCGCAAGCCCGACGCGGCGGGCATGCCCGATAAGATAGTCGTCGGAATACTCGCATTCGACTTCAAGCACATGGGTTTTGGCCTGATCCCCGCAGAAATCTTCAAGCACATCCAAATTGGCTGGGTCGAGGCACAGAACCAATTGATCCGACCGGAAACTGTCAAACAGCATGCGTACAACCGCCCGCCTATGGCGTGACCGCTTGGTAAGGCTCGCTTCTATCCCACCCAAGTCGGGCAGGTAGGTGTCCTCTTCGTTAAACAGGTACTCTACACAGGGGATATCCGTCTCAGACGCGATCTGACTGACCAGCCGTTTGGCAACATGCCATTTCTTGCACACGATCACGAAAAGCTCGTGTTCAGGGCCCAAGGCCCGCCCGGATTCCCAGAAGCGTTGTCCAAAGCGGCGACCGATGCGCCCGCGTCCGGTCAGAAATGCGTAAAGGTTAGGCCCTTCATTCGAGACCGGAAAATCAATGCCCTCGCTGGCATAAAGCAACCCCAGGCGATCTTTAAGCTCGTGCGCTTCGGGGCTGATCTTACGAGCAAACAGGTAATCCTGCCCCAAAAGCATGTCATAGTGGTCGTTGTAGAATGTGACCGGCATTCCATAGTCAGAAAACATAAGGAAAGTCGGTGTGCGGTTTTCGATCTCACCCTTCGGAATCAGGTGGCGTACCAGCGTCTGAAAGAAGGTCTCGTCCGGGATCCATGTGGTTGAGAAAAACCGGATCACATCTCGTCGCTGGCGCAAGAAGTCCAGGATCATCTCAACCGTGCGGCGGCGCAAGCACCACCACTGGCTGCCGATCATGATTTGCAGATCTTCGGGAATTTCCCGCGTCAGACCAAACCGCTTCTGCATCTCATAGGCGGTGTAAAACAGTTTGGGCTGAGTGCGTTCGTTGAAATGATGGCGATAGATCAGCCGGTCTTCTTTCATGCCGGTCTTGATCCAGTTGCTTTCAAAGAAATCGTGGCTTTCGATGAAATCCTTATCGCGATCGTCCAGAAAACGGTGGGTGTATTCGGCAGTTTTTATGGCCATGCAATCGCCAGAAAGCATGTAGAAATGCGTGGCGCGCGGAAATGCCTCGACCGCGGCCTTCACGGCGTTCAGCGTGGCGTGCACCAGCGACCATTCTCCCCATCCGCATTTGATGCGCTTGGCGGCAAAGGCCACGTTGGGATTTTCGCGCAGCGCGGTTCGGATCCGGTCATAGGCGTCAGAGCTTGCACGCGCATCGAAGTGGATCGCCATGCAATCGCCCGCTGCAGTTAGCTGTTCGGCCTGTGCGATGATCGCCTCGGGGTCCTTATGGCACAGCAATATGTAGGCAATCTTTGCCATTGGTATCAGGTAATTTCCATTTCTGCCCGGTTTCAACCGTGATACTGAGGATGCGCGATTGAATAAACAGAATAATTTTGGTTCTTTAAGACCAAACGCTGGCGTATTGGATCGAGTTCTGACCAGCGAAGGAGGCACAGCAGATGGGGTTTCCCGGTACCTGGATGACCGAGAGTGAAAGCATGGTGTACCGTGTGGTGCCCAAATGTGCGTGCTCGACCATTGGCCAGATCATGTATTACTCGGATCACGGTCAGTTTTTTGATGGCGACATCCACGATGCAAAGGACGGAATGCACAAATGGGCTTTTGACCAGAGTCAGGGCCTGATTACCAATAATGTGCGCAGCCACGCCTCGTACTCTTTCACCTGTGTGCGCAACCCTTACACCCGCATACTTAGCTCGTTCTTTGACAAGATCTGCGGCATCCAGCGAAACGGCAAGCGATACCGGGGCAATCTGGTGCCGACGCTGATCTACAACTACGGGATCGAAGTGGGTGGCGATGACGGAAAGGGCGAATTCGATCAGATTGCCAGCTTCCGCCGGTTCCTGCTGTTTGCCCGTGATACGATCCGCTGGCGGCGTCCGATGGACCCGGACATTCACTGGTCAGCCATGTCAGGTCATGTATCGACCTTCATTGTGAATGGCGGGCGTTACGACCAGATTTTCTGGACCGAGGCCTTCAACGACGGAATGCAGGGTGTTCTGGATCATGTCGAATTGAAGCACCCAGTCGCATTGGCCGATATTCCGCGGTTCAACGAATCCGAAGGCCACGGCCCCAAACGCGCGCATCCGGTCGAGGATTACTTCGACGATCTGTCGATGCATCTGGTCTATGAAATCTACAAACAGGATTTTGAGCTGTTCAAATACGATTTCGAAAACCCGGCCAACAAGATGCCGATCGGCGAAATCGATCTGGATGAAATTCACGCCAAACTGGGCGATTGAGGGCAGGGCCTCCGCCTATCCTCACTGTTTCCTGCCAAATACTTCCAAGTATTAGCCTAGAAAGGGTCGATTAACGGCCAGCTGAAAAGGCTGGCCGTTACCAGATCAAAGCTGGCGTACAGCTCCTTTTGCCGCGCTGGTGGTCAGCTTGGCATAAGCTTTCAACGCAGTAGAGACCTTGCGTTTGCGCGGCGCGGCAGGTTCCCACCCCTTGGCGTCTTGCTCCTGGCGGCGCTCTGCCAGCTCTTCATCGGACACAGCCAGGTGGATCGAGCGGTTGGGGATATCAATCTCAATTTTATCGCCGTTCTTGACCAGTCCAATTTCACCACCCTCGGCTGCCTCGGGCGAGACGTGGCCAATCGACAATCCGGACGTGCCGCCCGAGAAGCGGCCATCGGTCAGCAAGGCGCAGGCTTTGCCCAGCCCTTTGGATTTCAGATAGGAGGTGGGGTAGAGCATTTCCTGCATGCCGGGCCCGCCGCGCGGGCCTTCATAGCGGATGACAACCACGTCACCCTCTTTCACCTTGCCGGTCAGGATGTCACTGACGGCCTGATCCTGGCTTTCGCAGACATAGGCAGAGCCGGTGAACTTCAGGATGTTTTCATCAACACCAGCCGTTTTCACGATACAGCCGTCGCGGGCGATGTTTCCGAACAGAACCGCAAGGCCGCCATCCTGGCTGAAAGCGTGCTCTTTCGCGCGGATCACGCCGCCTTCGCGGTCGGTATCCAATTCTTTGAACCGTTTCGACTGGCTGAACGCCTGCGTTGTGCGCACACCACCAGGAGCGGCCTTGAACAGCTCTTGCGCCTTGGGGTTGTTGGCGATCTTGATGTCCCAGTTGGCAATCGCCTCGCCCATCGTGGCCGAATGCACCGTGCTGCAGTCTTCGTGCAGCAGGCCCGCTCGGCTGAGTTCGCCCAGGATCGAGAAGATGCCGCCAGCGCGGTGAACATCTTCCATATGCACATTCTCGGTGTTCGGCGCGACCTTGCACAAGCACGGCACCCTACGGCTGAGGCGATCCATGTCGGTCATGGTGAAATCGACCTCGCCCTCATGTGCGATGGCCAGCAGGTGCAGAACGGTATTGGTCGACCCACCCATGGCGATGTCGAGGCTCATGGCGTTCTCAAACGCGTCAAAAGTTGCGATCTCACGCGGCAGGAAGCCTTTTTCGTCCAGATCGTAATGTCGCTTGGTGATCTCAACGATACGGCGACCCGCTTCCAGGAACAGCTCTTTGCGGTCGGCATGTGTTGCCAGTGTCGAACCGTTGCCCGGCAAGGCCAGACCCAGCGCTTCGGCCAGACAGTTCATCGAGTTCGCAGTGAACATCCCCGAGCATGATCCGCAGGTCGGGCAGGCGTTTTCTTCGATGTGCTGAACCTGCTCGTCGGTGAATTTGTCATCCGCTGCGGCGACCATGGCGTCCACAAGGTCGATTTTCTTCGCGTCCAGATCGGCGATGTCGATCTTGCCCGCCTCCATTGGCCCACCTGACACAAAGATCGCAGGAATGTTCAGGCGCATGGCAGCCATTAGCATGCCTGGCGTGATCTTGTCACAGTTCGAAATGCAGACCATGGCGTCAGCGCAATGCGCATTGACCATGTATTCCACAGAATCCGCGATCACTTCACGCGAGGGAAGCGAATAGAGCATCCCGTCATGGCCCATGGCAATGCCGTCATCCACCGCGATGGTATTGAACTCTTTTGCAACGCCACCTGCGGCCTCGACTTCACGCGCCACCATCTGACCCAGATCTTTCAGGTGCACGTGGCCGGGCACAAACTGGGTGAACGAATTGACGATGGCGATGATCGGCTTGCCGAAATCATCATCGCCCATGCCTGTGGCGCGCCACAATCCGCGGGCACCGGCCATGTTGCGGCCATGGGTAGAGGTTCTGGATCGGTACAATGGCATGATGCTGTTTTCCCTATTTCCTCGGGTTGCATGTCTTTGGGGTCGTACGTTATAGCGCACGTAGCACATGTGCGTTATAACGTACAAGAGGATTCGCGGGGCGCTAAAATGGATGCTGATGACATTACGCTTAGGCTGCGAGATGTGCGGTCGGCTTCGGGTCTGAGCCTGTCGAAAGCGGCTGAGTTGACGGGCGTCAGCAAGGCCATGCTGGGTCAGATCGAGCGTGGTGAATCCAGCCCGACAATTGCAACACTGTGGAAGATCGCCAAAGGCTTTCAGGTGCCGCTGAGTGCGTTGATCGACACGGCCAATGGCGACCCCTCAGTCTTTCAGACTGTCACCTTTCCCGGCAGTATCGAAGTCAAGATCGTCTTCCCTTTCGATCCCGTTCTGAGGGCCGAGACGTTTCACGTCAGTCTGACCCCGAACCAAAGTCACGAGTCACCAGCGCACGCAACGGGTGTAACAGAAGAAGTCTTTGTTCTTGAAGGTTCTCTCGACATTCTGCGCAACGGGGACTGGGTACCCTTGCAAGCAGGCCAGGGCGTGCGATTTGCTGCTGATTTGCCGCATGGCTATCGCGCAGGTCCGCAGGGGGCAGCGTTTCTGAACATGCATCACTACGCCCAACACACCGAATATTCACAGACGACCAAGGCAGAGTCATGACCGCATTTTTCGACAGCCTCACCATCGTTGACGCCATCGGCTCGTTCGGAGCCCTTATTGTGGTTGCGGCCTATTTCGCGACACAAATGCGGATGATGAACTCTGACGACCTGGCCTTTCCTGTAGTCAACCTGCTGGGGTCGGTGCTGATCGTCTATTCCTTGCTTGAGAATTTCAACTTGGCTTCAATGCTGATCGAAGGGTTCTGGATTTTGATCAGTATCATCGGCATCATTCAGCACTTTCGCCCGCGCGGGGCGCGATAAATCAAGTGGGTATCAGGCGCTAGCGCTATCCACACTTGAACCTAAAAGACGCGGGGTATAGGGAAAATCCAAGCTCGCTTAGGGGAGGCTTTGATGCAGGACGATCCAAAAACCCTCGTTTCGACTGAATGGCTGGCCGCGCATATGAAAGACCCGGATCTGCGGATTCTGGATGGGTCTTGGTATCTGCCCGCGCAGAACCGCGACGCCAAAGCCGAATATGATGCCGGCCACATCCCCGGGGCGCGGTTCTTCGATATTGACGAAATCTCGGATCACCGATCGGAACTGCCGCATATGGCTCCTCCGGTCGAGAAATTCATGTCACGCCTTCGGGCGATGGGCGTGGGCGATGGTCATCAGGTTGTCGTCTATGACGGCGCCGGGCTTATGTCAGCGGCACGTGTCTGGTGGTTGTTCCGTCTGATGGGCCAGGAAAACATCGCGGTTCTGGATGGCGGTTTGCCCAAATGGCAAGCCGAAGGTCGCGAGATCGAGGATCTGCCGCCGGTCATCCGTGATCGTCACATGACTGTGCGCGTTCAAAACCAGCTTGTCCGGGACGTCACGCAAGTTTCCGCTGCAGCCAAGCTGGCCGATCATGAGATCATCGATGCCCGCTCTGCCGGTCGGTTTACCGGCGCGGAAGCCGAGCCGCGCAAAGGATTGCGATCGGGCCATATCCCCGGGTCCCGCAACGTCCCGTTCGGCCAGTTGCTCAATGCAGATGGCACAATGAAATCGCCCGAGGACTGTCGTGCCATTTTCCAGGCCGCTGGCGTTGATCTGTCCAAACCTGCAATCACCTCATGCGGGTCGGGCGTCACTGCCGCGATTCTGAGCCTTGCGCTTGAACGCATGGGCAAGAAAGACCACTCGCTTTATGACGGCTCCTGGGCTGAATGGGGTGCCTTCCCAACCCTGCCCGTCGCAACCGGAGAGAACTGATGTTCGAGAACCTCAAGCCGCAGCCTACCGACAAGATTCTGGCCTTGATGCAGATGTACCGCGAAGACCCGCGCGATCAGAAGATCGACTTGGGTGTGGGCGTCTACAAGAACGCCGATGGCGTGACTCCAGTGATGCGTGCAGTCAAAGCTGCCGAGCGACGCATTTTGGAAGAGCAGGAAACCAAAGCTTACACCGGTCTGGCGGGTGATCCGGCTTTTGCAGACGCGATGATCGGCTTGGTTCTGGGCACATCGGTTCCGCGTGCCAACATTGCCGCTGTGGCGACACCCGGCGGCACGGGCGCTTGCCGACAGGCGTTCGAGATGATCCGCATGGCGAACCCTTCGGCGCGTGTGTTTGTTTCGAACCCGACCTGGCCGAACCACCTGTCGATCTTGAACTATCTGGGGATAGAGACCGTTCAGTACCGGTATTTCGATGGCGAAACCCGCGGCGTTGATTTCGACGGGATGATGGCCGACCTGAAAACCGCCAAAGCAGGTGACGTAGTTCTGTTGCATGGCTGCTGTCACAACCCGACCGGTGCCAACCTGAACATGGTGCAATGGCAAGAGGTCGTGAACCTGATCAACGAGCTTGGCCTCGTGGCGATGATCGACATCGCCTACCAGGGATTTGGTGACGGTTTGGAAGAAGACGCACAGGCGGCACGCCTGGTTGCCTCATCGGTCAAGGAATGCCTGATTGCCGCGTCTTGCTCGAAGAATTTCGGTGTCTACCGAGAGCGTACTGGTTTGTTGATGGCGATCAGCGCGGACGCCGGACAAACCGCTTTAAATCAGGGAACACTGGCGTTTCTGAACCGCCAGAACTATTCCTTCCCGCCGGATCATGGCGCGCGCGTCGTGACAACCATCCTGATGGATGAGGCCCTGCGCGCGGATTGGGCAGCAGAGCTCGAAGAAGTCCGCCTGTCCATGCTGGGACTGCGCCAGCAAATGGCCGACGAGTTGCAGCGTCTGAGCGGTTCGGACCGTTTCGGTTTCATTGCCCAGCACAGGGGTATGTTCTCACGCCTGGGTGCGGCACCGGAACTGGTCGAGAAACTGCGCGTAGATCACGGCATTTACATGGTTGGTGACAGCCGCCTGAACATCGCAGGTCTGAACGCAAACACAGTGCCAATTTTGGCCAAGGCGATCATCGACGTCGGCGTTTGATCTCAATAACATTCCAAAAAAGAAAACCCGGGCGCGAACGCCCGGGTTTTTTGTTGAGTTAATAAGGTTTTAGCCCTTCGAGAACTCAGGATATGCTTCCATACCCAGTTCCGCCATGTCCAGACCGTTGATTTCGTCCTCTTCGCTGACGCGAATGCCAAGGGTGGCTTTCAGGATCGACCACAGGATCAAAGCGGCCACGAAGGTGAAGACACCGTAGGCCACTACACCGGTCAACTGGGTTATCAGGCTGGCTTCACCGTAGAAGATGACGGCGATAGTGCCCCAGATGCCTGCGAACAGGTGGACCGGGATGGCACCGACCACGTCGTCGATCTTGAACTTGTCCAGCATCGGAACCGCGAAGACCACGATGATACCGCCCACAGCACCGATCCACAGCGCGCCGAACAGGGTCGGGGCCAGAGGTTCAGCAGTGATCGAGACCAGACCGGCCAGCGCGCCGTTCAGCACCATGGTCAGGTCGGGCTTTTTGTACAGGACCTGTGTCATGATCAGGGCAGCGACAGCACCGGATGCGGCGGCCATGTTGGTGTTGGCGAAGATGCGCGATACGTCGGTTACGTCACCCACGGTGCCCATCGCCAACTGCGAGCCGCCGTTGAAACCGAACCACCCCAGCCACAGGATAAAGGTACCCAAGGTCGCCAGCGCCAGATTTGAACCGGGCATTGGGTGAACCTTGCCGTCCTTGTACTTGCCGATACGTGGCCCAAGGATCAGACAGCCAGCCAGAGCGGCCCAGCCACCGACCGAGTGTACAACGGTCGAACCGGCGAAGTCGGAAAAGCCCATGGCGTCCAGCCAGCCGCCGCCCCATTTCCAAGACCCCGAGATCGGGTACAGGATACCGGTCAGCACGACGACGAAGATCAGGAAGGGCCAAAGCTTGATACGCTCCGCTACGGCACCCGACACGATCGACGCGGTTGCCGCCACAAAGACCAACTGGAAGAAGAAGTCAGACCCGATCGAGGCGTAGTCCAAAGCAGCCTCGGCAGGGTCAACGCCGACTGGATCAAGCACGGTCGGACCACCAATGGCAAGGAAACCATTGAAGTCGCCCGGATACATCGTGTTGAAGCCAACCAGCCAGTACATGATCGCGGCAATGGAAAAGAGCGCAATGTTCTTGATCATCTGCATGGCGACGTTCTTGGACCGCACCAGACCGCCTTCCAGCATGGCAAAGCCTGCAGCCATGAAGAAAACCAGAAAGCCCGCCATCAGGAACAGCAAGGTGGTGAAGATATACTGGGTGTGCAGCGCAGCCTCGCCTTCAGCGGCCTCTTGCGCCAGACCCATCTGCGGCAGCACGACAAGTGCAGCGGCAGGGATGAGAGATTTCATCAGGTTCATTTTACTTCCTCGAATGAGTGTGAGTGGCCGCGCTTACAGCGCTTCCTCGTTGGTTTCCCCGGTTCGCACGCGCAGAGCCTGCTCGACATCGAGGACGAAAATCTTGCCGTCACCGATTTTCCCGGTTTTGGCGGTTTTGGTGATGGTCTCGACGATCTGGTCGGCCATTGTGGCGGGCACCACGATCTCGAGCTTGATCTTGGGCACGAAGTTCACCGCATATTCGGCCCCACGGTAGATTTCGGTGTGACCGGACTGCGAGCCGAAGCCCTTGATTTCGGTCACCATCATGCCGCGCACGCCAGCTTCGGTCAGTGCTTCGCGCACCTCCTCCAGCTTGAACGGCTTGATTGTCGCAATGATCAGTTTCACGTCTTTCCCCTCTGATTGTCCGGTGGGACCGGTTTGTTTGCACCTGCAGAAAAAGAGCGTGACAGAACGTCGTAAGAAACGGTTACGGGTCGTAATTGCATACCAAAATGGCGTATTGTTGCACATTTTTTGCACAAAAAGTACGAAGTGGCTAAAAAATGAGCAGATTGATGAGGGGAAATTACGGAAATTCGGACCTCTACATAGACGGGTCTCCGGGGTATGGTGGCGCAAAAGTATAACGGGCAGAGTTTGAGCATGACTGAGTCCAAGCGCCGAAAGCCGCGATTGGTTGCGGACAAAAGATACCCCTCCAAAGGGCGTAAACCGTCGGCCTCCAAGCGCCCGGCGGGCAAGAAATCGACCGCACGCAAGACGACCGCCCGCAAAACCACGCGCAAGACAAAGCGCAAACGCACCGGCGGAAACGGAGGCGGTATTTTCCGTCGACTCTTCCGCTGGATCTGGAGGTTGATCTGGGGTTTGACGTGGCGCGTGGGGGCAATTGTCGCCGCCCTGATCGCATTGGCGGTCGGCATCGTGTATACAACTCTGCCCAATGTAGATGCCTTACTGGACGGGCGCGCGCGCGGGTCAGTGACCTTGTTGGATCGCGATGGCAAGGTTTTTGCCTGGCGCGGGGATCAGTTTGGCGGGGTGATCACGGCGGATACGGTGTCGCCCCATCTGAAGAACGCCGTGATCGCGACCGAGGACAAGCGATTCTACCGTCATTTCGGTGTCAGCCCGCGCGGCGTTGCAAGTGCCGTGCGCATCAACCTGAGCGAAGGACGCGGGCCTTTGTCTGGCCATGGCGGGTCAACCATCACCCAACAGACAGCCAAACTGCTGTGTCTGGGAGAGCCGTATGATCCGTCTGAATGGGACTCTGAAGCCGCTTACGAGGCCGATTGCCGTCAGGGCTCGTTGTGGCGCAAGGCCAAGGAAGCCATCTATGCTATGGCGATGGAGGTCAAATACTCCAAGGACGAGGTTCTGACGATCTACCTGAACCGGGCCTTCTTGGGTGCAGGCGCGCGCGGGTTTGAAGCGGCCAGCCAGCGATACTTTGGAAAGTCTGCCGCAGAAGTTTCCCCAGCTGAGGCTGCGATGCTGGCCGGTCTGCTGGTGGCACCCACGCGGTATGCGCCAACGAATAACCTGCAACGTTCTCAAGACCGGGCACGGCTTGTGATTGGTTTGATGGAGGACCAGGGCTATTTGACCGCGGCACAAGCCAGCGAAGCACGCACCAGACCGGCCGAGCTTTCAGAAGCTGCCGCTGCGCGTGCAGGCGGCTATTTCGCGGATTGGGTCATGGCAAGTGGGCCCGAGTTCTTTACGCGCAACACCACCGAGGATGTGGTGATCCGTACCACTCTGGATCAGCGCATCCAAACCTCTGCCGAAGAAGCGCTGAAGTTCATCTTTCAGGAAAAGGTGCGCGAAGGGTCCGAGGCGCAGGCCGCGATTGTCGTGATGTCTGCGGACGGTGCAGTGCGCGGCATGGTTGGTGGGCGCAAGACAAGGGTGTCTGGTGCGTTTAACCGGGCGACGCAGGCGTTGCGTCAGACAGGGTCGTCCTTCAAGCCGTTCGTTTACGCCACCGCGCTGGAACTTGGGTATTCGCCGCTGGATACGGTGATGGATGAACCCTACTGCGTGAACATTCCCGGTTCAGGTCAATGGTGCCCCAAAAACTACACCAACAAGTTCTATGGGCAGGTGACGTTGGCAGATGCGTTGATGAACTCTTTGAACATTCCGGCTGTGAAAGTGGCCGAGATTTCGGGTTTGGATAACGTCCGCACTGTCGCAAGCGGTTTTGGTATTGCCAGCGATCTGGCGCAGGGTCCGGCCTTGGCGCTGGGCGCGTCGGAAAGCACGCTGATCGAGATGACCGGAGCGTACGCGGGTATTCTGAACGGTGGATCGGCAGTGGAACCTTATGGTCTGACAGAGCTGAAGCTGCTGGGGGATGAAACGCCCGTCATGGTCACGACGACAGGTATTGGTGAACGGGTGATCAACGATTCGGCCGCCAAACAACTGACCTGGATGATGGAGCGCGTGGTGTCCGAAGGCACCGGCGGACGCGCCAAGCTGCCGGGTTGGCAAGTGGCAGGCAAAACCGGGACAACTCAGGCCGCGCGGGATGCGTGGTTCATCGGTTTTACGGCTGATTATGTGACCGGCGTCTGGATGGGGTATGACGACAACACGCCACTGTCTGGCGTAACCGGGGGCGGGCTGCCTGCTGAAATCTGGAAAGAGACCATGCTGCGTGTCACCGAAGGGATGACGCCAACGCCCCTGCCGATGATGGCACCTGAACCGCCGGTGCAAGTTGCGCAGCCACAGCCCCGTCGTAGGCAGGGCGGTTTTGCGGAAGACATCAATAACCTGCTGAGAAATATATTCGGCGGCAACTAACAAAAAAGGCGGTGCACTGGGCACCGCCTTTTGTCGTTCGTTTCTTGCGAGGTTTAGACGCTGGCATCCAAAGCTGCCAGGATCGCGTCACCCATTTCGGTGGTGGACACCGGTGTGACGCCTTCATCCGCCAGCAGGTCGCCGGTGCGGACGCCATCAGCCAGAACTTTCTCGATCGCGGCTTCAAGGCGGTCTGCTTCTTCACCCTGATCAAAGCTATAGCGCAGCGCCATGGCAAAGCTGAGGATACAGGCGATCGGGTTAGCTTTGCCCTGACCCGCGATATCAGGTGCCGAGCCGTGGACCGGTTCGTACATCGCCTTGGGGCGACCATTGGCCATTGGAGCGCCCAGCGAGGCTGAAGGCAACATGCCCAGAGAACCCGTCAGCATCGCGGCGCAGTCGGACAGGATGTCACCAAACAGGTTGTCGGTCAGGATCACGTCGAACTGCTTGGGTGCGCGCACCAGCTGCATGGCGCCGTTGTCGGCATACATGTGGCTCAGCTCAACCTCGGGGTAGTCGGCGGCGACACGATTTACGACTTCACGCCACAGGATGCCGGATTCCATGACGTTGGCTTTTTCCATCGAGCACAGCTTTTTGTTCCGGCGCATGGCCAGTTCAAAGGCCGAGCGTGCGGCGCGTTCAATCTCGGATTCGGTGTAACGCTGGGTGTTGATACCGACGCGTTCATTGCCTTCCTCAAAGATGCCGCGCGGCTCGCCGAAATAGACGCCCGAGGTCAGCTCGCGCACGATCATGATATCCAGGCCGGCAACGATGTCTTTTTTCAGCGACGAGAAATCGGCCAGCGCGTCAAAGCACTGGGCCGGGCGCAGGTTGGAATACAGGTCCATTTCCTTGCGCAGGCGCAGCAGACCGCGCTCGGGCTTGAGGCTGAAATCCAGATCGTCGTATTTCGGGCCGCCAACAGCACCCAGCAGAACCGCGTCCACCTCTTGCGCTTTGGCCATCGTCTCATCAGACAGCGGCTTGCCGTGGGCGTCATAGGCGGCACCGCCTACCAGATCCTCGCTCACGTCAAATTGAAGACCGCGATTGGTGCCGAACCAATCGATGATTCTGCGCACTTCGGCCATAACTTCCGGGCCAATTCCGTCTCCGGGCAGGATGAGGAGCGAGGGGTTGGACATGAAGGGTCTCCTTGCGTTTTGTTGCACAGGCCCTAGCGTCTGCGGTGCATCGGGTCAATGAGACGAACCCGTCAAAACACGAGGAAAACACATGCTGACACCTGGAAATCCGGTTCCTGCGCTGAAAATCGAAACCGTGGCGCATGGCAGCTTCGATCTTGAGGCAGACAAGGGCGAAAACGGGACTCTGGTGATTCAATATCGCGGACTTCATTGCCCGATCTGCATCAAACAGATGACCGAGGTCGAGGCGGCGCTGGACGATTTTGCGGCGCTGGGCGTCGAAGTCATCATGATCACAACCGATACCGCCGAACGTGCCGCCGAAACAGCCGAGAAAGCCGGGGCAAAACGACTGCGCGTGGGTCACAGCCTGCCATTGGTCGCCGCCCGCGAGGATTGGGGGCTGAACATCTCAACCAAGCGCGAAGGCAGTGCAGAACCCGATTTTTTCGCAGAGCCCGGTCATTTCTATATCGCACCCGATCAGACGCTCTATTACGCGTGGCAGCAAACCACGCCATTTGGGCGTCCGTCGATGTCGGATATTGCGGGTGGTCTGAAGTTCACGCTGGGCAACAATTACCCTGCGCGCGGGACTTATACAGGGCCGCTTTGACCCTCAAAGACTGGCTTTGAGCCCTTCGGCCAAAAGGTCCCAGACCCTACGAATGCGCGGGGTCTGGCGCATGGCTTGCGGCGCGGCCAGCCACACCGGCATTTTCTTGATCTCGACCCCAATATCCAGAATTTCGACCAGCGGATCGGCCTCGGCCACCTGAATCTGACTGAATCCCAGTCCGCAGCCTGCCCGGATCAGTTCCCAATACACGGTCTGGTGGTCGCATCGTGTGGCAAAGGCATCGCGCCCAACGTTCCAGCCCCTTTCCTGCATCGAAGCAATGATGCGGTCATCCGTGTCAAACCCCACCAGATCATGCTGGAACACTTCTTCTGGTGAGGTCGGGCGACCTGCGCGATCCAAATAGCTTTTGGCAGCGCAAAAACATAACGAGATCTCGCCCAAATGCCGGGTCAGAATGTCCATCTGCTCGGGGCGGTACATGCGCACGGCAATGTCAGCTTCGCGGAACAGCAGATTTTCGGTGGCATCCGTGGCAACCAGTTCCAACTGAATCGCAGGTTCCTGTTGCCGGATATGTGCCAAAATCGGCGGCAGGATGTGGTTCGATGCAAAGACCGACGCGGTAATGCGCACTGATCCTTCCAGTTGTTGCGACTGACCGGCTGCTGTCATGCTGAAAGCGTTCATGGCCGTGTGCATCTGTTGGGCCATGGGCAGCAATTGATGGCCCACATCGCTTAGCTTCAGCCCTCTTGCGTGTCGTTCGAAAAGAGAAACCTCCAGCTCGGCTTCCAGCGTCTGAATCTGCCGTCCCAATGTGGGCTGGCTGCGGTCCAGCTGTCGCGCTGCGGCAGAAAGAGATCCGGTTTCGGCCACCGCCAGAAAGCTTTGGATCAGGGACCAGTCGGCGTGTGTAAGGGCTTTGTCCATTCAAAAATGAATACATGATCTGCAATTTGGGGCAATTCCCTATTGCTTTCCTTAGGGTAATCTCTGCCCCAACAGGAGGGAACCATGCCGCAATCCGTACTTATTCTGGGGGCCACGGGCCGATTTGGTCGCAACGCTGCGCTGGCGTTTCGCAACGCCGGGTGGACCGTGCACAGCTTTGACCGCACGCGCGACACGCTGGAACAAGAGGCGCGCGGAATGGACGTTATCGTCAATGGCTGGAATCCACCCTACCCCGATTGGGCAGGTCTTGTACCGGGCCTGCACCAACAGGTGATTAAGGTAGCGGAGGAGACCGGGGCAACGGTTTTGGTGCCGGGAAACGTCTATGTCTTTGGACCTGAAGCACCGGGTCCCTGGTACGGTGGAACACCGCACAAGGCGCGCAACCCTTTGGGTCGTGTCAGAATAGAGATGGAGGAAGCCTATCGCCGCTCGACCGCGCGTACCATTATTCTGCGTGCCGGGGATTTCATTGACACATGTACCTCGGGCAACTGGTTTGATCAGGTCATGATCAAAGATCTTGCTAAGGGGCGGTTGGTCTATCCCGGCAACCCGGACATCCCGCATGCATGGGCTTATCTACCAGATCTGGCCCGCGTTGCAGTGCTGCTGGCCGAAAAGCGCCATGAGTTGCCCCGGTTTTGCGATGTCCCATTCGAAGGTTACACCCTGACCGGATCACAATTTGCTCATGCTCTGTCGAAGGTCACTGGGCAGGACATTTCCGTGAAGCCGATGCACTGGTGGCCCTTGCAATTGGCTCGACCGTTTTGGCGTATGGCCGCGCACTTGCTTGAGATGCGGTATCTTTGGCAAGTGCCCCATCAGTTGGACGGCACATACCTTACCGAGTTACTAGGCGCGGTGCCGCAGACTGATTTGGATGTTGCCCTATGTTCTGCGATTCCAACGCAGCTTGTAGACCCACCGCCTGCGATCCGGTCCGTCGGCGGCGGTCTGTTGAAAACTGCCAACAACTGACCTTCGTTGCGTTTACTTTGGACGGTGAAGGTTACCCGGTTCAATAAGGGGCCAGACCTCGCGCTGCTAATCCAAGTGGCTGCGGCGGCGCGACGGATGCCGCCGCGAACAATTTTTCTGTTTATTGGATCTGATCCTTCAACGGGTGCGCCACGCCCCTTCGGGACCAACTATCGCGTCGCCCGAGGTTTCACGACCTCCACCGGTTTGTTGGCAAAAACCCTGATAGCTGAGGCTCACGAGGCGTGTTGACCCACAGCTCACGGTCCGGGTGCATACCGCCGCCGCGCACAGCGGGCACGGCGGATGACCGCATCCGGTGCAAAAGGCGGGTATCCGCTGTACCGCAATTTGGATGTACGCCGCCGTTTCCAGCCACCTCGGCCTCCCAGCGTGCCTTGCGTTCAGCAACAACATTTGGGTCGTCCAAAACCGGCGCGTTCAGCTCGTTCACATTCAGATCGGCAATAATCTCATCTCCGTCCTCAACCAAAGCAATCGGGCCACCCAAAGCAGCCTCAGGTCCGACATGCCCAATAACCAGCCCGACCGATCCGCCCGAAAAACGCGCGTCGGTCATCAGAGCAACTGTGATCCCCCGTTCGCGGCACAGGGTCGTGATCCGTGCCGTTGCGTCCAACATCTCGGGCATGCCTGGTGCACCTGACGGCCCTTCGTATCGAACAATGATCATATCATTGTCTTCAAACCCCATTGGGTTGGTGTCGAGCATTTGCAGCAGGCGAGCTTCTCCTTCGAACACCCTTGCCTTGCCGCGGAAGACGTTGCCCTCAAGTCCGCGCTCGACGCCTGCAAGCTTCAGAATGGCGCTGAATTCCGGTGACAGATTACCGCCCAAAAGGCGCAGGCCGCCCGTTTCCTTAAAGGGCGCTGACACAGGATAGATCACCGTACCGTCCGGCGCGGCAGCGCCCAGACGTTGGACCTGTTCCGCCAGAGTTTCGCCAGTGCACGTCGGCGCGTCGCCATTGACCATGCCAGCGTCGATCAGTTCCTTGACGATCACCTGCACACCACCGACCCTGTCGATGTCCACCATCGAATAGCGGCCGTAGGGTCGTGCGTCTGTCAGGACCGGAACAATTTTCTGAGACCATTCATTGAACTCTTCTGGTGTGACGATGTCTTTCCAGAAATTCGCGTAACCTGCGGCACGGGCAATCTCGGGCGCGTGCAGAACCACGTTGGTCGAGCCGCCGATCGCCATCGCAACAGTCAACGCGTTGCGCAATGAGTCGCGCCCGACGATGTCGCGCGGTCGCGTGCCGTCTTCAATCAACTTGGCAAGGTAGCCTACCAACTGCGACGGAAACTCTTCCATGCGGCGCGGGTCGTCCGAAGGCGGTGCCACCATATGCAATGGCTGCATGCCCACAACGCCAATAAAGGTCTGCATCGTATTGTAGGTGAAAATCCCACCGCACGATCCAATACCGGGGCAGGCAAGGCAAGCGATGCGTTTGCGGTATGCTGCGTCCTCGCTCCCGGCAACTTGATAGGCGGCGATGATGTCCAGCATTTCGCCGGTTTCCGGGTCTTTCGAGGGATGAATGGACCCATCGGACATCATGATCGCAGGCTGGTTGTGTTCAAGCAAAGCAGCCAGCGTACCAACCGGTGGCTTGTCACATGCCACCACAGCAATTGTGCCCCCCAGGCCGGAGGCTGAGAGATGTTCGGAAAACACGTCGTTGGTCACTTCGCGCCCGATGAGTGAATAGCGCATTTCGCGCGTTCCATTGCGGATGCCGTCAGATGTTGCGATGGAGTATTCAGGCTGAACCAGACGCATGGCGATTTTGCCTGCGTCTTTGCCAATCTGGTCTCGCAGTGCTGCATGTATTGCTTCGACCTTGGGCTGCACGCCAAGATAGCACTGACTATCGCCTTTTGTGCCGACAACACCAACAGAAGGCGCGTGGATCAGATCTTCGTCCGTGCCAAGTTCGCGCGCAATTCCATAGGCCTGAGAGTTGCGTCCAGGATGGTCGTCGATCAGTACAGGATTCTTCGCCACGAGATACCTCCAAAATGGATTTCAGAACTCAATCGACCGCCATCACCTCTGAGGGCAACTGTGGGCGCAAAACATTGCGCGCAGGCAGGTATGAGGGTTCCAGATCAGTGAAACTCAAAGACGCGGTTCCGTCAATGAAACTCAAATTGGGGTTTTTTTAAACGTATTCTCGGGGCAAAGAGCTATGGCAGCGCCACGTCGACCCAGACCAGCCGGTGCCTGCTTGCACGATGCGCATTGTCCCACAAAGGTTCACCATCTTTGGGCCATAGAACACCTGAATCCAAGACACGCAGATCGCGAGACGGTAAAACGTAATCGACGCGCATTTCACCCGTCGCTTTCCAGTCAACTGTTGCGGACGAGCCTGATGGGTCTGTCGGTACCGGATCTTGAAGGCGAGGATCGGTCAGAAGGGTGCGAATGGCCCGTTTGTGACCTTCCCCGCGCTCGGGATCGAGGTTGGCATCACCCGCAATGACGAAGGGACCATTTGGAACCGGCCCCAGATCACCGCTCAGCAGGACAGACCAAAACCTAATCTCATCCCGATTGCGCAGTCCGTTGCGATCCTCGGGCCCATCGAACACCGGTGGGGCTGCGTGAAAGGTCATCAGGTTGAGCCGCCCCAAAGGTGTTTCAATGGGCACCACCCAATGCGCTGTTGAGGACAGGCGCTGTATTTGGTGTGCTTCTTCAGACGGAAAAGGGCGGTCATCCACGAAAGGTAATGCTGCCCCCGGAAGATCTTGCCAGAGCAGCTCTGAAAAGTTCAAAATCTCTTCGGTGACGATTTCATAGCGGGACAGAATTGCCAGCCCGCCCTGTCCGGTGAAACGGCCCCAACCCTGCGCGTCACCGGGGCCTTGTGTGCGTCCATCACCATCCAGATCCAACGGTGTTTCCAAGCCAGCATTGGGCTGAGCGGCATAAAAGTAACCATAGTCCAGACCAGCGGCGCGCAGCTTTTGAGACAGAGCGTTGACTGCGGCTCCCTCCAGATCCCAGTCGATACCCTGAAGCGCGATAATGTCGGGGCGGGCGGCTGAAACCACGTCGATGGCTGCAAGAACCTGGGCGTCATCCCGGTCTAAGTCCCGCAGCAACAGCGCCGGGCCTTTTCGGCTCAGCTCGGTGTTGTAGGTGGCGATGCGCACGACCTCTGCCTGCGCCGCAATGGGCAGCAGAAACAGGATAAGCAGGCGGATCATGCGGCCTGAGTCGTCTCACTTGTTGAATAGGCGCGCCGTTTTTCCACGATCAGCCCGGCGATACGCAGGGTGGCCACACCGCGCATGATCATGCTGGCTGGCAGGAAGGCCCAGGCGCTCATCATCCAGATCAGTGTCTGTGGATTGTTCAGCGAAATCGGAGCGATCACACTGTTCATCAGTTTTATGACGGCCGGTATGAGGAACGGTAGCAAAATACCGATACAGATGTTCAGGCGGCCATCACGTTGCAACCGAATAACGACATCTCCGCCCTTGGTGGGGTCAAACAAAGGAAGATTGGTCCATACATTGAAGGCACCGTTTCCTGTGGGCCACCCCCGGACTTTGACGGCATAGGCAAAACTGGCGATCGTCACCAAAGCCGCGACGTAGGCTACGCTGGCTGTAACCCTAATCAGTTCGATCAGCGACTGGCTGGCATCCGCTGGCAGCATCAACACGATCAGGCGCACCGGAGAATAGGGAAAGTCCACCACGTTGGCGACGGCCAGACCAACGCCGTAAGAAAAGGTTGTCAGTTCTGTTGGAGCATAAACGTTTTTGCAGATCAGCGTCAGAAACGTGACCATCGACATAAGGCCAACAAAACGCAGGCGGTTGACCGGTGGGGCATCGCGAAATTCTATAAAGCTGGGAAAGGCCGAGTTATACTCGGCGAACGTCAGTATGAACGCGAGGATCGCGAGGAAGACCAGTATTTCGGTCCCGTTCGTCGATGATACAGGCAGGTACAACGCGGGTGTCAGCACCATCAGTGCCACAAGTACTCCGCGTATCGCCGCCCCTGTTGTGCGTGCAATCACATTCCGAACCCTTTTTCAAACCGGACCAGCCGATCTTTGCCGACTTGTATCCAACTTGTGCCCGTCCAATCTCGTCTTTGCGACGGATGCCTCGTTAGCGCCAAGATGAACGATAAGCGGCATTTCGCTCAAGACAGGGTGCAGAAAACACGTGATTTCGGGCAAAATGATGGCGCAACTGGTGCGGGATTGCATCATTTTGGGCGCAAATTCGACGTGTATCTCAATTTGAGACCAAGATGTTGTGGTTGTTGGAAAATCAACCCCAAGAATGAGAGCGGGGCCACCTAGGCGACCCCGTTAGGTTGAGTATCCACAGATTCGACCCCAGAATCAGACCCAAGGGCGGGCTTGACCGGCGTGATCTTCGAATTTGTCGATGTGGTGGTCTTTTTCCATTGTCAGGCCGATATCGTCCAAACCGTTCAGCAAGCAGTGCTTGCGGTGTGGGTCGATGTCGAATTCGATGACAACACCATCCGAGGTTGTGATCTGCTGATCTTCCAGATGAACGGTCATGCGGGCGTTCTCGCCTTTGTGCGCGTCTTCCATCAGGACTGCATGATGCTCTTCCTCGACCACGATGGGCAGGATACCGTTCTTGAAGCAGTTGTTGAAGAAGATGTCGGCAAAGCTGGTCGAGATCACAACCTTGATGCCGAAATCCTTGATCGCCCAAGGCGCGTGCTCGCGCGATGAGCCGCAGCCGAAATTGTCGCCAGCCACCAGAATCTCGGCCTCGCGATAGGCGGGTTTGTTCAGGACGAATTCCTCGTTCTCCTGCCCGTCATCGTGATAGCGCATCTCGTCAAACAGAACGACGCCCAGGCCGGACCGCTTGATAGTTTTCAGGTGCACTTTCGGAATGATCATATCGGTGTCGATATTGATCAGCGGCATTGGGGCGGCCACCCCGTGGACTTTGTCAAACTTTTCCATGTTCACACTCCTGCGGGAGAGGGCCGCGCCCATGCCCCGCGTTTAAGCTTCTTTTGTTTCGTCTTTGGGTGCGTTCTTGACGAAGAACGCCATGAAGACCAATCCGAACCCGTTGAACAGCATCTCGATGCCCAGGAAGATCCCCAGTATACTCAGCAATGCCTGTGGCTCCTGCCCGACATAGCTCCAGATGATACCGGCAAGGATGATCGACAAGATGCCCGAGATCATGGTGGGCCAGAAAAACTGTGTTCCTTTCATCTGGAACGACAGAATGACCCGCGCGATGCCGCCTGCCATGAACAGGATCAGCATCACGGTCGCCAGCGTCAGCGTACCCTGCAATGGGTGACCCAGAAAGGACCAGCCCAGAAACAGCATGACCGCACCCATGATGAGCGACAGGATCTTGTTGCCGGTGCCTTCAACGGTGAAACCGCCGACCACCTGCAACGCGCCCGAGATCAGAAGCAACGCTCCGGTCACGACCGTGACGGCCACAGACGCCACAACTGGCGCGCCCAGCACAAAGATACCGAACGCTATGGACAGAAGCCCCAGCAGGAGCCATTTGATCCAGTCACTCATGTTTTCAATCCCTCAAATATCTAGATATGAGGGAAGCTTACATCAATTCACGGACGTCTGTCAGCCGTCCTGTGATTGCCGCTGCGGCAGCCATTGCCGGGCTCAGCAAATGGGTCCGACCACCACGGCCCTGACGACCTTCGAAGTTGCGGTTCGAGGTCGCGGCACAGCGCTCGCCCGGTTGCAACTGATCCGGGTTCATCGCCAGACACATCGAACATCCGGCCAGACGCCATTCGAACCCGGCCTCTTTGAAGATGTCCGCCAGACCTTCTTCCTCGGCCTGCGCACGAACCAGACCCGAACCGGGCACGACCATGGCGCGCATTCCGTCCTTGATCTTTTTGCCCTTCAGAATTTCGGCCGCGGCGCGCAGGTCTTCGATGCGGCCATTGGTGCAGGACCCGATGAACACTGTGTCGATTTCCACATCGCTGAGCTTCTGACCGGCTTCCAGACCCATGTATTCGATCGAACGGCGGGCCGCGTCGACCTTGCCTCCTTCGAAGTCTTCAGGGTGAGGTACAGATGCGGTGATCGGCAGAACATCTTCAGGGCTGGTGCCCCAAGTCACAACCGGAGCAATATCCTCGCCACGCAGGGTGATGACCTTGTCAAAATGCGCGTTTTCGTCTGTGTAAAGCGTTTTCCACCAGTTCAAAGCGGCTTCCCACTGCGCGCCCTTGGGGGCGTGCGGGCGGCCTTTGACGTATTCAAAGGTGGTTTCATCCGGCGCGATCAGGCCAGCGCGCGCGCCGCCTTCGATGGCCATGTTACAGACGGTCATACGACCTTCCATCGACAGATCACGGATCGCTTCGCCGCAATACTCTATCACATAACCCGTGCCACCGGCTGTGCCGGTTTCACCGATCACGGCCAAAGTGATGTCTTTGGCGGTCACACCCGGCTGCAGTTTGCCGGTGATTTCCACCTTCATGTTCTTGGATTTCTTCTGGATCAGCGTTTGCGTGGCCAGTACATGCTCGACCTCAGAGGTGCCGATGCCGTGGGCCAACGCACCGAACGCGCCGTGAGTCGCCGTGTGGCTGTCGCCGCAAACAACGGTCATGCCGGGCAGGGTCCAACCCTGTTCAGGGCCAACGATGTGCACAATGCCCTGACGCACATCGTTTACGGGGTAGTAGTGAATACCGAAATCCTTGGCGTTCTTGTCCAGTGCTTCGACCTGGATGCGCGATTCCGGGTTTTCAATTCCGTTCACGCGGTCCGGTGTAGTGGGCACGTTGTGATCCGGCACAGCGATAGTTTTTTCCGGCGCGCGCACCTTGCGACCGGCCATCCGCAGCCCTTCAAAGGCTTGCGGGCTGGTCACTTCGTGCACCAGATGGCGGTCGATATAAAGCAAACAGGTGCCATCATCGGCTTCGTGCGCGACATGGGCATCCCAGATCTTGTCATAGAGTGTTTTGGGGGACATCGGTCCTCTCCCGTATGTAATGAGAAATGGCTGGCGAGTTGGCTCAGGCCGCAGATAGGCGGGCCAGAACCGTGCGGGCGGCCCCAAAGAACCGTTCACGCAGGCGCGTGCGGTCTTGCAGTTTCGGAGCAGGGGCCAAGTTGAGTCTCATGCGGTCCAGATATATCGGGCTTGACTGTCAATCAAGGTTCAATCCGGTGTCAGGCTTGCATCACCCGGCGTTGCTGTCCAAGCTGTGATCATGAACCAAGACCTGATCCCCAGCACGTTGTCGGACCTATACAACAACATGGTCGGGGCTTTTTCTGTTCAGTTTGGAAAAATGGTCGAATTGGTCGTTACACCGGGCTGGCGGCAATACCAGTTGATTATCATCCTGTTCCTGTGGGCGCTGGCCTTCCTGCTAAAAGCTCTGACGCAGTCCAGATGGGAAGCTTGGGCACGAGCGCGAAGCGGATGGCCAAAGTGGCGCCTGCGCGTGCTCGTCCAGCTGATGCGGCGGCTGACACTGGTTTATTTCGTGATTTTATCCTGGTCGCTGTATTTGATTATGCAGCACGTCACCTGGCCGTCTCGCAGCTATTTTATTGGTGTGCTTGCAACATTGGCAGCGGCTTGGCTGGCTATTGCGCTGATCGCCAGACTTGTACGAAACCGCACACTGCGGCGCATCTTCAAATGGGCCATGTGGGTCTATGCAACGCTCGTTGCATTGAACCTGACGGATGACGTGGCAGGTTTTCTGGATGGCGTGGCGATTTCCATCGGCGATCTGCACATTTCGGCGCTGGGCATTCTCAAGGCGATTCTGCTGATTGGCGTTCTGCTGACGTTGGCGCGCATCGGCACCCGGGCGGCTGAGCAGGGGTTGCAGAGCAATGATGACATCACGCCGTCAATGCAGGTGCTTTTAGCCAAGGGCATTCAGGTTCTGCTTTATGGCGCAGTCTTTTTGACCGCCATCCGCACGCTAGGGTTTGATCTGACAGGTATCGCGCTGCTGTCGGGGGCGATCGGTGTGGGCATCGGGTTTGGCCTGCAAAAAGTGGTGTCAAACCTGATTTCCGGGATCATCATTCTGATGGACCGCTCGATCAAGCCCGGCGACGTTATTTCGCTGGGCGACACGTTCGGTTGGATCAACGCATTGGGTGCGCGATACGTCTCGGTGGTCACTCGGGATGGGCGGGAATACCTGATCCCGAACGAGGATCTGATCACCAATCAAGTGGTGAACTGGTCGCATTCCGACAAGTTCGTGCGTTTGGATCTGGATTTTGGCACCAGCTATGACGATGACCCTCACAAGGTTCGTTCCACGGCGATCCGGGCGGTGAAAGCGGTGACACGGGTTCTGAGCGGAGGGTCCCATGAGCCGGTTTGCCACATCACCGGCTTTGGCGACAGCAGCGTTGACTATGTGTTGCGCTTTTGGATCAGCGATCCGACCAAAGGGCTGACCAATATTCGCGGCAATGTCTATCTGGCGCTTTGGGACGCTTTCAAGGAAGAAGGCATCTCGATCCCGTTCCCGCAGCGCGAGGTTCGGTTACTGCCAGACGGCGTAACCGCGCAACAGATCGTTGAAGAGTGAACACGCGTACGCGACCTTTGGTTTGCATTCATTGAAATGTTGCAATCCCCTTGTTACCTTATTAGTACCCCGGCGCCGGGGTTTCACGGCGCGCAGCAAAGGAGGACTATGTCCTGTCTCTACATACTCAGGCGGGTTTGCCCGCCGATGATGGGGCCAGTGTAATGGCCCACTCTCAGTCAATCAGCGACAAGCTGCTTGAGCGTATCCTTTCCTCACTTACCGATGACAAGGCCGAAGACGTCGTGCAGATCAACCTGCAAGGTAAGTCTTCTGTTGCGGATCACATGGTGATTGCCTCGGGTCGGTCGACCCGTCAGGTATCGGCCATGGCGGAAAAGCTGACGGATCGCATCAAGCAGGAATTCGGTTTCACTTCGAAGGTTGAAGGCAAGGATGCCGGCGACTGGGTGTTGATCGATACGGGCGACGTGATCGTCCATATCTTCCGCCCCGAAGTGCGTGAATTCTATCAGCTGGAAAAGATGTGGCTGCCTCAGGGCGGCAGCGCCTCGGCGAACTGAGGCGCCATCCTGGCCCGCATTGAGGGGCCGGAGGCGAGAGAGATATGCGTATCAGCATAGTTGCGGTCGGGCGATTGCGCGCTGGACCGGAAAAGTCCCTGCTTGATGATTACGTGAACCGATTTGACCGGACCGGCCGCGGCTTGGGCCTTGGTCCCGCCCGCGTGATCGAGGTCGAAGACAAGAAAAATGCAGGCATGGGGGCCGAGGCTGCTCTTCTGCGCAAAGCGCTGCCCAAAGGCGCGGTGATCTGTACATTGGATGAGCGCGGACGGGTCATGTCCTCACCCGATTTTGCCAAGAAGCTGGGCGGCTGGCGTGATGCTGGGCGGCAGGATTTGGCGCTGATTATTGGCGGAGCGGACGGAATAGACCCTAATCTGCGGGCCGAGGCCGATTTTTCCATCTCATTCGGGTCAATGGTCTGGCCCCATATGCTGGTCCGTGTGATGCTGGCCGAGCAACTTTACCGGGCCGCAACCATCCTGTCGGGCGGCCCTTATCACCGGGTCTGACATGGCGCAGCTTCTGATCGTTTACCATTCGCGCACTGGTGGCGCCCGGCAAATGGCCGAAGCGGCGGCTGCGGCGGGTCACGACGAGGCAGACATTGTTCTGAAAACCGCTGATCAGGCCGGTCCTGAGGATTTGTTGGGCGCGGATGGATATATCTTCTGTGCGCCCGAGAACCTCGCCGCGATTTCGGGTTTGATGAAGGAGTTTTTCGACCGCAGCTACTATCCGGTTCTGGGTAAGATCGAAGGTCGCCCTTATGCGCAAATGGTTTGTGCAGGATCAGATGGTGCCAACGCCGCGCGCCAAACCGCGCGCATTGCAACCGGCTGGCGGTTGAAAGAAGTGCAGCCGCCTCTGATCCTCTGCACTCATTCACAAACGTCCGAAGCGATTCTGGCCGAAAAGACCATCCCCGAAGGACAACTTGAGAAATGCCGCGAGATCGGTGCAGCGATGGCGGCAGGCTTGGCCCTTGGGGTGTTCTGAACTTCAGTACAGGTCGATCACCGTTGTGTCTTCACCCCAGCCACCGACATTGTCTCGTGCCTGAATCTGGACCTGGGTTGTACCTTCGGGTATCGCTACACCGCTCAGCGAGCGGGTGAAAGGCTGCTCATCCACATGCGGATGATGCAGGACACGCATCCCTAGTTCATTGCCATTCATGTCCAAAACGCGCCAGCCATCGGCGTAGTCATCCCATCCGGTGTCCGGGTGCCGGATCGTGACATCGAAGCGCCATGTGTCGCCGCCGCGGGTGGCCGCGACCTTCTCGATCGTTGGGGGGTCGGCAAAGGCAGGGCTGGCCAGGAAGGCGCTGAGAATCACATATCGCATGGCGCGAATGTACGGGTTATCGCGGCGCATCGGGATCACGTCTCTGTGTAAGGGGATTGGGATATCAGGATTGTTCGGGACTGCGAAGCAAACTCGCGTCGATACAAAACACCGAACGTGATTATGGTGCTCAGCATCAAAGCGATTGGTCCGAGGAACCATGCCAGCGAGGCCAATGCAAAATAGGTGGCGCGCAGGCCACGGTTAAAGCTGCGGGCGGCTGTGACGCAAATTTCGGCCGACTGAGCGGCGCGCGGGTACGCCTGCGGGTCTTCGGGATCGTTCGGGACCGAGGCCATCAACACAGCACAATAGCCAAACAAGCGATGCGCCCAGACATATTTCAGGAATGCGTTGGCCAGCAGAAGTACGACGACAAGTATCTTGATTTCCCACACCAAAGCGGGTGCGCTTCCAATGGCAAGGTCGCTGGCCACCCCGGCAAGTCGCTCGGTATTGCCCAGCAGGGCCAGCCCGCCGCCGATGGCAATCATAGTAGTGGATGCAAAAAACGTGCTGCCTTGACGCATGGCGGCTACAACCTGTGCATCAAACATGCGCGGCTGACGCGTCACCATCTCGCGCATCCAGTCGCGGCGGTAATTGTCCATCATTTGCGAGACAGATCGCCTCTGTGGCGACGGATGTTCGATCTTCCACCCTATCCACAGCCATGCGCCCAGCAGCAAGCCGAGGGCGGCGTAATCCAAAGGGGCAAACAAAGCGGCACGTTCGATCCAGGTCATGGGCGTGACAGTAAAACTGAACGGAAGAACTTGCCAGATCATGAAATTGGTAATATTATTTTACCAAATTGGAGGATCAGCGATGGAAATGCCCCGGCCAAATCCCGATGTTCTGGCGCGAAAGCAAGCCGTTCTGGCGCGATTGCTGCAGGTATTGCCTGAGGATGCTGTGATTCACGATCCGGCTGAGACGCGGGCCTATGAGTGTGACGCGCTGACCGCTTATCGCTGCCCGCCGATGCTGGCAGTACTTCCGTCAACGACGCAGGACGTGTCTGATGTCCTGCGAATCTGCTATGAAGAAGGGGTTCCTGTGGTGCCACGTGGCTCCGGCACGTCACTGGCGGGTGGGGCCTTGCCGACTGCGGATTGCGTCATTCTGGGCGTGGCGCGGATGAATGAGGTGCTGGAGGTCGATTATGACAACCGCTTCATAAAGGTGCAGACCGGACGGACCAATCTGAGCGTGACAGGCGCGGTCGAGGAAGAGGATTTCTTTTATGCGCCCGATCCGTCTTCGCAATTGGCCTGTGCCATTGCGGGCAATATCGCGATGAATTCGGGTGGCGCGCATTGCCTGAAATACGGTGTGACCACGAACAACCTGCTGGGCGTGACCATGGTGATGATGGACGGCAGTGTTGTGGAAATCGGCGGCGCGCATCTGGATGCCTCTGGCCTGGACCTGCTGGGTGTTATTTGTGGCTCAGAGGGGCAGCTGGGCGTGGTGACCGAGGCCACGCTGCGCATTCTGCGTAAACCCGAAGGGGCGCGACCGGTTCTGATGGGGTTCGACGACAATGAGGTCGCGGGCCAATGTGTCTCTGACATTATCAAATCGGGCATCTTGCCGGTTGCGATCGAGTTCATGGACACCCTGTGCATTCAAGCCTGCGAGAATTTTGCGCATGCCGGGTATCCCGATTGCACCGCCTTGCTGATTGTCGAGGTCGAAGGCTCGGAGGCTGAGATCGACTATCAGTTGGCGAAGATCATAGAAATCGCCAAGCGCCACAATCCTGTTGAATTGCGTGAGAGCCAGTCTGCCGAAGAAAGCGCGAAGATTTGGCTGGGTCGCAAATCGGCTTTTGGCGCGATGGGTCAAATGAACGATTACATGTGTCTGGACGGCACCATCCCGGTATCCTCCTTACCCGAAGTCCTGCGCCGCATCGGTGAGTTGAGCGAGGAATACGGCCTGCCCGTTGGCAATGTCTTCCACGCGGGTGACGGCAACATGCACCCCTTGATCCTGTTTGACGCCAACAAACCGGGCGATCTGGAGAAATGCGAAGCATTTGGTGCTGATATTCTGAAGCTGTGTGTCGACGTAGGCGGGTGCCTGACCGGAGAACATGGTGTCGGCATCGAAAAGCGGGATCTGATGGCACACCAGTACGCGCCAGCGGATCTTGAGGCGCAGATGGCGATTAAAGATGTGTTCGATCCGCAGTGGTTGTTGAATCCCGCGAAGGTGTTCCCCTTGGACGCATCCGAGGCGAGGCGCCTTGCGGCGGAATAGGGGCTCTGCCCCAATTGCGCAGGCGCGGTTTCCCCGGAGTTTTTGTGAAAAGATGAAGCACATGAGACCTGAAACGGAAGACGAATTGGCGGATCTGGTGGCCGGGCTGACCGAGCCAGTGCGCATAGCCGGGGGCGGAACGCGTGGTGTGACCGGGCCGGAGCCTGAACTGAACGTTTCCGGGCTGAGCGGTATCACCCTTTACGAACCCGGAGCCCTAACACTTGTGGCTAAGTCAGGCACGCCGTTGGCCGAGATTGAAGCCGCGCTGGACGCGGAGGGGCAACAACTGGCGTTCGAGCCGATGGACCATCGTGGATTGCTTGGAACTTCGGGCGAACCGACCATCGGTGGTGTTGTGGCGGCAAACGTATCTGGGCCGAGGCGGATACAGGCCGGGGCGTGCCGAGATTTTCTGTTGGGCGTTCGTTTTGTCGATGGGCGCGGTCAAGTGGTCAAGAATGGCGGACGGGTGATGAAGAACGTCACCGGTTATGATCTGGTGAAGTTGATGGCTGGGTCCTGGGGCACTTTGGGCGTGTTGACCGAGGTTTCGCTGAAAGTGCTACCCAAGCCAGAGGCCGTTGCGACGCTTGTTTGGGAGGATCGCGGATGGGTCGCGACGTCCAAGTTGTTTTGTGACGCGTTGGGATCGCCATACGAAGTCAACGGTGCGGCTCGGTTGCCCGAGGGCGGCGGCAAGCCGTCCCGGACGGTGCTGCGGATTGAAGGGTTTGACCAATCGGTCGAATATCGCGTTTCCAAGTTGCAAGAGCTCTTTGCGGAAACGAATCCGGATCAGGTTGTCACTGATGCGGCCGAAAACACCGCCATTTGGCGCGAAGTGCGTGATATTGAGCCTTTTGCCGACAGACCGGGCAATGTCTGGAAAACCTCTGTCAAACCGACTGACATGATCCGTGTGGTCGGTGACGCCAACCCGAACACGGTCGTGGATTGGGGTGGGGGTCTGATCTGGACTTTAGCACCGGAAGGCACTGATCTGCGATCTGAACTAAGTGATGTTGAGGGACATTCGACCCTGGTGCGCGCGACCCCGGAAGACATACAGAATCTGGGTCGGTTTCAGCCGGAAAATGCTGCTGTTTCGGCTCTAACACAGGGGGTACGGGCAAGATTCGACCCGCGATCTGTGTTCAATCCGGGACTCATGGGGTAGAGCGATGCAGACAACATTTACGGAAAAACAGCTGGAAGATCCGGCAATTCAGCGCTCGAACGAGATTCTGCGTAGCTGTGTCCATTGTGGGTTTTGCACTGCGACATGCCCAACCTATCAGGTGTTGGGGGATGAACTCGACAGCCCGCGCGGGCGTATTTACCTGATCAAGGACATGCTGGAAAACGAACGTGTACCGGATGAAAAGACGGTCAAGCATATTGATCGCTGCCTGTCCTGTCTGGCTTGCATGACCACTTGTCCTTCGGGCGTGCATTACATGCACCTGGTCGATCATGCGCGCGAATATATCGAGGCGAATTACAAACGTCCTTTGACGGACCGTATCCTGCGTTCGATTCTTGCCCAAATCCTACCCTACCCGATGCGATTTCGCTGGGCCTTGATCGGAGCAAAGTTGGGCCGTCCGTTTCGGTTTCTGATGCCCGACGCCCGGTTGCGGGCGATGCTGGACATGGCCCCAAAGCACATCCCGCCGGTCAGTCGCAACGACGACCCTCAGAGCTTTGCGCCCAAGGGAGAACGAAGAAAGCGTGTCGCGCTGATGACCGGCTGCGCACAGAAGGCTCTAAATACCGACATTAACGATGCTACGATCCGGTTACTGACGCGTTTGGGGTGCGAGGTTGTGGTGGCCGAAGGCGCCGGATGTTGTGGAGCCTTGACGCACCACATGGGTAAAAGTCGTGAAAGCCACGCGGCTGCCGCAGCCAATATCAAGGCCTGGGCGCGCGAAATGGATGGTGACGGCTTGGACGCCATCGTCATCAATACGTCTGGTTGTGGCACGACGGTGAAAGACTATGGGCACATGTTCCGCAATGACTCTCTGGCCAAGGACGCGGCGCGTGTCGCGGGTATTGCCATGGATATCAGCGAGTTGGTCATGCAACTGGACCTTCCTGAAGGGCGCGACCAAGACCTTACGGTCGCTTATCACGCGGCCTGTTCGTTGCAGCACGGACAAAAGATTAAGACCTATCCTAAGGACTTGCTGAAACGGGCAGGGTTCCAAGTTGTTGAGCCTGCAGATAGCCATCTGTGCTGTGGCAGCGCAGGCACCTACAACCTGATGCAGCCCGAGATTTCGGGCCAATTGAAAAAGCGCAAGGTCAAAACGCTGGAGGCGAAGAAGCCGGACCTGATCTCAGCCGGAAACATCGGATGCATGATGCAGATCGGGTCGGGTACCCAAGTGCCGGTCGTGCACACGGTTGAATTGTTGGACTGGGCGACCGGCGGACCAAGGCCGCCGTCGTTGCAACACCCCAGGGACGCTGTACCGATCCTGAAGTAATTCGCTTTGGTGCCGACGCGCATCACTTGCCCGGAATTTCTTATAACCCCTGATTGCCCTATTTTCGCCCAACGTAACCCGTAGGACAAAAAGGTCAGAGTGAGTCCCGGAGAACCGCGTGCGCAACTGGATCAAGGCTATTGTGCTCTGTGTCATGCCGATGGCGGCCACAGCGCAGGATACCGGGCTGGAAAGTCTGGACACCTCGGATTCCGGGCGCGATTGGATGGCTGTCGGGCGGCTGGACATTGCAGGCAGAGGGTTTTGCACCGGAACGCTGGTGTCGCCAACGCTGGTACTGACAGCAGCGCATTGCCTGTTTGACAAGGTGTCCGGGCAACGGATCAATCCGTCGGAAATTGAGTTTCTGGCCGGGTGGCGTTTAGGCCGTGCCCTGGCCTATCGGACTGCGCGGCAAGCTGTGGTCCATCCCGACTATCAATTTGGTGCAGAATCCACGGCCGACAGGGTCAGCGCAGACGTGGCTTTGATCGAGCTGTGGCAACCGATCAGAAATACCGCCGTCATTCCTTTTGAGTCAGGGAATCAGCCCCGCAGAGGTGCCGAAGTTGGCGTGGTCTCTTATGCGCATGACCGGTCCGAGGTCCCTTCGCTGCAGCAGGTCTGCTCAGTCATGAACCGGCAGCAGGGTGTCATGATCATGTCCTGTGACGTTGATTTTGGCTCATCAGGTGCGCCGGTCTTTTCCTTTGCAGGCGCGCGCCCTCAGATCGTGTCGGTTGTGGCGGCCAAGGCCAGTCTGGACGGCCAGAACGTAGCAATAGGCACTGCGGTTGAACACTCGCTGCAACTGCTGCGCGACGAGCTTTCTGCAGGGCGAGGGTTTGGGCTGTCAACGCCTGGGCCGGGGGCAGGGAAGAACATCGGCGCAAGGTTTATCAGACCATGATCAGAGTTTTCTTCAGCCTCATTGTCGGACTGAGTGTTTTGGCAACCACGTCCCACGCTCAATCAAACAAGCGTAAGCTGACGGATCGCGACGATCTTTACGGATGGGAGGCGGTTGGGCGTCTGGACATGGGGGACGGATCCTTTTGCACCGGTACGCTGATCGCGCAAGACATGGTGCTGACAGCTGCCCATTGTGCCGTGGACCAAAGTACCGGAACAGCGTTTGCCGGCGAGGACATCACTTTTCGTGCAGGGCTGAGCAACGGGAAAGCCCTGGCAGAACGTCAGGTCACACAGGTTGCGATCCACCCCAACTACGGCTCTAGACCGCCGCTTTCGAGCGAAAGCGTTCGGATTGACGTTGCGCTGTTGCGACTTGATAAGCCCATCCCCTATTCCGTCGCAGATCCCTTTGCGCTGTACAGTGGGCGTGTTCTGGGGGATGAGGTCAGTATCGCTTCGTATGGGCGCGGCCGGTCCGAGGCGATCACACGAGAACGCTCCTGCCGGATCATTGATCGTCGTCAGGGCCTGATCCTGTTCAATTGTGACATCACGTTTGGCTCGTCCGGGTCCGCCATTCTGACGAAGAAGGGATCGCGATGGCAGATTCTGTCGGTGGTTTCGGCGGTTGGTACAAATGGCAGCCGAAAGGTTGGCTTTGGTATGGAGCTTGGTGAAATTGTCGCCGAGCTAAAGGCAATCATGCGACGCGATGCGCCGCAACCCAAAGCGTCAATCCGCAGGCTGCAGGTGGGGTCAGGCAAGTCCGCGTCTGGTGCAAAATTCATCAGCTCTGGCGGGGGTTGAACTCGGTCAAATCGCTACCCATGTGATGAATATCGGATCGCCACAACGGGGTCCGGTATGAACCACTGCCCGTCCAGTCGGAGGGCAAAATTTCGTAAATCGCTCAAGGATGAGGATACGACACATGCGTACATTTGACTTTGCACCGCTGCACCGCGCGACCATTGGCTTTGATCAGATCGCCGATATGATGGATCGCGTTCTGACCAATGATGTGGCTCAGCCGAGCTACCCACCATACAATATCGAAAAAACTGACGCCGACACCTATCGCATTTCGGTCGCTGTTGCCGGTTTTTCGGAAAATGACCTGTCCGTCGAAGTGAAAGAGAATTCGCTGATTGTCGCTGGCAAGAAAGCCGCCGAGAAAAAGGATCGCAGCTATCTGCACCGCGGCATCGCCACCCGCGCGTTCGAGCGTCGTTTTGCTCTGGCTGACCACGTCCGCGTCACGGGCGCAAGCCACGAAAACGGCATGCTGAACATCGACCTGAAGCGTGAAGTACCCGAGGCGCTGAAACCACGCCGTATCGAGATCACTTCGGCCAAGGCCATCGAGAAGGACGTCGTTGACGCCAAAGCTGTCAACTAACGCGCCTTAACGTTCCGCGGCAGTCGCCTCCTCCCTGACTGCCGCAACACCCGCCCCGCGTTCCTCCAGACGCGGGGCGATGTTTTTTCGTCATCGGGACCTTCGGTAGGCGGACAATTCTGCCATTTGGCATATCGGAACGAGTGTCGGCTATTGGTCGTCGGTAAACTTGATACAGAACGCTTACAGTACCTTTTGTGCTTAGACGCAACTTTGGTACTGGGTGGGTCATTGACGTTAGCGTCAATCATGGAGTTTTCTTTATTTTGAAAGCATCTTTCCGGTTTTATAAAGTCGTCGCGCAGTGACTTCGATCAAATCCGTAAGCCTTCCGCGCTTCTCCATTTGCAAAACGCCCGCGTCCAACGATCGAAGCACTGAATCAATGTCAGTCGTTTCAATTTCGTAAACTGTTAAGTACTTTCCCTTGCCCTCACACACTTCGGCACGTTCATAGCGTGAATTCAAATCAGCTTCACAGATGTATCGGGTGGCACGCAGGATTCCTTTGATGGCGAGGACATCCGGCAGGTCGATGTCGTCATACCACTGATTGTACTCATCCTCCCGAGAAGGATCGACGCAATTGGATTCTACGACGAAAATATGCGTGACCATGGTGAAACAGTCTCCGTATTGAGGGGTCCTAATTGAGTGTTAGTGCATGATTGGCCTTGGTTCCATTAGCCCCTGAAGTTTCTATCATTCCAATTTCTCAAACCGATCGTTCGTGCCTGGCGCAGCATCGGTCAATATAGGCTCAAAGCTGACGCTAGAACCAAAATGACCCCGCACAATTTCGTGCGGGGCCCATTGACGTCTTGCAAATAAATTAATTCCCAGCCGTGACTGACCCGATCGACCAGAACATCGTCTCGCCCGAGGCATCGTCAACGCCGTCATTGTCGGTCATCACAAACGCCTCGCCCGAGGGCAGGATGGCCAGACCTTCGATCTTGTCCAGAACATAACCACCGGTCGAGGTCAGGTCGGGCAGCAGGTCACGGACCTCTTGCTTGCTGACCACGGGCAATGCGCCGCCAAGTGGGGCCGGGGTCATTTCGGACAGCGGGATGCGGTAGACCTTTTTGGTTACGGCGCGGTGGTCATGTTGGTTGTCGCGCTCGATGACATAGACATGATCACCAAAGGCCACGATTTCCGACAGACCGACCCAGCCCTTTTCCGGGTCTGCCTTGGGGTAATGCACGGCACCCCACTCCTTAGTCTCAAGGTTGTAGGCCACCAGTTTCACGTGGTTTTCCGGATCATCCTTCCATTCGCGCTGAACTGCCATCCACAGGGTATTGCCCACCTTGGTGATGCCTTCGAAACCAAAGTGTTTCTCAACTGCCATCAGTTCCGGCGGCAGGCCGATCTCGCCCTTGCGGTCCTTGATCAGACCATCTGCCGAGACGTGATAGATCGCATGGGGGATGACGCGGTCGGTGCGGCCTTCGGAGGCGACGTAGAAACCACCTTGGCCGTCCAGCGTGATGCCCTCCAGATCCAGCTTCTGCGCCGGATTACCGTCCTGACGGTGGATGCGGATCACGTCCACGATCCGTGCCGGGCTCTGGCTGGGGTCGATCTTGAAGATCGACGGCTGGAAGCCATAAAAGCTGTCATTGACCGCATAGATCATGCCGTCCTCATCCGCGACCAAGCCGGACAGAGCCCCCCATCCGATCAGTTCATCCGCACCTTCCGAGGTTAGATGCGGATAGTTGGCCGGGGCGTCCTGATATTCGAAGATCGAAACATGCGCGCGCGGGCCGCCATCTTCGATCAGGTCTTTCTCGTTGGCCGAGATCAGCAGGTTACGCTCGGGGATCGCAACATAGCCTTCCGGTCCAACGCCTGAAGGCAGCAGTTGTTTCAGCACTGGGTTGGCTGGGTCGGTGGCGTCATAGACACCCACGACCGAGGCGCGCTCGGCCCCGACAAAGATCATCGGCGTGCCGCCAAAGGTGGCCACGGTTACACTTTCCGGCTCAACGCCTTTGCTGTCCGAGCGTTTGTCGGGGTAGTGGCCGATCTGGATGATGGCCTTCTCGAAATCGGTGCCGTTCTCGTAAACAACGGTGCCGTCTTTGTGGAAAATTGTCCAACCACGCGACCCGCCTTCATAGTCACCTTCGTTGGCGGTCGCGAAGTGATTGTCGTCGATCCATTTCACCGCGTCCGGTTCGCGCAAACGGCCCGGCTGGCTTTCGGTGAAGATCAGCGCGCCGCGCTCATCAGTGGCGTCGATGCCTTCGAGATCAACCGCGCCTGCCGAGAAATGGCTGACCACGTTGCCGTCCTTGTCGACCACTGCGATGTGGTTGTTTTCCTGCAATGTGACAACGGTTTCACCCAGAGCGTTGATGTCAACGAATTCGGGCTCGGGGTCGGTGGTCGCGACCTCTGCCAAACCGGTTAGCGAGGCCATCGTCATACCCGCGCACTCCAGCGCGCCGTCTTTCAGTGGCACCAGTGCTAGCGATCCGGCGGGCAATTGTGGGATTATGCCATCGTTCAGGTCTTCGTCGCGTTCGTTTTCGATCGCAACGGCAACAAAGCTGCCATCCGGTGCGATGGCGACGCTGTCAGGCTGACCGCCCAGATCACAGGCACCGGTTTCGGCCTTGCTTGCGATATCGACTGAGATCAGTTTGCCGGACGGGGCGGTATAGCTTTCCGACGTGTTCACGCCGACAAAAGCCGTCGTGCCAACAATGCCCACGGAGGTCGGTTCGCCGCCCACTTCCATCGCGCCCAGCGGGGCCGGGTTCGCGGGGTTAGTGATGTCGATCATGCCGATCACGCCCAATGGGCTGTCGGTATAAACCAGCGTCATACCATCCGCGGTGGCCGCGATGATCTCGGGCGAGGTTTCTCGGGTGGTGTCGGCCCCTTCGGCTATGTTCTTGACGACTGGAAAAGACGCAATTCGGTTGAAGTTCATCTCTGCCACGGCCTGACCGGCGGTCAGGGCAAGGGCAGATGTCAGGCAGGCAAAACGCAAAGACATCGTTGAGTATCCCCTCTCAGTTGGATGAGAGGGGGATGAACGCAGGTCATTGCAGGGATGTGACGGTTTATTTGCAGTTTTATGACAAACCGAATGGCCCCGGCGCTTTGCACCGGGGCCAGGTCAGATTAAACCGACATGCAGACGTATTTCATTTCCAAATAGTCTTCCATACCGTGGTGGCTGCCCTCACGGCCCAGACCGGATTGCTTGACGCCACCGAACGGGCCCAGCTCGGTTGAGATGATGCCCGTGTTCACGCCTACGATGCCATATTCCAGCGCCTCGGCCACTTTGTAGACGCGGCTCAGGTCCTTGGCGTAGAAGTAAGAGGCCAGACCAAAGATCGTGTCATTGGCCATGGCGATGACATCGTCCTCATCTTCAAACTTGAACAAAGGCGCCAACGGGCCAAAGGTTTCGTCCTGCGCGACCAACATATCCTGGGTCACACCGGTCACAATGGTCGGCTGGAAGAACGTGCCACCCAGATCATGCGGCAGGCCACCGGTCAAAACCGCGCCGCCCTTGTCGGTGACGTCCTTGATATGCTCTTCAACTTTGGCGACAGCTTCAGCATTGATCAGCGGGCCGGTTGTGGTTCCGTCGGTCAGACCGTCACCTACCTTGAGCGCCTCGGTGGCGGCTTTCAGCTTGGCTGCGAAGGCGTCGTAAACGCCAGCCTGCACGTAGATACGATTGGCGCAGACGCAGGTCTGACCGTTGTTGCGGAACTTGCACATCATCGCGCCTTCGACCGCTGCATCCAGATCGGCGTCGTCGAACACGATAAACGGAGCATTGCCGCCCAATTCCATCGAGCATTTCATCACCTGATCGGCAGCCTGTTTCAGCAAGATGCGACCGACCTCGGTTGAACCGGTGAAGGTCAGCTTGCGCACGCCGGGGTTTTCGCAGAATTCCTTGCCGATTTCGCTGGCGCGCGACGACGGAACCACGTTGAACACACCAGCCGGAATGCCAGCCTTTTCGGCCAAAACGGCCAGAACCAGAGCGGACAAGGGTGTTTCCTTGGCCGGGCGCGCAACAAACGCACACCCCGCGGCCAGGGCAGGACCGGCTTTGCGGGTGATCATTGCGTTGGGGAAGTTCCATGGTGTGATCGACGCCGCAACACCAATCGGTTGTTTCAGCACCATGATCCGCTTGTCACGCTGATGCCCCGGGATCATCTCACCGTAGACACGCTTGGCTTCTTCGCCGAAGAATTCGATGAAGGACGCGCCATAGCCGATCTCACCAATCGCCTCGGCAAGTGGTTTGCCTTGCTCGGCCGTCAGGATTTTGCCCAGATCCTCAGCGTTTTCCATCATCAGATCGAACCAGCGGCGCAGGATCACCGCACGTTCCTTGCCGGTCAGTTTGGCCCATTCCTTTTGCGCGGCTTCAGCTTGTGCAACCGCTCCGGCAACCTGGGCACGGCTGACATCGGCCACTTCAGCGACTACGTCACCGCGTGCGGGGTTGGTCACGTCAAACGTCCCGTTATCCCCGTCCACCCATTGGCCGCCTATATAGGCTTTCGTCGCCAGCAGTTCAGGGTTCTTCAAAATCGACTTCAGGTCTGTAGTTGCGTCCAGCATGGGCTAGCCTCCGGCAGGAATAATGTTTGCGCGCACCCAATCAGCGGGTTCGAAACTGTCTATGGCCACTTCGCCCCCTAAATCAATCCAGATTTGGCTGAATAGTGTGTGATTTTCGTATACCGATCCACGTTAGGCTGCAGCCAGCCGCCTATCTTTTTTGCCCCGAGTTTGCAAAAGTCTGGTGGAAAAATTAGCGCAGGGGGATGTAAATCGGTGTAACATTCCCTATCTTATTGGTTAAACAGACAAAAAGGGACACCAGAGATGTCGAACCAGCAATTCGAAGCCCTTATAGAAGAAACTCAGGCAAAAGTGCGTGAGTCCCAGTCGCAAATCGAAGGGCTGACCTCACGGATTGAGGCTGCGCGGGCCAAGATCGGCACCGCCGAGGCGGATATCGACATTGAAAACGCAACGCTCGAGGATGTTCACACCCATACCGAGGTGATGAATGCCAATATCGCCGAGCTGATCATGGGGCTGGATGACGTTACAAACGCGTTTTCCAAAGATTTCGACGAAATGCGCTCGAAAACCGGGTGGGAGTCGTTTGTTGGCATCTTCTCGAAAGGTAAGTCCGAGTCGATGCGGCAGGAACGGATGCGCACGGCCAATATCGACGACAAGCTGCAAGACCTGATCGCTAAATCAGATGTGATCGTGCAATTGTTGCAGGGGCAGCTGTCCGTACTGGAAGAGCAGCGCGTCAAAGTTGAGGACAACTTGACCGGCACACTGGATGACCGTGAGGCGACCGTGGCCGAGCTTGAGGCGTTGCGCGCCGAGATCCAAGGCATGGATCCGACGATCATCACGCTGGAAAACAAGATCAGCGTCGAACAGGATGCCGCCGCGCGGACCCAGTTAGAGACTGAATTGGCCGAGCTGAACAAGCAATACAACGCCAAGGTTCAGGAAGAACAGGTCAAGCTGGCCAAGTCGCAGACGCTGGAGCGCTATATCGAGAAAGGCAAGACCTGGGTCGATTCATTGCAGAACCAGGCGGCGACTCAGATGGTGCTGATCAACAAGCTGCAGACAGACACGCAGCAGCGCGTGGTGCTGTATGACGCCCTGACCAAATCGCTGAAAACAGCGCAGCAGCAGGACGTGGCGCACCGCATCAACGAGATCGGCGTGCAGACCGACCAAGAGGCGCAAACCGCAATGGCCGCCATCGGCACCGCGACCAACCAGAAAATGGCCGATATGCTTGAAGCGCACGAGGACCACATGGTTTTTGCCCGCGACGTGCTGGAGAAAAAGGCCAAGGCGGACGAACGCTTTGCCCGCCGGTTTGCGTCTATTGTCGAGAAGCATGATAAAAATTTGTATGGGGGTTAAACCCTGATGTGGAGCTGGAAAGTATTTTGCAGGTTTGGCCTCTTGGGCATTTTTTTCACGATTGCAGGGGGATTAGTCTCCTTTCTCTCTGGTGTCGGTGTTTCGTTGTCGAAAATTGGTGCCGATGCGCCCTTTCAGGTTGCCAGCCAAGAGGCAGTAAACGGAATTGTGTTCGCAGCACTTTTTCTGGCAATTATTTTCATCTTGGTTGGGTGTCTTGGAAATCTAGCCCGCGCGCTGTTTTCAATGACTGCTCACACCATTCGGAGCCGCGAGCCACAATTCTTCAATGTGCGCCAATCGGAGGCCAATATGCTCTTTAGCTTCTTTGAACTTGATGCATTTGGAAGAGTGCTTTCTGTCAAGGATGAAGGGCAGTGATTTCAGAAGTTGAAATGCTGCCGAGAACCGCAAATGACTGACCCCACCCAAGACCATGTCGGCCTGACCGACACCTTCGCCTCGCGCCGCTATTTCCGCAAATTTGAGGTGATCACTGTCCACCTCCTGCGCGTGGCCGCGACGATGGAGGCGGAGGGCGCGATCAGCAAGCAAGAGGTGCGGATCGTGTCGCGGTATCTCTCGGGGTTGCTCTATACCTTCCGCGCACTGTCCATGAAATACCTGCTGGTCGGGCGCGATACTGGGCGGTTCTTTGGCAGCCTGGCCATGGACAAGCGCGACAGCGGGTTTCCGGTGGCGGCCGAATTGTTGACCATGGCCAATGACGCGCAGCAGGCGCAGGTGCATCTGGCGAATATGCCGTCGGAAGACGATCTGAAAACCGACATGGTTCGGACAATTATTGGCGACCGGGAGATCCCCACCAAGCTGCAATTCGCCCTGTCACAAAGGCTCTTTTATGAAGAATTACTGAAAGGTCAGCTGTTCTGGGCCCGCAACGATCCCGAATGCCATTGGATCGGGAATGAGGGGGATCGGCGCAAGTTCATGATCCACTGGGCGGTCTATGACAGCCAGATCAACCTGCCGGTCATCTACTTGATGCAGCTTGAGGACAGCGGCAAGACGGCCCTGCCCAAGGACCAGCGCCGCTGGCCCGAGGTGCAGGCGCATCTGATGGCGCAGTCTTTGGGCGGTTTGAAACTGGTGACCATCGCCAAGGGCTTCGACCAGGATTTTGACGACCTGCATCCCAAACACCTGCGCCGCATTCATGTGGGGCCAATGTATTCCTCGGCCTATACCGAGCAATCGGGTCCTTTGCGGCAGGTGCTGGAGGACGCACAGGCACCCGAAGGTCAAGATTGGGCACTGGCCTGGACCACCGAGGAGCTGGAAAGCGAAGAGGTCATCGAAGAACGCGCCGGATGGTTTTCAACCGTCGAGCGCGAGATTTTCGCGCTGGATCCGTTTGGCGGGCAGGGCGCTGAGACCGGGGCCACGCGGACGCAGCGGTCGATCATCCTGCCCCAACGCCCCTTTCAGGTGCTGGCCGAGCGCAACCCGCCGGGGTTTGCCGATGTGCGCAAATTCGTCGTTAGCAAGGCAGGACAGGTGTTGCGCTATTGAGTTTTTCGCCTTCGGCGACCGTATTTTGGACGAGAAGAAGATGCAGGGTTGAGCAAATGAGTTTGACGTCAGATCAGATGGAATTGCGCGAAGACGATATTCGCAAACATTACCCGGCGGCGACCGCCTTGCTGAATGGGTTCGAACACGCGCCGCGGATTGCGAAACCGGTTGAAGTGGCGGTCGAGCGGTCTCCGGGTGTCACGACCGGGAGGCGGTTTCGATCCACCACACCCGGTTTGGTGACGCGGCGCACTGTACGCGCAGACGGGGTGCATCTGGTTGAACGGATTGAGGCATCCGATGACGGCGATACGCTGGTCTCGCCGCCGCAGGCCACCACGCAACAGGCCATTCGCCGCGCCATCGCAATCGCTTTGGCTGTGGCCGAGGCTTATGCGGACCAGACACCGCTGGCCGATTTGAAGCGTGCGAACCTAGCCGGGGATCTGCCTGCCGCGCGGAAGGCCGAGTTCTCGGGTTTGCTGACCGCGGAGGCGCTTATCTCATCGCATGTGCTTGGAAATGCGCTGGCGTATCTGATGTCCTCACATCTAAGTGAAACCACCGTCGATATCGGCGAGGTCGAAGAGATCCTGACCGACAACGGCCAACTCGCCCTGCATGGCGCGCTGTGGGAGCTGGACCAAATGTTGGCCAAACACGCCCCTGACGACGCCCACCTGATCGCCGCCACAAGTGCCTATGCCGAGCAGTTGATGGAAAAGGCCGCCCTGCGTGCGCAGTCGGCGGACCATCTGGCCCCGTTCCAGAACGCCGCCTGGCATATCGACGCCGATGACCTGACGATCCGAGGGTTCGAGCCGGCCTCAAAGGCCAAATCCTCCACTCTGACCATGACGTTCAAGAAACCGAACGAGGTGGTGGGCAACCATATCGCCAAGTATCAGGCGATGAAGCTGGCCAAGATGCTGATGGCCTATGACTTCGACCGCCGCCTGAACCCGTTTGCGGAACTCGGCGGGTTCATCTTTACCTTCATGGGTGACGGCAAACCGGGCACCGGCAAGACCACCCTGATCCAGATGATGGCCGGGCTGATCAATGACTATTGCCAGAACGCGGGCTATCCGTTCCGCTATCAGAACCTGAGCACCGACAATATCGACAGCTATCAGGGCAAGTCCGGCCAGAACGCCAAAGCCTTTATCAATACGATCATTGATCCCTCGGTCATCGGTTTCGGGACCATCGACGATATAGACCAACTGGCGGGAAAACGCGGCGACCGGCAGTCCAGCGCGGGCCAACTGGAAATCACCGCTGTACTGATGGAGAGCTTTGCTGGCGCCAACACCGTCGTGCGCGGCAATTGCACCTTTGGCATGTTCTCGAACTACCCTGAGAATGTGGACGACGCCCTGCGCCAGCGGGCGGGCGCGCGGTTTCTGGTGGACGGGCCGCAAACGCGCGAGGATTACATCGACATCCTGCACCTGCTGATGGGTCGCAACCACGACATCCCGCTGGGCGAACACGACGCCTATGCCGCGCAGGAGATCAAAAACGCCGTCGCCGCCAGTTTCGAAAGCCATTCCCGCCCGCATGAGGATGCTTTATTGCAGGTCTATGACCGGGTGTCCCACGAGATCGGCCAGATGGACACGATCGCCAAGCTGGGCAACTACCTCAAGGCGATCCAGCAGGCGGATGAGCGGTTCACCGGTCGTGCGATCAAGAACATCACCGACGCGGTCAAGGTCCGCGCGATGGATTTCGAACTGCCCGACGAGTGGATGGAGAACCCCGACCTGTTCCTGTTCCGCGACTACGACACCAAGAAAGCGATGATCGAAGACCTGCGCCAGCCGATCACGGTTGAGATGGTGATCCAAGAGATCAACCGCTACGCCGACAGCGAGTTCCGCTATGCCGACAAGAGCGACGAGGTCGCCATCGAGAACGCTGTCCGTGAGATGGGCCGGATGGAAGAGGCCAAGCGGCGGTATTTAAAAGGAAAGAACTTTGACTAGAAGATTTGTTATTGAAGCAGAAGGCTACCCGGAAATGCCTGGCATGATGCTGGTAACCGTCGAGGCTATGAAACAGGTAGGGGGCTCCGCAAGTATTTACGAACTTGACGAGAAGGTCGCGGAACTTGAAGGCGTTTCTGAGGAAGAACAATCCTTCATGATGACCGGAACTAACCAAGGCCAACCACGATTGAACTACTATCTGGCTTGGGCTCGAACCTTTTTGAAGAAGGGTGGTGCGCTCGAGAATTCCGCTCGTGGCATTTGGGCGTTAACTGAGTTCGGAAGCACCATAGATACAATTGACGATACTCAGCGAATAATCGACCAGGTTAACGAAGAAGAAAAAGCTAGAGCTCGCGAGCGCCGGAAGAAGAAACAACAAAACGGGGATGAGCCCGAGTTGTTTTCACCTTCTGATCAGAGTGGCAATATCGAAGAGACGCCTGATACAGAGACGTGGAAATCAAGGTTACTTACCAGTCTAAAACAAATGGACCCATACGCCTTTGAACGTTTAGCACAGCGCTTGCTTCGGGAAGCAGGGTTTACCAAAGTCGAAGTCCGTGGAAAATCCGGTGACGGTGGAATCGACGGTGTCGGCGTTCTTCGGGTGAACCTCGTTTCGTTCCAGGTGTTCTTTCAGTGCAAACGCTACAAAGGAAGTGTTGGGTCATCGGAAATTCGCGACTTTAAAGGGGCGATGATGGGGCGAGCAGACAAAGGATTGTTCATAACGACTGGAAATTTCACCGCGCAAGCTTCGGACGAAGCTACAAGGGATGGGGCTACCGCGATTGACCTAATTGATGGGGATCGCCTGTGTGATTTGCTCAAAGAAAACGACCTTGGGGTTGCGACAGAAATGATTGAGTCGGTCACAATAGATGAGAAGTTCTTTGCCAGCGTTTAGTGTTAAATCAAAGGAAGGAAGGTCCGCTTAGTGATCCGCCTCATCGAAAAAGGCCTGATGTTCGGTAATCTTGTCCACATCTCCAGCCCGGCTCTGGTCGAGCGGTATAACCGCGCGCTGCAGCATCTGGCGGGCAAGACCACGGCGCTGACGGATTTCCATGTCGATATCTCGGGTTATTCGCCGGAGGTGGGGATTGAGCTGGAGGACACGCTCTACCTCAATCCCAACGGGGTCAACCGGCAGTTCATCCTGCTGACGACCGAACAGAAACGCGCGCCGCTGTTGAATGTCAAATTCTCGACCTCGCGTGATATCCTGCGTGAATTCATCGAGATGAACGAGGCGCAGTTGTTCGCCCTGACCGCCACCGATGCAGTGGCCGGAGAGTTGGTGAACTCGGTTTTCAAACTGTCCACGCCGCGCGACCTGCTGAACCTGCGCAAGATCGAGATTGAGGCCGACACCGCAGGCGGCACCTTGCGCAAGGCCCAGCAACTGGCGGGGATGGTCGAACGGTTCAAGACCGAAGAGGATGCGTGGTTCGACGACGTATTGATCGCCAAGATGATCGAGACGGCCAAAGAAACCGGCGACGTCACCCGCAATCCGGTCCGTCTGCGCCACACGGATTTTGAGCAGCGCAATTTCTGGACCGCGCATTTTGGCGGGCTGTATCTGTTTCCGGATGTGGATCACCCGGCGGCCGTCTGTATGGGCGAAAAGCCGGATGATCTGCCGATAAAGTACACCTTCGACCCGTCACAGCGGAACCAGATTGCCAAGTTTCTGGACTACAACGATCTGGTCGAACCGATTGTCAAAGCGCGCGGCGTGGATGCCGCCGCGATCCTGCAACAAAAGATGGATTTCCTGACCGTCGATGCGGCTGCGGATGCAGATGTCGACCTGACCGGGCTGGATCGCAGCGACATGCGTCGGCTGGCGCGCAACCACTCGGATCGCCTGCCCGAGGCTTATCACAGGCTCGCTCAATTGCTGCGCTGGGCGAGCGATGGGGGGCCATGGCCGCGTATCACCTCGGACCATCCGGCCTATTTCTATACTTTGCGCGCGGCGGATACACCGAACCGCGATCTGGTGAACATGCTGCTGTCTGAGTTGGCCCCGCTGGACCCGCGCCAGATGTTCATCTGCCATAAAGAGCTGTTCTACCGCACATATTCAGGTTGGCCCGAGAGCAAGAAAGCCTATGTTGCCGACTTCCTTGCGCGTGAGTATCAGGTGGACAAGCAAGGGGCCCGCGCCGCGTTGTTTGGGCATGAGCCGGATATGAGCGGCAATGACCGGGTCAGCGATGACATAATCGCTCGGGTCGGTCCCTGGGGTTCGGTGAGGAAAGGCTGATATGATCGGATTGTTGCGCCTGTTGCTGATCTTGCTGGTGGTCCAGACGATTGCCTATGTGGCGCTGTCTTTCTATTCGCGCGGCATTCGGCGGCGTAAGCTTGAGGACTGGTGGGATAAAAAAGGCAAAACGGGCAACAAAGAAGCCTTTGTCGAACGCGGATTGCATGTGTATGACAATTCGTTCCGGCGTAAACTGATCCTGGGTGTCTATATTGTGCCGTGGGTGGCGATTGGCGCGCTGATCTACATTGTGAATTACATGTGAGGATTTAGGCATGGCCTATGTGAAATGGGCGTTCATTATTATCTTCTGGGGTACGATTGCGGCGGTCTTGCAATACTCACTGCCGCAGCATGACATTGTGCGCATCGTCAATACCTATGAAGAACGGCAGGATCTGAACGACTGGACCCGGATTTTCTGGTCTGAACCCCAGGACCAGTCCGCAAGCCTTGCCAATCGGGACGTGCAGTTCATTCAGGCCGTTCGCGAAAGCGGTAAACCCATCGTCTATCGAAACGAGGATACTGGATGGGGTTGGCCCCCCTATTTCAAGTTCGATACCGCAAATCTGTATACCGAAGCCAATGATGCGAAATCGACCAAAGAGAATCCGAAATGGGTGGTTGTTACTCACTACGGCTGGCGCAATGAGTTTCTGTCGATCTTTCCAAACGCCATCTTCATCAACCATGTGGATGGGCCGGATGCGCGGATTATCCCCTGGTTCAACATCATATTCCTGACGATTTTTGCCGCGGTGGTCTGGGCGATATGGGTGCGCTGGCGCAGGTTCCGGGAGGCCCGGATCGACCCGATGATCGAAAACGTGGAAGACGGGCTGTATGCGGCGGGTGACGCAATTGAAGAACGGCGCACCAGGTTTCGGCGCTGGCTGGACAGCTGGAAGTCAAAGTAAAGCGTAGAGGGGCGTGCAATCAGCACGCCCTTCCGCCGTCACCTGACTATGAACTCTGCGTGCAGCGCGCCCGCTGCTTTTATGGTTTTCAAAATGTCGATCATGTCCTGAGGCGACACGCCCAGCGCGTTCAATCCAGCAACCACTTCGGACAGAGTTGTCGCCTCGGGGATTTCGGCAAGACCGGTGCCTTCTTCCTCTTCGATGCCAGCGATGGTGCGGGGCACGACCACTGTTTCACCTCTGGCAAACGGGTTGGGTTGCACTGCAATCGGGGCCTCTTGCACTGTTAACGTCAGATTGCCTTGAGAAACAGCGACGCGCGAAATGCGGACCTCTTGCCCCATAACGATGGTACCCGACCGCTGATCGACGACCACGCGCGCTTTTGATTCCGGTTCAACCAGTATGTTTTCGATTCGCCCGATGGCATGGGCCGTTGATACCGCTTGCGTCGCGGCAATGTTAAGTTCAACCGTTCCCGAATCCCGCATGATGGCCACGGCCCTGTTGAACTCGGTATTGATCGTGGATTCGATCCGTGCGGCTGTGGTGAAATCGGGTTCTCTCAGAGCAAGACGCATTTGGGTCAGGGTCGACAGGTCAAAGTCAATTTCACGCTCAACCCGCGCGCCAGATGGTATGACGCCCGACGTTGGCACCCCACGCACCACCGAAGCGGCCTCACCTTCGGCAGAAACGCCGCCCGCCAAAATTGTGCCTTGAGCGACAGCATAAATTTGACCGTCGGCTGCGTTCAAAGGTGTCATGATCAGCGTTCCGCCCAACAGGCTGCTGGAATCGCCGATGGCCGAAACAGTCACATCGATCTGACCGCCCACCCTGGAGAAGGGTGGGAGGCTGGCTGTGACCAAAACCGCTGCCACGTTTTTTGGTCGAAAATCTTCGCCGTTCACGTTGACGCCCAGACGTTCGAGGATGTTGGACATGATTTCTTCGGTGAAGGGGGCATTGCGCAATCCATCAACGGTTCCATTCAAACCTACGACTAGGCCGTAGCCAACCAGATCGTTGCCGCGCACGCCGTCAAAATCGACCAGGTCCTTTAGACGGATTGCCCCCGCCCAAGCCAGGCTGGGAAGGAAGACCAAGATAAGTATCAGCGCCCTCATCTCAGAAAATTCACCAGCGATAGGTTCGCGTTGCGAACAGTTACGGAATACAAGCTTTCCAATTGGAACTGCACAGTTTGCAGTTTTGCCGCCGTTTCATAAGGGTCCGCCGCGATCAGTTCGTTTCGGCTGTATTCAAGGCTGGTGCGAGCAGCCGAATTCCGTGTCGCTGCCTCTTCTATACGGGCCTCCGCCGTGCCGACTTCGGCCCGGAGTTGCACGGTATCATCCTGCGCGTTGGCCAGATCAACACCCAACTGCGTGAACAGCATCGTGCGTTGATCTGGGGAAAGCGTCAATGCGCTGTCTGTTGCCAATGCGGCCACTGCAACGTCCCTGAGGGCGGCTTTGAAAGCCGGGTCCGTTGCAGTGATCGGCAGTGTGACGCTTTCATTTTCTGATACCTGCATCGGGGAAAGCGTGTTGTTCGATCCTTGGTAAATTACGGCGTCAAACCCGGCCGGGTCATTGAACCATGTGTCTGCTGCCAGACGGATATCTGACACAGTCGCAAGCCCGGTCAACTGCGGCCTCAGCGCCGCCAAAAGATCGTCTGATGATTGCAAAGGCGATACGTCGGTGGCCGTGCCGGAAAACAGGCTACGTCCACCGACGCGCGTGTTCAGCGCCGAGATCATCGTGTCCAGTTCGTTTTTCGCCTGCACCGATGCTTGTTCATGGTTCGCAGGCTGATTTGCGGTTCCATAAGCCAACAAGGATGCGGTCATTTCTCCGACAGAATCGCTGAAGGTTGTCAGGCTTAACTGCATGGCATCGGCGAACAGAGCCGCCTCAGATGTTGCTATGCCAAAGGCGTCGAGCCTGGCGAGGCTGCGATCCAAGTCGAGAAGCTGCGAATAATCGCCCCCCAACCGGCCTGAGATATCCTGTACCTGTCCAGTGGACATCTCAAACGAAAGCGTTTCGATCTGTGTTTTTATGTCTGTGGCACGCGTGCGCAAGGTCATACCGCGCGCCAGATCGCCGATAGATGTCAAAGTCATCGTTACAACCTCAGCAGAGTTTCAAGCAATTCATCCACGACCGAGATAACCCGTGCATTTGCGGCATATGTCTGTTCAACCTGCATGAGACGTTGCAGTTCCTGATCTGTATCTACACCTTGCTCGGCCTCGATCTGGGCCATTTGTTGTTGGGCGCTATTGGCGAAGGCCTGGCGTTGATCTGCTGCATGCGCATGTGCACCCGCTTTAGAGAGCAAAGCCTCGGTCAACTCGGCGGCACGCATGTTTCCTGTACCGAACACTCCGCCAGGTATCGGACGCGCGTCACTCAGGATGTTTCCGAAGGCACTTAGTTGAGCGGCTTGTCCGGGATCACCTGCTGTCACAGCGCCCAGACCCGAACGCAGCTTCCAGCTGTCTCCGCCAACGTCAGGATCCACCGTAGAATTGATTGCAATCCGAGAGGCGAGCCCGACAAAAGCGGTAGGATCAAACCGGTTGCCATTGTCGGTAAACAGGCCCGGATCGCTAACCAGGGCGGTGAGGTCCAGCCCCGACGTTTCGAACCGTTCGATCAGGTCGCGGGCAACAGTGTCCAGTTGCATCTGTGCCTCAATAGCCAGTTCATCGCGGATAGTGAACTGGGCCATCAGCGCTCCGCCACGAATCTGTGCGGTGTCACCGCTTGTGCGCACAGGGTTTCCGTTCATCTCCAACCCTGACATAAGGCCGTTTGCCACCGTCATATGCGGCATGGTCTCACCCGTTGTGGAAAAGGTGAACTCTGACGCTTTGCCCTCCAGCAGTATTAAGCCGCCATCGGAATATAGCGACATCTGATCATTTACGCGCGGCACGACGTTGACCGGAATCATCGTGTTGACTTGATCGATCAGGACATGTCGTTGATCCAACAGGGCACCAATGTCTCCACCCGAGTTTTTAATGGCAGGAATCTTGGCGTTCAGGTCTTCGATATCCTGCAAAGTCCGGTTTAGGTTTTCAACTTGAGCGCCGATCTTGCGATCTGCGTCCGAGCGCGCCTGCCGCACGCCTTCAGATGCTTTATTCAGCGCGTTGGCCAGATCACCTGCCGAGCGCGCGACCTGATCTAGTCGTTCGACCGAATCAGGCAGGCTGGCTGCAGTTATGAAGCTGTTTTCCAAGTCCGACAGGCGCGTGGACAACGAGGACCCGTTTGCTGGAGACCCGACTAGTTGTTCGAAACGCGTATGAAAATCCGAAACTGCGGATTGTAACGCAAGTTCGGCGTCCGTTGACCGTCTGTTGGCGGTTAAAACAGGGTCCTGGTGCCGAACCACCCCAACCGTGCGGACGCCGCTGCCGGAAATCTGGCTGGTTGTCAGTTCAAGGGAACGGCGCGCATAGCCCGGTGTCAGGGCATTTGCGATGTTCCCGGACACCACAGAGGCCCCTCGGCTGGCCGCTGTCAGCCCACCCAATGCATTGTTGAGTGCCGTCGACATGTTCATGAGGCTGCTCCTTTCCTGTGATCAGACACTGGTTCAGCGTTTCAGATTCGTCGTTTCCTGCAGCATCTCATCCACCGTCTGGATCATCGTGGCGCTTGATGAATAAGCGCGCTGTGTCTGGATCAGAGAGGTGAGTTCGGTTGCGACGTCCGTAGTTGATTCTTCGCGGGCGAAGGAAACAAGATCTCCGGTCGGGCCGTCGCCTGCGTTCCACAGAAAGAATGTGCCGCTTTCACGTGACGGGGCGTAGGTCTGACTGTCCAACGCCGTCAGGCCATTGGGATTGGGCACGTCCGCGAGAGGAATCTGAAACATCCGGCGGCTGACGCCAGTATCGTAGAACGCATAGACATAGCCATTTTCATCCACTTGAACGCTAGTCATTGTACCAACGGCGGAACCATCTCGTGTGATCGAAACCGGTGCAAAGGTGTCAGAGAGCTGGGTTATTCCATCGGCATCGCCGATCATGCCGATATTTATCTCCATTGGACCGCCGGCAACGTTGACCATGACGCTGCCGGTCGTTGGGTCGTATGCGCCACCTGATACTGCCGCGACACTGGCCAGAGTGCCGCCTGCGGTTCGGTTGTCGGTGAAAGTTAGTGTGTATTCCCCGATGATTGCGCCGCCAGAGGCGGAATCGCGCAGAACCATAGTCCATTCATTGCTGCTGCCGGTCGCCGGAACGGTTGGGATCAGCTGGATATCAACGCTTTCGGATTTGCCAAGGTTGTCAAAATACTCGACCGACAAAGGTTGAACGTCGCCCGGAGCGCCCGCATCGGTCGCCGTGGCGGGCAAGTTCATGCGCAGGTTCATTTCTGTTGTTGGGGCGCCTGAGAGCTGATTGACGCTCAGTTGAATGGGTTCAAGTGCAGCGGGTGTGTCGCGGGGTACAGACGGAATGGTCCCATCCGGACCAGCGCGCCATCCTAGAAGAACAAGGCCGGATTCGGTTACCAGATACCCTTCTTCGTTGGTGCGGAACGATCCGGTTGTGGTCAAAAGCATTTCGTTCGAGTTATTGCCGATTTGCGAACTAGGGCGCACTGGCAACATCCCGCGCCCGCGAACCGCGAGGTCGGTGGAGTTGCTGGTTGTTACCAAGGGTCCGCGCTGATCAATCATGCGCTGGCTTGTCGTGCGCACGCCACCTGCCGAATAGCTGCCACCTTGACCCGATGTGACCATAGAATGAAAATCCGTCTCGACCCGCTTGTACCCATAGGTCGAGGAATTCGCGATGTTGTCGGAAATCGTTGCCAGCCTGTTGGCGTTGGCTTTCAGCGCTGCCACGCCGGCATTGAGCGAAGAGGAAATGGTCATGGGCGCGCCCTTCTGTTGCGTCAGTCGTTGATGCAACAGGTAACGCGCTGCCCCTTAACAGCGCGCTAACATGTAAAATGCGTTCTATCCTTTAGGGGTGACGCAGGAAGATCACTTCGACCCTGTTGTTCCGCGGGGCCATTGGGTTTTTAGCAAATAACTCACGGTCTGCATGGCCGGTGACGCGATCCATCCGCCGTGCCGTCACGCCCTTGTCCTGCAGCAACTGGCGCAGTTTTTGCGCTCGTGCAGTAGACAGATCCCAGGCGGTGTTGCGGGCCTGTGCAACAGGCGAGGCGCTGACATGGCCTTCAACGGCGATCGAATTTGTCACTAAATCCGAGGATCGGGCGATGATCAGGGCCAGCGCGCGCAGGAAGCGGGTTGGCGTGTCGGATCCCGATTCGAACAATGCCTGATCCTCGGTGTCAAAGAGTTCGACGACAAGTCCTTCGTCAGTGACGCGTGTGACAATGTGCTTGAGCAGCTTGTCCGACACATCGCTTTCGCCGGTGCGGCCAAGCAGTTGGGCTTCAAGCGTCGAGAAGTCTTCCTTGTTCCCTTTGCCGCCACCCTGTGCATCCACGCCGACGGACCCACGGGCCAGGCGCGACTCGGTTGCGTACTTGGTTGTAGCCCCTTGGCCGTCCCGCAGCAGCGTGTCTTCTGACAGCATACTGTCGCCACCAAAAGCGCCGTCACCGCCCCCGGATTCCGGGCTCAGCGGGATTGTCGGCGCGAAGTAATCCGCCAACCCCTTGCGTTGTTGTTCCGTTGTTGCGTTCAGCAGCCACATCAACATGAAGAAGGCCATCATGGCCGTAACAAAGTCGGCATACGCGACTTTCCACGCGCCGCCATGATGGCCATCGCCACCTGACACACGCTTCTTCTTGATGATGATTGGCGCCGCGTTTGTTTGCGCACCCATCTCCACCACCTTTTTATCACCCAACTCTGTGACTAGCAGCGGAGGACTTAAGGTGGCCTTAACACTTAAAACTGTTCAGAATTCGCTTAACGCGGTACCCCGACCGATGCGCGGCGCAGAATCAGAGACAGTCGACTAAAGCTGTTTTCGATCCCTTCGGAATCCGGTTTACCGAAAAACGAATCCAATTCGTCGTGAACGCGCACGGCCTGATCCAAAAGCGGGTCTGACCCTTCGGCATATAGCCCGGCCTTTATCATCACTTCTGACTGTTCGTAGCTTCCGACAAGTCTGCGTGTTTCCGAAATCATATGATTTTCCGCCTCGGACGCCGCCCCCGGCAAACTGCGGGACACGGACCTGCTGAGATTGATGGCGGGGAAACGCCCACGTTCGGCGATGTCACGGCTAAGCACGATATGCCCGTCCAGCACGCCGCGCAGAATGTCTGCGACAGGTTCATCCATGTCCGATCCGGCCACCAGCACGCTGAACACGGCGGTGATATACCCCTGATCCTGCGCGCCCGGTCCTGCGCGTTCACACAGATTGGCGATCAGGGGTGTGACCGAAGGCGGATACCCGCGCAGAGACGGCGTTTCCCCCATGGCGACGGCAATTTCCCGGTGTGCTTCAGCAAAACGGGTCACTGAATCGGCCAGAAACAGGACGTTCAGGCCCTGATCGCGCAGGAATTCTGCTGTCGACATCGCTGACCAAGCGCAGCGCCTGCGGGACAAGGCCGATTGGTCCGAAGTCGCTGCCACCACGATGGTCCGCTGCATGGCCTCCGGACCGATGGCATGGGCAACAAATTCATTTACTTCGCGCCCCCGCTCACCAATCAGTGCAACTACGACTGCATCCGCCTGCATGGAGCGTGCCAGAGTTGACAGGAGCGTCGATTTCCCAACGCCCGACCCGGCAAACAACCCGACCCTCTGACCGCGCACGATCGGTAGCATTGTGTTTAGAACGGACAACCCCGTGGCCATCCGCTCTCCCAACGGTTTGCGTGTTACAGCTGGCGGCGGGGCCTGCATGATATCGCGGTCCTGCGCCCCGTTCAGCAGAGGTTTCCCGTCAAGCGGTTTGCCAAATGGATCGATAACACGCCCCAACCAGTGCAGGCCCGGTGCGAAACCCGGAGAGGGGTCAAGATACACGCGGTCCCCCAGACTGACACCATCTGGTGCGGCGCCTGGCATCATATGAACATGATCCGCATCCACATGCAGCACTTCACCTGAGACATCAGGCCCCGAGCGCCGCTGCAATGTAAGCAGGTCGCCAATTCGCGCGTGACTGTTCAGGCCGCTGATCTCGATCAGACCCTGCGCGACGCCACTGACCAGCCCCACATGACGGACCGCAGTCATCCTGTCGAATTCATGTTTCAGAAGCATCGGGTCGAGATCTGACATCGTGGGTTCTCCAACTGAGTTCTGAAAACGGTTTCTAAAGGAATCGGGGTTAAGCCCTGATTGAAATTGATCGAGGGAGAAGCCCCGATGTTCTATGACCTGAACGTCTTTAAGACCGCGTACGCAATGGCAACCCATGCCGGGCAACGGCAGGCGGTCATTGCGCGCAACATGGCCAATGCGGATACACCCGGCTACCAGCCGCGCGATATCGAATCTTTCAAGACAGCTTTCGAAATCTCACAACGTGAAACGACTATGAGCGCCACGCGTCAGGGTCATCTGCACAGAGGTTCTGATGCGAAAAGCTGGGCCGAGTTCGATACCGTCCCTTCTGGCGATCCTAACGGCAACGGCGTTTCCCTTGAAGAAGAGATGCTGAAATCGGTCGATGTTAAGCGCCAGCATGACCGGGCTTTGGCTATTTACAAGTCATCCATGAATATCCTGCGTACCAGCCTGGGTCGTGGCTAAGAGGAAAGAAGATGAGCGATTTTTCCCACTCTCTGACCGCATCCGCCAGCGCCCTGCGTGCACAGGCCGCCCGCTTGCGGCATGTGTCCGAGAATATTTCGAACACCGATACGCCGGGCTACCGGCGCAAAACGGTGCCATTTGAAACTGTACAAAAAGACGGTCGCGACATGGTGCAGGCCGGTCGTGTCACGCTTGATCGGCGTGACCTAAGCAGGATCTACGACCCTGGCCATCCGATGGCTGATGAAAGCGGCCACTATCAGGGATCGAATGTCGATCTGATGATCGAAATCGCCGACGCGCGCGAAGCGCAGCGCAGCTACGAAGCCAATCTCAAGATGTTTGATCAGACGCGGCAGATGTCGTCGTCGTTGATGGAATTGCTCAGAAAATAAAGGACAGCCAGAATGGACATCCGATCCCTGACCGCCGCACAGAGCTATACCGGCGCACGCCCCGCGACACAGGCCGATCCCGAACACACCGGGACGACGCAGGGGCTTCAGGCCAGTTTTCAGGACTTTGCGGCCACGTTGAAACACAGCGAGCAGATGTCTCAGGCCGCGATGGTCGGACAAGCCGATCCGCACGCATTGGTGCAGGCGCTGGCGCAAACCGAACTGGCTGTCGAGACAGCCGTGATCGTACGCAACAAGGTGGTCGAGGCTTATCAGGAAATCCTGCGGATGCCGGTCTGACACGATGCTGAGCGAAGGTCTTTTCTATGACATTGTGCGCCAGGCCCTTTGGGTTGCGGTGATCACATCGGTCCCGATTCTGGCTGTCGCCTTGGTCTCTGGCCTGATTGTCGGCTTGTTTCAGGCGCTGACGTCGATTCAGGAAATGACACTGACCTTTGTTCCCAAGCTGATCGCCATCGTTGTCGTGTTCTGGATCTCGATGGGGTTCATGACCCAGACTCTGGTGACGTTCTTCACCGGAACGCTCGTTCCTTTGATCGCAGGAGGTCGCTGATGGACACCGCTTATGTTACCTTGTCCCGCCAATCTGGTTTGATGAGTGAAATGCGATTGGTGGCAAATAATATCGCCAATGCGAACACGACTGGCTATCGCCAGCAAGGTCTTGTGTTTTCTGAGTTCATTCATGACATGCCCAAAAGCCCGTCGCTTTCCATGAGCCGGGCCGAAGCCCGCAACACGTCGTTGCAACAGGGGGTGTTGACGGAAACCGGTGGGCAGTTTGACTTCGCGATCGAAGGCGCTGGTTTTTTTATGGTTGAAACGCCGGACGGGAATCGGTTGACGCGGGCTGGCAGTTTCTCGACCAACGCAGAGGGGGATCTGGTGGCCTTGGATGGCGCGCGCGTGCTGGACGCCAATGGCGCGCCGGTTTTCATCCCGCCCGATGTCGCCACGATAGACGTTGGCAGCGACGGAACCCTGAGTGTCGATGGGCAATTGTTGGGGCAGTTGGGGGTGTTCAACATCGCCGACCCTAAAGATCTCGTCCGCGAAGGAAACACACGTTTCCGTACGGACGAGGCCATAGATCCGGTTGACGAACCGATTGTTTTGCACCGCTTTCTCGAAGGCTCAAACGTCAATGCCATTGAGCAGGTGACGCGCTTGGTTGAAATCCAGCGCGCTTACGAACTGGGGCAAAGTTTTCTGGAAAGCGAAGACGAGCGGGTGCGCGGGGCGCTTAACGCCCTGATGCGCTGATCTGAATAAGGAGAGTGTTAAATGCGAGCCCTAAAAATTGCCGCCACCGGCATGTCCGCTCAACAGATGCGTGTCGAGACGATTTCGAACAACCTGGCGAATATGAATACCACTGGCTACAACGCCCGACGGGCCGAGTTTGCGGATTTGCACTATCAACAGATGGCCCGGGCCGGGGCAGTGAACGCGTCGGATGGAACGGTCCTGCCCACTGGTATTCAGCTGGGTCTGGGTGTGCGGCCTGCCGCCGTGACGGTGCAATTGGAGCAGGGTGCGCTGTCGGCGACCGGCAGTGATCTGGACGTGGCGATTGAAGGGCGCGGCTACTTGGAGGTGACGCTTCCCAGCGGTCAGACCGCCTATACTCGCGATGGTAGTCTGAAACGTTCGGCTGAAGGGCTAATCGTGACCTCTGATGGATTTGCGGTTTCGCCCGAAATCACCGTCCCTGACGATGCGCGCTCTATTTCGATCAACGCGGGCGGCGAGGTTTACGCCTATTTTGACGACGCTCCCGAAGGTCAGCTGTTGGGAGAATTTGCGCTTGCCAGTTTCTCGAATGCCAAGGGGCTTGAGGCAATCGGAAGCAATTTGTTCAAGGAAACCGAAGCCTCAGGTGCGCCCGTTTTGGGCACGCCTGGTGAAGACGGGCTGGGAACAATAAGGCAGGGCTATCTGGAGGACAGCTCGGTCGACGCGGTGCGCGAGGTGACAGAACTGATCGAGGCGCAGCGTGGTTATGAAATGAATGCCAAAGTCATTTCAGCAGTCGATCAGATGATGAGCGCAACAACACAGGTGCGCTAATGCAACGTCTTATAGCGGCCCTGACGATCTTGATACCCTGTGTTGCGCAGTCTGACATCGTGGTTTCAACCCGAACGATCCGGGCAAAAGAGATCATTGTCGCAGCAGATCTTGAGATGAAGCCGACGGAGGTCGCTGGTGCAGTAAAGGATCCCGAGGCCTTGATCGGGCAGGAAGCCAGGGTGGCTCTTTACCCCGGCAGACCCATTCGTGACACGGATGTTGGTCCGCCCGCCGTTGTTGACCGCAACGATCGGGTGATTTTGGTGTTTAATAGCCAACCCTTGTCTATCACCACCGAGGGTCGAGCCCTCGGGCGCGGCGCAATCGGCGAGCGCATTCGGGTGATGAATCTTTCGTCTCGAACAACGGTAACAGGCCGAATCCGCCCAGATGGCCAAATTGAGGTGCAGTGATGTCAAGACTTCCAAAAACTCTTCTTTTGACCGTGTTTGCTTTGTCTACGTGCGGGCGTCTGGACCATTTGGGAAAACCGCCAAGTTTCACCCCTAACGAGGACTCGCCTGAACAGGTAGCCATGCTGTGGCCGGGCCTGCCGTTACACACGCAACCCCAGCGAAATGTGGATCGTTCATCGCTCTGGAGTGGCGGTCAGCAATCTCTGTTGGGCGATCAGCGGGCGATCAAAAAGGGAGATATTCTAACCGTCGTCATCGAACTGGATGAAGAGGCCGAGATATCCAATGACACGCGACGCTCCAGATCCGGGTCGGAAGAGCTTGGGGTGGGAAGCTTCTTTGGCTTGCCGCAGCGTGTGCAAAAAAACCTGCCGGAAGGCGCGTCATTGGACGAAGCCGTCGCGATCGAATCGGATTCTTCAAGCTCTGGTCGCGGATCGGTTCGGCGGAACGAAAAGCTGACCTTGCGCGTGGCCGCAACGGTGCTGGATGTGCTGCCAAACGGGGTTTTGGCCATCTCGGGATCACAAGAGCTGCGCGTCAATTTTGAACTACGCGAGCTTTTGGTGGCTGGCTATGTCCGCCCTCAGGACATCTCACGCCAGAATGAAATCACCTATGACAAGATCGCGTCGGCGCGTGTGTCCTATGGTGGCCGTGGGCAGATTACGGATGTCCAACAACCTCGGTACGGCCAGCAAATTCTTGATTCTCTTCTTCCGTTCTGAGGTGCAGGTGTGATCGCAAAACTGATTCCAGTTCTTTTCCTGGTTGTTGGACTGGGGGCGGGTGTTGGCGCCGGGCTATACTTGGCTCCGGCGCAAAAGCCCGAGGATGCCACACCCGACAAGGATGCAGCGCTTAAGGGAAATGACAAAGGCAAAGAGCAGGGCAAGTCCAAGACGTCGAAAAAGAAAGATGGCGGCGGATCAGAGTTTCTGAAGATGATCAAGCAGTTTGTTGTTCCGGTCGTGAAAGATGATTCGATAGACGCCATGGTGACTTTGACTCTGAGCCTCGAGGCTGATCCCTCGATCACAGACAGGTTCTATGCAATTGAACCAAAACTGCGGGATCGTTTCCTTCAGGTTTTGTTTGATCATGCAAATTCAGGTGGGTTCGACGGCGTTTTCACAGAGTCCGGTAATTTGGACATCCTGCGAAAATCCTTGTTGGAAGTCGCGCGCAAAGATCTGGGCGATAACGTCACAGAAGTGCTGATCATGAGCGTAAACCGGCAAGACGTCTAAAAAAAATGCTTGGTTTTTATTCGACCAGCTTTCGGGCGGCTTTGAGGCTGTGTTTCTGATGAAATTTCTCCCCCAGAGCTTCGACGGCTTGTTTACGCCCAAACGCAAAGCGAAGCGCCTCCACCGCCGCAAGTTTTTGTGCTCGAATCTGGGCAACTTGCATATTGAGCTGGCGCCGTGTGGCGGACTCCCACCCGTTCCACAGAATGTCGGTTCCGGAAACTTGGTATCCTTCGGTTTTGTCGCTTTCCGTTCGCACTTGACTCAGCTGCAAATCCAGTTTTGCAAGCTGTTGCCGAACCCTCGCCTCAGCGTCCAGGATCGGCCGCAATTCCTGAAACTTTTTTTGAAATGTGGCCTCTGTCACTTTTTCCAAAGCCGGGATTTGGGTGTGTTTCATCGGATCTGCTCCTTGGCGCGTTTTCGCATTGCTTCGGCAAACCGGATCGCAGCCGCCACGGGCCGATAATACTCTTCGGCGATTTCCTGCCCTATCTCGACAGTTGCGTGAAGCGCGCGGGCTGTGGGTGGATCCGAGTGGATCGGAACCCCGGCTTCGCTTGCGGCGGTTCGAATGGCTGCTGCTACTTCGTCGACTCCTTTGGCGACGCAAACGGGTGCGCTGCCGATAGTTCGGGACCATTTCAACGCAACTGCAAAATGGGTGGGGTTAACGATCACGGCATCTGCGCCGGGCACATCTGACATCATCTGGTTGGTGGCAATTTCTTGCGCGCGCTGACGGCGGTGCTGTTTGACATGAGGGTCACCTTCGGCGTCTTTGGTTTCGTCTTGGATTTCCTTGCGCGACATACGGTTTTTGCGCATATGCTCGGCGTATTGCCACAGAAAATCGACGACCCCGATGACCAGGGCAATGGCGATCACGATAAACAAAAAACGAAACAATAGGTTCATCATCAACAGGATGGATGACTTGGCCGGTGCCGCGCTGGCCGACAGTATTTCGGTCAGGTTTGCTTTGAGAAACAGCGCAAGACACGTGCTGTAGATCACCAGCTTGATCGCACTTTTGGCGAATTCAAAAAGCCCGCCGCGGCCAAACTTGTTCTTGGCATTCGACACAAGCGAGATGCGTGAGAGCTTTGGTTTCAGTTTGTTTGGGGCAAATATCAAGGCGCGCTGGGCGATCAGGTTCAACAACACGGCCGCTGCCGGCAGGCAAAACAGCAAGGCCACAGGCATCAAAGCCCCTTTTAAAATCCCCGCAGTCGGAGCGTTTGAAGGCCCATCTGTCAAAAGCCGCGCAATCTGGTCGGATTGTTCGATCAAAACCATGAACACGGTGCCCATTTGTTCGACAGTGTATTTCCCAGCCGTCATGAGCGCGATCAGTAACCCGGTGTACGCGGCCACGACGGACAAATCATTGGATTTGGGAACTTCACCCTTTTCGCGCGCTTTTTGCAGCTTTTGCGGTGTCGGTTCGTAAGATTTGTCACTGTCGTCGCCGCCCCCACTCATGGCTGCGGTCCGACCGGGTTCACAAAAAACGCCATCAGCGCGTCAGACCACACCGAAAGGATTAGCGGTGTACCGGCAAACAGCAGGAACAGCCCGGCAAAAGTGATTGCGGGTGCACCTACGAAAGCGACCATCAGCTGTGGCATGGCCCGGTTGATGACGCCCAGCGCCAGATTGTAGATCAATGAGGCGATGACAAAAGGCGTGGCCAGAGCAAAGGCCAACCCAAAACTATGTGTAATCTGCTGAACACCCCAGCGCGAGATATCGGCAGCCCCAGGAAGCAAGCCGGCTGGAAACAACGTGTAACTGTGGATCAAGAACTGCGCAGCCCGCACATGCAGCCCCATAATGACGGCGAGTGTCAAACCAGCCAGCGTCAAGAGATATCCCATGGCGGGAACCGGATCGACAGATGCACCGCCAAGAAGCTGGGACAGGGAGGTGGACTGAGCCGCGATGGATCCCGCCGTTTGTAAGGCTAGGACGAACAGACGCAATCCAATCCCAAGGGCGAACCCAATCAGGACCTCGGTTCCGACCAGGCGCACCACTGTCAAAAGACTGGTTTCGAAGGAGATAGCTGAAATAGCAGGCAGAATGATCAAGGTAAACGCGATGGAAATGCCAAGTTTGACCCGTGTGGGAATACTGCGCTCACCAAAGGCAGGCAGCAGCGAAACAAGCGCTGAAACGCGCAAGAACACGACAAAGGCTTGCCACAGAGTGTCGGATAGCTGCGACATCAATTCTGGCGGCAGAGCAATCACGTCGGGACGGTTCCGACCAAGGCGGGTTTGGCTTCCAGACCGATTTCTTCGAAGGACAGAACGGGGTTGGTGATGCCACGTGCGTGCATGATTGTGCGCAACAATCGCCGCCGCCGGGTCGAAGTCACAACAGCAGGGAACAGGCCGCTGTCAGCAGATTTGGCAACGCTGCTGACCACGCCGTCAGCCAGTTTGTTGAACAAGTTTGGCGGCAGTGCGACATCCAGCCCGGCATTGGGCGCGTCGATCTGGTAGGTGGCAAACGTGTCCTCCCATTCAGGGTCTAACTGGATCAGTGGGATCGAGCCATCCTCGCGCTTCATGTCGGCAACCAATTGGAAGCCAAGGCGTTGACGCACCAGCTCACAGATGCCTTCAGGTTGGGTTGTGGTCAGTCGCGCTTCGGCCACGCTTTCCAGGATTAGGGCCATGTTTCGGATCGACACGCGTTCATCGAGCAACAGGCGCAGAACCGCGTGCAGGGTGTCGATGGGCACCTTGTCCGGGATCAGCTCGTCCAACAGTTTTCGGTTGGCTTCGGCGCACACCGGGTCACTGAGCCGGGTCATTTCGGACAGCAGGCGACGCAGGGACTTCAACGTCAGCAGGCGCGAGAAATTCTGTTTGATGATCTCAAAAAGATGGGTGGCCAAAATCTCGGGAGGCGAGACGATGGTAGCGCCGCTCAGCGCCGCGTCTTCCTGATCTTTCGGAAGAATCCAGCGGGCAGGTGCGCCATAGACGGGCTCGGTCACATCGTTGCCTTCGGGAAGCAGATCAAACCCGTCCTGTACAAGGGCCAAAACAAGATCTGGATTGAGAACACCGCGCGCCTGTTCGACACCGTGAACCTTGATCACATAGGTCCCGGTTGGCAGATCGGCGCGGTCCGTCAGACGTATTTCAGGCAGGATCAACCCAAAGGTTGACGCCACATAGGTGCGCATATTGGCGATCCGGGCATCTAGGCCAGTACCTGGGTTCAGCACCATGCTGACCAGATCGGGGGCGAACTCAAGGTGCACATCGTCCAAATCAAGGATATCTCCGATGGCCTGAGAAATTGGTGTATCCATTTCGGTCGCGGGCAGCTGCGCCGCGGTTTCTTCCTCTTGCCGTTTGCGATGGACGGAATAGGCCGCGTATCCCAAGACACCTGCCCCAAGAATGAAGGGCAGAAACGGTAGTCCGGGCACCAACGCAAACAGGACCATCAGAACCGCCACTGTGGACAGGGCCGCCGGGTGGCGGCCCAACTGCGAGAAGATGGCGTTGTCCGTAGCCCCTTGCGTGCCACCGCGCGCCAGTAGCAAAGCAGAAGCTATAGAGATGATCACGGCCGGGATTTGCGACACCAACCCGTCGCCAACGGTCAGGATCGCATAAGTCTCGAACGCCGATGCCACGGGCATTCCGTGCACGATTACGCCCATGATCAGACCCATCACAAGGTTCAGCAAGGTGATCAGCAGACCGGCAATGGCGTCACCCTTGACGAATTTCGACGCACCGTCGAGCGAGCCGAAAAACGTTGTTTCCTGCTGTTCGCGTTCGCGTCTTTCCTTGGCCTGCTGGTGGTCAATGGCCCCGGCGGACATGTCACTGTCGATGGCAAGCTGTTTGCCCGGCATCCCGTCCAGGGCAAAACGCGCGCCGACCTCGGCCATCCGGGCCGCACCTTTGGTGATGACCATGAAGTTTACAATCAACAGGACGCTAAACACCACAAGGCCCAGAAAAATACTGCCGCCCATGACGAAATTGGCAAACCCTTCGATCACATCACCCGCCGCGTTTGGGCCGGTATGTCCTTGCCCGATGATCAGTTTTGTCGAGGACACATTCAGCGACAACCGCAGCATAAGGGATGCCAGAAGGATCGTTGGGAAGGACGAAAAATCCAGAGGTCTTTCGATGAACAGGGTCAGTGTGAAAATCAGGATGGCCAAGGCAAACGATGCGGCAAGCCCCACATCCAGCACCCAGGCTGGCATCGGAAGGATCATCATTACGATGACTGTCATCAGAGCCAGTGCCAGAAGAACTGTGGGTGAAAACAGGGATCGGGCGTCGATTTTGGGCACACGAAACTCCTAGTTGAACGCGATAAATGCGGTGGCGGCGCCCGCGGTCGGGACCAAAGAGCCCAATGCCCCACCGTGCTTCACGCTTGACCGCAGGGGGATCAAAGGTGTTCCTGTCCCGGTGAACGGATCGCGTGACATGGCTGCAAGCCGAGGCGAGGTCTCGCCGCTAAGCTGGGCCAGCACGGCCTGAAACCGCCCCGTGTACGCTTTGGCCAGCGATTCCGTACGGGAGTGATAGGCCCCGGCGGCAGCGGGCCACGTGCCAAGCTCGGTATACAGGTCTTTCAGGAAGCGGGCGGCGTAGCTGGCGTTCTCATCGGGGTCGAAAATCGCGTCGATCGAGCGGAAGGCTTTTCCGTGCCAGCGGTAGTTGATCTGGAAACAGCCGACATCAAAGCTGCGCGCACCTGCTTTGAAGATCTTGAAAACATGGGCTTTGGCTTCATCTTCGGTCGTGAACCAGTATCCCTGACCTTCGGCGTTGATGGTCCATGGCCAGGGTGAAAAATGCCCCGCCAGTGTACGGCCGGTTTCAACACGTGAGATTGCGCGCAACACGTCCAGAGGCACCCCTTCGGACAAAGCCGCACGTTGCGCGGCTTGATCGCACAGATCCCGTGTATGGGCATTGGGCGCGGCAAACACTGCCTCAGCCAGCGCGCCAAGCAGGAACATGATGAAAAACGAAAGCTTTCGAATTGGCATTCTGCCGGTCCGGGATTCTGAACTGTCCCGGCCAAGCTAGCCAATAATCGGTTTACAGAGGGTTATCGCCGCTTCAGTTTCGATCGATCCTGCGCCCAAAGACAACGCTGGTATTGGTGCGCAGGACGCCGGGAATCTTGGCCAGGTCGTCGACCAGAATGTCCAGATCTTCCAACCGGGGTGCTTCAGCCGAAAGCATAAGGTCGAATTCACCGTTGATTGACAGACACAATTTGACTTCGGGGTAGGCTTCGAGCCGTTTGATGATGCGGGTCGTTTCTTTTTGCTGCACCTCCAGCATGACGATCACCTGAACCTTGGGTGTATCTTCCGTCGCCCCAAGGCGCACGGAATACCCCGTGATGATGCCGCGCTGTTCCATCCGGTTGATCCGCTCATGTACCGTCGTGCGCGCGACGCCCAGTGTGGCTGCGATCTGTGTTGTCGATGCACGCGCATTGGCTTGCAGTGCGGCGATGATGCGACGGTCTAGCTGGTCCATTGGGGCTCCGGTATGCTATGACTCCGGGTTTAGTTCAGATCGAAGCTCTTGCTCAAGGCTCACGCGGGAAGTGCGGGTGCAGGTCGTCAATGACAATTGGATGCACATGCGGGCCTGACCCGGCCAGGTGCGGGTGATCGGGCGGTAAATCCGGATGATCGTGAAGGATCGGTTCCTGATCAAGCCGCGGCCAAAGGCTGATTGCACCTACAACGCCCACCACGGACAATGTCGCCATGCTGCTGAGGGTAACGGTCGGCCCGTACACGGTCATCAGCCATCCTGCCAGTGGGTAAAGAACCAACCAGCAGCCATGCGACAGGGTGAACTGTGCGGCGAACACGGCAGGGCGGTCTTCGGGCTGCGCCGACCGGGTTAATAAGCGGCCCGAAGGTGTGAGCGTTGTGGAATATCCGAAACCTGTAAAGGCCCACAACAGGGTCAGCAGACCCAGTGACAAGGGAACAGTTGCTGCAAGAACCGCAGCGACGGCCATCGATCCTGTAGCAAAAACGGCCCCCGAGAGCATGACGCGACGGTCTTCGATCCGATCCAGAAGGCGAGGCAAAGTAAAGGCTGCCAGCATCGATCCGCCTCCGAACCCGGCCAAGGCTATGGCCACGGCGCTTTCCGACAGGCCCAGATTGGCGCGCACGATGACCACAGTGTTGACGATAACCATCGAACTCAACGCGGCTGCGCTCCAACTGAGCGAAAGCAACCCACGCAACCGGGGTGTCCTCAGATAAATGCGAATGCCGCGTGTCGTGCGGTCATAAATGCCGCGGGGTTTGGTTGGCCTTGGAGAAGGCAGCCCGACTGAAATCACAAGTAAAGCAGAAGCCAAAAAACCCAATGCAGTGCCCCAGAACAGGCTGTTGAAGCTGACAAGCAGCAGCAGGGTTGCGGCAAACATGGGGCTGAGCAAGCTTTCCATGTCATAAGCCAGGCGCGACAGAGACAACGCGCGTGTGTATTCAGCCTCATCAGGTAACACGTCAGGAATCGTTGCCTGAAAGGCAGGCGTGAATCCCGCCGAGGCTGATTGTAGTACGAAAATCAATACATAGACCTGCCAGACTTCAGTTACAAAAGGCAGGCATACCGCAACAGCAGCGCGGATAAGGTCCAGAAAAACCAGCATTTTGCGACGATCCAGGCGTTCGGCAAATGCGGCCGCCAATGGGGCGACGGTGACATAGGCCACCATCTTGATCGTCAACGCGGTGCCCAGCACAAGGCCAGCGGCGTCCCCTGCCAGTTCAAAAGCAAGCAAACCCAACGCAACCGTGGCCAACCCGGTTCCGGTCAGGGCGACGATCTGGGCGAGGAACAGGTGGCGGTAGGTGCGGTTTCTAAGAATGCTCAGCATGGTTCAAAGGTATTTCGTAATCGTTTTGAAGTCTTCGATCCCGCTGCCACCGTCTTCAGAAGACAGGCAATGGTCGATATGATCATGGATCAAAGCGCGCTTGGCATTGGTGACGGCCCTTTCAACAGCGAAAAGCTGTTGTGCGACGTCTGAACAGGGGGCGTGTTCTTCCAGCATGGCAATGACCTTGGCCAAATGACCGTGGGCGCGTTTCAGCCGGGCCGTGATTTGTGGGTGCGACTCATGTTTGTGATTTGGCATGATTTATCCTTATCCCCCCCTTGAGGATAAAATCAATTGCTTGGTGATGAAATGACCGCGATTTTTGGACGGCGTTGAGTTTATGGACCAAACCGCCTATCTCGGAGGCGAAAGCGCTCAGAGGAATAGTTGCGTGGCGAACCATTTGTACAAAAACGATCTGCCGGACGGGCTGGATTTGGGGCCCATTGTGGCCATTGACTGCGAAACCATGGGGTTGAACCCGCATCGCGACCGCTTGTGCGTGATCCAGATGTCGGGTGGTGACGGCAACAGCCATATTGTTCAGGTTGAACGGGGCCAGACCGCAGCGCCGAACCTGTGCGCCATGCTGGAAAACCCCGACGTGCTTAAGCTGTTCCACTTTGGGCGTTTCGACATTGCCGCGATGTATCACACCTTTGGCGCGTTGGCTGCACCGGTTTACTGCACCAAGATCGCCAGCCGGTTGGTGCGCACTTATACGGACCGGCACGGGCTGAAAAACCTGTGCCAGGAACTGATCGGTGTCGATATCTCGAAACAACAGCAAATGAGCGATTGGGGCGCTGAAACCCTGACGGACGCTCAGTTGGACTATGCGGCATCGGACGTTCTGTACCTGCACCGCCTGCGGGACGAATTGAACAAACGGCTGGCCCGCGAGGACCGGACCGAGATGGCGCAGGCGTGTTTTGATTTCTTGCCAATGCGTGCGAAGCTGGACCTCGCCGGTTGGCCCGAAACGGATATCTTTGCGCACTCATGACCGATACCGAAGCCTTTCTAAGAACTGCCCGACAGGTTGTCACTGATGAAGCCCGCGCCCTTGACGTGCTGGCCGAAAGCCTTGATGAACACTTTGCCGAGGCTGTGCAACTGATCCTGCAAGCAACGGGTCGCATTATTGTCAGCGGGATCGGCAAATCAGGCCATATCGGTCACAAGATTGCTGCGACTCTGGCCAGCACGGGTACGCCGGCCTATTTTGTTCATCCGGCCGAGGCCAGCCATGGCGATCTGGGGATGGTATCCAAGGGCGATGTTGTCCTGGCGATCTCAAACTCGGGCGAGGCTCCGGAACTGGCCAACATGTTGGCATTTACCCGACGCTTTGGCATTCCGCTGATCGGCTTGTCCAGTAAGCCCCAGAGCACGCTTATGAAGCAGGCGGATGTACATCTGCTGATCCCGTCAATGGGTGAGGCATGTGGCTTTGGCATGGTGCCTTCGATCTCGACGACATTGACTTTGGCAATGGGCGATGCGCTGGCGATTGCTTTGATGAAGTACCGGGATTTCAAGCCCGAGAATTTCCGCGACTTCCACCCGGGCGGTAAACTCGGCGCGCAGCTCAGTAAGGTGCGCGACCTGATGCATTCGGATATGCCTGTTGTCGCATCGGGCACTCCGATGAGCGAGGCTTTGCTGGTCATGAGCCAAAAAAGCTTTGGTGTCGTTGGTGTTACCGATGACGCAGGCCGTCTGCTGGGCATTGTCACCGATGGCGATTTGCGTCGTAACATGGACGGGTTGTTGGACAAGAGCACGCAAGATGTAATGACCCGTGATCCGATGACCATTGCTCCCAACGCACTGGCCGAAGAAGCGGTCGCGATCATGAATGATCGCAAGATCACTTCGCTGTTTGTGGTCGACCCCGAGGCGGATGGACAAGCACAGGGCTTGTTGCATATCCACGATTGTTTGCGCGTCGGTCTGGGCTGAGGGGGGGCGAAGTGGACAGATATTCCCGCATGGTGCAGTTCCTGAAGGTCCTGTTGCCGCTTGCGGCCATCGTCTTGCTGTCCACTGTCTTTCTGCTGTCCCGCAGCATCGAAACAAATGTGTCAGTGCCTTTCGCGCAAAATGACATTGATGAACGTCTGGCCCAGCAAGTCGTGACCCAGCCAAATTACCAGGGCACAACCCGCAAAGGCGAGGATGTGCAAATTGAAGCCACGCAGGCCACCCAAGGCAACGAAGGGTCAACTCCGGCAGCGTCCGAATTCCGCGGCCGGTTTGGTTTACTGAATGGCGGAACGATCACATTGGATTCCAACTCTGGGTTAATTCGTCCGGATGAGGGCACGGCCACCTTTGTCGGCGACGTGGTGATCACCACAGCGGATGGTCTTCAGGTCACAACAGATCTGCTCAACACGTCGTTGGACGAAATTCGCGGCGACACACCGGGGCAGGTGAACGGAACCGGGCCGATCGGCAACTTTTCCGCAGGGCGCATGACCTTTGGAACTGAAAAAAAGGATGGTCCCGTCCATATTGTTTTTACAGATGGCGTGAAGCTGATATACGAGCCTGAAAAGGCAGAAAGATAACCTGTGTTCGATTTTCGTTTTGTTCCTCTGTGTCTCGCTGTAATTGTGGGTGCCGGGTCCGCGACTGCGCAAGAAGCGCAGGTGGCCTTTGGTTCTGCGAATGCCGACCCAAGTCTGCCGGTCGAGGTGACGTCTGAAACGCTGAATGTGAACCAGGAAGACGGCTCTGCCGAGTTCCTTGGAGATGTCATCGTTGTACAGGGTGAAATGCGGCTGACAGCTGAACGGGTTTTGGTGATCTACAATCAGGAACGCTCGGCCATCGAACGGATGGAGGCAACCGAAAACGTGGTTCTGGTCAGCCCACCTGACGCTGCTGAAGGCGATTGGGCAGAATACACAATCGACTCGGGCGTGATCGTGATGAAGGGGAACGTCCTTCTGACACAGGGCCCCAGTGTTATCAGCGGCGATCAGATGAACGCCAATCTGACGACGGGTACCGCAACGATGACAGGGCGTGTCAAAACGATCTTGCAGCAGGGCAACAACTGATGGCGCGCCCCGAGCTTTCTGTGGCCGAGGGCAGTTCAGGCCTACGTATCGAGAAGCTGCGAAAGTCTTATCGGAAAAAGACGGTTATCCGTGAGGTTTCCATGACACTGGACCGGTCCGAGGTCGTGGCGCTGCTGGGACCAAACGGATCGGGTAAAACCACAACTTTCTATTCCGTGGCGGGTCTTGTGTTTCCCGAGGCGGGTAAAGTGACAATCGACGGCCAGAATGTCACGACCTTGCCGATGTATCGGCGCGCTCGAATGGGGATCGGCTATCTGCCACAGGAAATGTCGATTTTCCGCGGGATGAGCGTCGAGGACAACATCGCCGCCGTTCTGGACATCACTGTCGCACACGCCCATCGGCGCAAAGAGCGGCTGGAAGAACTGCTGTCTGATTTCTCTATCGAGCATTTGCGCCGGGCCCCGGCCTTGGCGCTTTCGGGTGGTGAGCGCCGCCGTGTCGAGATCGCGCGCTGTTTGGCAGCAGATCCGAAATATCTGCTCTTGGACGAACCCTTTGCAGGCGTCGACCCGATCAGTGTCGGGGATATTCGGCATCTGGTGGCTGACCTGAAAAAACGGGGAATCGGTGTTCTGATCACAGATCACAACGTCCGGGAAACGCTGGAAATTGTGGATCGCGCCTATATCCTGCATGATGGCCAGGTGCTGATGTCTGGCACACCTGATGAAGTTGTCGAAAACGAGAATGTGCGTCGGGTCTATTTGGGCGAAAACTTCCGTATTTCATAGGGTTGTGCTGAATGGCATCCGGTTCACGACGGAAATCGCGTATATACACGCCTGTTTTGATTGACTCTTCCTTCGTCTCTTGCCTCAATTGGTCTATGGCATTTACTCGGTTCCAGTCTGGATCTCGATGTCCCTTCTTCGAAGGGCAGGTTTTAAGGCAACCGCAGAAAATGTCGCGACCCCCCACCCGATAAAAACAAGTTCGTCGCGGACTGCGACGTCAGAATGGGTGTGAATTGTGAAGGAGATCACATGCGTTACCAAATCAGCGGAAAACAGATCGACATCGGCGCGGCCCTGCAGACACACGTGCAGACCGAGCTGGGCGAGGTTGTGGGCAAATATGCTCAGCGGCCAACAGATGCCAACGTCGTCTTTTCCCGTTCAGCGCATGAATATGTATGCGAAACAACTGTGCATCTGTCGACGGGCCTTACCGCCCAGGCCAAGGCGCACGCAACTGAGATTTATGCAGCATTCGAGGCATGCTGTGACAAGATGGAAACCCAACTGCGCCGCTATAAGCGCCGACTGAAGGATCACCACAAGGACCGTGCAGAGCCGGTTGAACTCTTTGGTGCGTCCTCTTATATCCTCGCCTCTGACGAATCGGACACGGCAAACGAACCCGAATCGCTGCAGCCCATGATTGTGGCTGAGATGGAGACGAAAATTCCGTCTCTGAGCGTTGGGGAAGCCGTGATGCAAATGGAACTTGCTGGCGCTCCGGTGCTGGTGTTCAGGAATGAGAACAAGGATGGATTGAACGTTGTCTACCGTCGCGATGACGGTAACATCGGCTGGATCGATCCGTAACAGGCAAGAAAACGGGACCGCACCCGCCAAGGCGGGTGCCGTTCCATGGAGCGTGATCATGGAGCTTTCGAGCATTCTCAAGCCCGAGGCAGTACGTGTACTCTCGGCCGCTTCCAGCAAGAAGCGGTTGTTTCAGGAAATCGGCGACGTCGCCGCCGCGACCCGGAGCCTTGATGCTCAGGCCGTCGTTGATTGCCTGCTTGAGCGCGAAAGCCTTGGCCCCACTGGCGTTGGGCATGGTGTAGCTTTGCCGCATGCGCGCCTGGCCGGGCTTGAAGCGGTTTCGGGCGTGTTTGTCATGCTGGAAAAACCCATCGATTTCGGGTCGGTTGATCGACAGCCTGTAGACATCGCTTTTGCGCTGTTTGCGCCGGAAGAGGCGGGCGTGGATCATCTCAAGGCGCTGGCATTGGTGTCGCGCACGTTGCGAGATACTTCGGTCTGCACCAAGCTGCGAGCGAACCCAGATCCGGTTAAGCTCTATGCGATATTGACCGAAGCTCAATCTATGCAAGCTGCTTAAAAGACTAAAAAAGCCCCCGTTTTCCGGGGGCTTTTTTAGGCAGATCTGGATCAGCCGCCGGATCCCATTTCCAGCGTCCACCAGATTTTTCCACCGCTTTCCTGATGCCAGGCGAACCCCATCTGGGTTGCCTTAGGGTCCATGATGACAGCGCGCGGTCCCGGTTCTTGCATCCAGGCTGCCAGTGTCTCGGTCTCGGTCTCGTAGGTTTCGGAAATGGCCTCGCCCAGAAATGTGCCGAAATACCCGACCCGCGCGGCCCGATCGATCGGCGAAGAACCATCTGACCCAAAGTGCCAGGGCCGGTTTTGTCGGGCCATATCCTTGGAATGCGTTGCTGCCGCCGCGTTAAGCTGAGAGTTCAACTGCACTGCCTGCAGACCCTGAGCCTGCCGCAGAGCGTTGACCGAATCCAACATACGGAACTGCAGCTTTTCCGGGTTGCCGCGAATCTTGTAAACCGTCGGCAAGGGGCGGCCATCTGCGCCAATGGCCGTGGCGCGGGTGTCAGTACATGCCGCAAGTGCGACAAAGCAAATCAACAGTAAAGAAACGATACGCGTCATGATCGACCTGATAATTGTGTTGTCACCCGGCATAGCGTGCCTGACTGCGCTGAGCAAACGTACATTCGTCATTACTCGCGTGATTCTGCCGGTTTGGTTTGCGACTGAAGCATTCTCGCAATAGAATAGGCCAGATTTCAGAACTCTCCAGAACACAGGACCCATTGTCATGGACAAAAAGCGTTTTCTGTCGCCCACACGCCGGGGGTTTCTGACCGGTGCTACCGCGTCGTTGGCGTCTCCGGCGCTGGCCCAGTACATTCCAGGTGATCCGCTGCGCCCCGCGCCTGAACCCGAGCCGCCCGTGCGTCGCAACGTGTCCGGTTTCCGGGCTTTGGACTGGCAGCCGTATTTCTCGAACACCAGAAACGGCGCTATTCTGGTCGATACCGTGTCTCGCGCGCTGCATTATTGGTCAGATGATCAATCCGTATACAAACTCTATCCATCTTCGGTGCCTTTGACCGAAGAGATGACCCGTCGCGGGCGCACCAGCGTGATCCGCAAAGTTGAAGGCCCCAGTTGGTCGCCGACACCGTCGATGAAGAGAAGAAATCCGGAATGGCCCGACTATATCCCGCCGGGGCCAGATAACCCTCTGGGAACGCACGCTTTATATCTGGGCTGGAAATATTATCGCATTCACGGCACCCACGATACGCGCAAAATTGGGCGACGTTCGTCGAATGGCTGTATTGGCCTCTTCAACGATGATATTGCTGAACTGTTTTCTATGGCGAAGGTCGGCACGCAAGTGTTGCTAATTTGACGACATTTTCCTTCGCGAAGCCGCTTAGCGCTCAAGTTGCAATTGCAATCCAGCGCCAATGCTGATTAGAAAAAAACACGAGGTAAGTCTTAGGTGCGCGGTTCCGGGCATTGGAACCGTGCAAATTCTGGAGGTTAATATGAAAAAACTCGTTCTCGCCGCAGCTCTGACCGCCGCAGCTTCGACCGCATACGCTGGCAACCTGGAAGAGCCGGTTGTTGAAGCACCTGTTGTTGTTGAAGAAACTCAAGGTTCGTCGCAGGGCATCATCCTGCCGCTGATCCTGCTGGTTGTTGTTGCTGCTGCTGTTGCTGCAAGCTAAGCCAACACGGAATTCTTGAAAAAGGCGGTGGAGCAATCCACCGCCTTTTTTATTTCCGACTGTTTGTCTCGGCCCTCGGGGATTCATTGTTGAACGAATCGCCCGTCCACCGTGGCGATCGCCCGAGCGAAATTATTCCAGCCAACCGCGCAGGTTATCTTCGACCACCTTCCCAAGGGCCGCTATGTGCGCATCGTCGTCGTTCAGGCATGGAATATAGGTGAAGGTCTCGCCTCCCGCCTCTTCAAAGCTTTCCTTGATCTCTTCGTTGATCTCTTCCAGCGTTTCGATGCAATCGGCTGAGAACGCGGGCGCGATGACGGCAATGTTTTTCTTACCCTGCTTTGCCAGATCCGCCACGTGATCCACGGTGTAAGGCTTCAGCCATTCCTCGGGACCGAATCGAGATTGGAAGGTCGAAACCAGTTGATCATCCGACCAGCCCAACCGCTCTTTCAGCAGACGTGATGTCTTGGCGCACTGGCAGTGATAGGGATCGCCTTGCTGAAGATAGCGATCTGGCATTCCGTGGTACGAACAGACCAGAATGTCGGGTTTTGTCTCCATTGCCGCATAGGCGCGCTCGACAGATTGCGCCAGCGCGTCGATGTAACTGGGCTGGTCGAAATAGGCGGGCACAGTACGAGATGCTGGTTGCCAGGCCTCTTCCATCAACGCACGGAAGAACTGGTCATTGGCTGTGGCCGTCGTTGCGCCTGCGTATTGCGGGTAGAGCGGGAAGAACAGAATGCGGTCACACCCTGCCGCCACCATTTCACGTACCTTGGACTTGGTTGAAGGGTTGCCATATCGCATACAAAAATCGACCATCACCTGATCGCCATAGCGGTCATGCATCGCTGCCTTAAGCTTGGCGGTCTGATCCTTGGTGATCGTCATCAAAGGGCTTTCGCCTTTGTCGTGATTCCAGATCGATTTATAAGCTTCGCCTGAGCTAAAAGGCCGTTTGCTTAGGATTATGGCCTGCAGAATCGGCTGCCATTTCCATTTCGGATAGTCGATGACGCGCTGGTCCGACAGAAACTCGTTCAGATAACGGCGCATCGGCCAATATGTATAGTCATCCGGTGTACCCAGATTTGCCAGCAGAATGCCGACGCGGCCCATCCTGATCTTGGGATGATCCGTAGGAGCGTGTGCAGGGCGGATAGCGTCGAACATATGGGACTTCCTGAATTTCTTATGGTCCGGCCTGAGATAAGGGGATTTATCCGCACGTCAATCAGGCAGTTTGCCCTCGGTGGTGCGCAAGGCGTCAGCCAGACGGGCTTGGGCCGATCCTGGGCGCAGGGGTTTGGGTTGGCTATCGTGCGGCGACCAACCGGTCAGACAGATCAATTCGAAAGTGGCGGTCAAGCGGCCTGAGTCGGTCGAAAAGTGATCCGCATAGATACGTTGTGCGGCCTCGAACACGGTCCGTCTGGTCGGGCGTTTTAGCCGTGCAGACAAAGCGTTGGTTTCGCCCATATGGCGCAGATCGCGCATCAGATGCCAAATGTCGCGGTATTCCGCCGTCAGAGGTATCGAATCCGCCACGGGCAAGGCCAGACCTGCCCGTTGTAGCAGCCCGCCCAGATCTCTCAGCTCGGCCATTGGTGCGACACGGGGGCTCAGCCCGCCTGTACTTTCGACTTCGGCTTGCCCCAAAGCCGCGCGCAGTTCGTGAAGTGTTTCGCCGCCCAAACATAAGACCAGCAAAAGCCCGTCAGGTTGCAGCGACCTGTGGCATTGAATCAGCTGCCCAACCGGATCATTGGCGCAATGCAGGGCCATCGCGTGGATGACCAGATCATGGGCGCCGGGCTGCAGTGCCAGAACGTCGTCATCCTGGACCAAGGTAGCTCCCGAAAAAATGCCGTCCCAAAGCTGTGGAAACGGGCTCACGATCGCAGGCGCTGTAAAGGCTTTGTTAACTATAGAGAGCCGATCCTGCGCCTCGTCAATCGCGGCGCGATGCAGGAAGAAGGCGTCATCCTGTGCACGTCCGCGGTGGCGCAGGATAGTTTTGCGATCAAACAGAGAGGGTGCGTTGGACTCGGGCAACTTCATAGCTCGCAAGTATCGCATCGCGCGGCGGATTCAAACCGCACTCGCACTGATTTACCCGCCTCGTTGTATGGGATGCGGCGCGCTTACCGCGTCAGATTTTGGCCTGTGCGGGGCGTGTTGGCGCGAAACGCCCTTTATTGGAGGCACCGTATGCGAAAGCTGCGGAGTGCCGCTGATGGGCACACAGGATGGGTATCGGATCGAGTGTGACGACTGCCTAAAAGCCCCGCCGCCCTGGAAGGCTGGCAGATCAGCGTTGCTGTATGATGGAAAGGCGCGTGCGCTGATCCTGGCTTTGAAACATGGCGACCGGCCCGAGCTAGCCCGCCCGGCAGCGCGTTGGATGGCGCAGGCAGGGCATGAGCTGTTGCGACCGGATATGGTGATTGCCCCTGTGCCGCTGCATTGGTCCCGTCTACTCAAACGGCGTTACAATCAATCGGCCCTGTTGGCGCAGCACCTGGGTCAGGACAGTGGGCTGGACTGTGTGCCGGACCTGCTGGTGCGAAAAAGACGGACACCGGTTCTGGATGGCAAAACGGCGCAAGAACGGGCCGAGATCCTGAAAGATGCGATTCGCATCCACCCGCGCAGGGTACAGCATCTGAACGACCGGGACGTGTTGCTAGTGGATGACGTGATGACATCTGGCGCAACACTGGCGGCCTGCGCCCGTGTATGCCAGGATGCAGGAGCAAATCATATTTTCGTGTTGGCTCTGGCGCGCGTTGCCAAGGATGCCTAATTCGCCCAAGATTGCGCGAAACCCAAAGGGAACGGAAAATGAAGCCGGTAGAAATCTACACCTCGCCGCTATGCGGTTTTTGTCATGCGGCCAAACGTCTGCTGAAACAGAAAGGCGTTGAATTCAAAGAAGTCGACGTGCTGATGCATCCCAAACGCAAACCCGAGATGATCAAACGGGCCGGTGGCAAGCGCACGGTACCGCAGATCTTCATCGGAACACAGCATGTAGGCGGCTGTGACGATCTGTATGAACTGGAACGTCAGGGCAAGCTCGACCGGTTGCTGGCGGCCTGATGAAGACCGCGCTGCTGCAGATCACCTCGTCGGACGATCCGGCCGAAAATCTGAACATGGTGCGCGCCATGATGGCCGAGGCGGCTGGGCAAGGCGCGCAGTTTATTTTGACGCCTGAGGTTACGAACTGTGTTTCGACCAGCACAACGCGGCAGCGCGAGGTTCTGCAGCATGAAGAAGACGACATTACCCTGGCGGGTTTGCGCGAAGAGGCCGCCAGACTGGGTGTGTGGCTTTTGATCGGTTCGCTGGGGATTAAAACCCATGACACGGATGGACGCTTTGCCAACCGGTGCTTCATGATCGACCCGCAGGGTCAGGTCGTGGCGCGCTATGACAAAATCCACATGTTTGACGTGCAGGTTTCCGAATCCGAGACCTTCCGCGAATCGAAGAACTACCGCCCGGGCGAGAAAGCCGTGATTGCCGAGACCGATTTTGGCAAGGTGGGGCTGACCATTTGTTACGATATCCGCTTCCCCCATTTGCACGCTGCTCTGGCGCAGGCGGGGGCACGCATCCTGACGGTTCCAGCGGCGTTTTCGCCTGTCACAGGGGCCGCGCATTGGGAATCGCTGTTGCGCGCCCGCGCGATCGAGACCGGGTGTTGGGTGCTGGCTCCGGCACAGACCGGAGAACATCCTAAGACGCGCGGAAAAACCCGCTACACGCACGGCCACAGCATGGTTGTCGCCCCGTGGGGGGAGGTGCTGATCGACGCAGGTACCGATCCGGGCATTCACATTTTCGATTTGGATGATAGTTCTGTGACAGAGGCGCGCCGACGTGTGCCCTCTTTGACGCATGTGCGGCCTTTCGACAGGCCCTGATCCAGAACCGGACTTATGACGGACGAAAAAAATGCCCTGGCGGTCACGCTGTTTAGCGAGATTCTGACTGCAGACCAATTGTTGCGCAACCGGCTGAGCCGGGTGCTGCCCAAGGGCATGGAAATCTCGCATTTCTCGGTGCTGAACCATCTGGTCTTTGTTGGGGATGAGCGGACCCCGGCGCAACTGGCCAGCACCTTCCACGTCACGCGCGGCGCGATGACCAACACCTTGGCCAAGCTGGAATGGGCCGGATACATCCACATCCGCCCCGACTGGGACGACGCCCGCCGCAAGATGGTGGCGATCAGCCCCGCCGGTCGGCGGGCACGGGATCAGGCGATTTCGTCGATTGCCCCGCTGATCAACCGCGTGGTCGGAGAGCTGGGGCTTGAGCGGGTCCGCAGCACGCTGCCCGTACTTCGGGATTTACGGTTGCAGTTGGAAGGGGAGTAGGATTCACCCCGGCTTTACACTCGCTGTCACATAATTCACGCTCAGATCCCGATCCGAGATCGACCAGCTCCACAAGATCGGGTTAAACACAAACCCCTTGCGATCCACCGGGTCCAGCCCGGCCTGGCGCAGTAGCTCGAACAGTTCGTCAGGTGTGATGAACTTGTTCCACTCATGCGTGCCGCGCGGCAACCAGCGCATGACCACCTCGGCCCCGAAGATCGCCATCGCATATGATTTCGGATTACGGTTTATGGTGGAACAAATCTGCAGCCCACCGGGTTTCAGCAAGTGTTGCGTGGCGGTCAGGAAGCTTTGCGGGTCGGCCACGTGTTCAACCACTTCCATGTTCAGCACGACGTCGAACTGCTCACCAGCGGCTGCCATGTCCTCGGCAGTGGTGTGGCGATAGTCAATCTCCAAGCCCGATTGTTCCGCATGGATGCGAGCGACAGGAAGATTGCGTTCGGCGGCGTCGGCACCCACGACCGCCGCGCCCAAGCGCGCCATCGGTTCACTGAGCAACCCACCACCGCAGCCGATATCCAGCAGGCGCAAACCCTCGAACGGGTTTTGCGCGGTCAGATCACGGTCAAACTCACCTGCGATCTGCTGTGTGATATAATCCAGACGGCACGGATTCAGCATGTGCAGAGGTTTGAATTTCCCGTGGGGATCCCACCATTCCGCCGCCATCGCCTCGAATTTTGCGATCTCGGACGGGTCCACAGTGTTCGGATGCGCTTGCATTCCTGTCTCCGTATGCTCTTTTACGCTTAAGGACTATATAGGGCCATAATGGACAAGTACCCGGACCAAAAGCGCGCAGTTCAATATCTGTACCCGCCGATCGACCCGTTCGATCAGCGCATGGTCGATATGGGCGATGGGCACCGTATCTATGTGGAACAATGCGGCAATCCCGATGGGATACCGGTTGTTATCCTTCACGGAGGCCCAGGGGGCGGCTGCAGCCCTGCTATGCGGCGCTATTTTGATCCGCGTGCGTACAGGGTGATTCTGTTTGATCAACGCGGATGTGGTCGGTCGCGGCCCACAGCATCGGTCGAAAACAACACGACGTGGCATCTTGTCGCTGATATCGAACGGCTGCGCGAACTGTTCGAAATTGATGAGTGGATCGTTTTTGGCGGCAGCTGGGGGGCGACGCTGGCTCTGATCTATGCGCAGACGCATTCTGATCGGGTCAGCCGTCTGGTGCTGCGCGGTGTGTTTCTGGCCACGCAGGCCGAGTTGGACTGGTTCTACGGCGGTGGGGCCGGACGGTTCTGGCCCGAGCACTGGCAAAAATTCACCGCTCTGCTGCCCGAGGGTGAGCTGGACGATACAATTGCTGCTTATAATAAGCGCCTGTTCTCGGGCGATCGCGCGACCGAGATCCTGTATGCACGCGCCTGGTCGCATTGGGAAAATGCGCTGGCCTCGATCCATACCAACGGATCGGTGGGCGAAAGTCCGGGTGAATACGCCCGCACCTTTGCGCGGCTCGAGAATCACTATTTCATCAACAAGGCGTTTCTGGAGAGGGATGGGCAGATTCTGGATCAGATGGATCGGATCGCCGATATTCCCGGACATATCGTTCAGGGGCGGTACGACATGATCTGCCCGCCTCAGGCCGCATGGAATCTGGCTGAACGCTGGCCCAATGCCGAGTTGAAGATGGTGCGGCAGGCGGGCCATGCGTTGTCTGAACCCGGCATCAGCGCCGAGCTTGTGCGCATCATGGATCGCGTGGCGGAGGGTGTGGCATGACCCGGATTGACCGCCGTGCCTTGTTTGCGTCAGGTGCCGCTGCCGCGCTTTTGGCGGCGACCGGTGCGTCCTTGGCGGACACGCCGAAGAAAGGCGGCACGTTGCGTCTGGCCGTACCGCGCGACGACAGCCTTGAACAAGTTGCACGCGGGGCTGTTTTCGACTCTTTGACCGAGATCGCGCCCGACGGAACGCTGCGGGGTGAGCTTGCAACAGGGTGGCAGACCGACGCCGACGCACGGGTCTGGACCTTTGATCTGCGTGATGATGCGGTTTTCCACGATGGTACACCGTTGGAAATTACGGACGTTCTGGCCGTTCTGGCGGAAGTTGGTCGCGCCGAAGCCATGGCCCCCAATCGCGTGCACTTGGAACTGGCTCAGGCCAATCCGGGTCTGCCCTTTATGTTGGCAGACAGCCGGTTTGTCGTCAAACGATCGGGTCAAACTGTGTCGCCATTACATGCCGCCAACGGCACTGGCTGTTACCGCGTCGAACGGGCCGAAGACGGGCGACATTTCCTCGGTCGCCGTGTGGTGGGGCATTACAAGGATGGTCAGGCCGGATGGGTCGATGCCATCGAGGTTATCGTAATTCCGGACGCGGGGGTTCGGGCCGAAGCGCTGCGCGATGGTTATGTCGATGTGGCGGCTCTGCCGGATAAGGCGGAAATGCAGGGTGTCCGCGGTCTTCGGTTTCACCCGTCCGAAGCGGACATGGCCCTTGCTGTAGCTGGTGCTGTCGGAATGCCGCGCCATATTGCAGGACCTTCGGTTTTAGACGACGGCCGTATCGCAGAACGGTGGTGGATGGCGTAAATTCGGCTGCGAATCCCGCCGGGGGTTGCAGACTCGGACCATCCTGCGTATATGCAGTTTCAACAGCGGCGCGTTGGACTTCTGGTTCAAGGCTCCACCGGAAAATTCGACGGGCCGCGCGCCCGTTTTTTTGTGCCCGATTAAAGGGTAGAGCACCTGATGACAAACGACTTGATAGCCAAAGCTGCCATTGACCGGCGACTGGCCGAGATCATCGCCCCCGTGATCGAGGATCTGGGGTACGAACTCGTGCGTATCCGCCTGATGAGCGGTAAGCAGACCACGCTGCAGATCATGGCGGACAAGCCCGACGGCGGCATCGAAGTGGACGACTGTGCCGAGATTTCGAACGCGGTCAGCGCCACGCTGGATGTCGAAGACCCGATCCTTGATGCCTATACGCTGGAAGTGTCCAGTCCCGGTATCGACCGCCCTCTCACGCGCCTCAAGGATTTTGAGACGTTTGAAGGCTATGAGGCCAAGATCGAAACGGCCGAGCTGATCGACGGTCGCCGCCGCTTCAAAGGTGAATTGGCCGGGATCGAAGGGGATGAGGTTCTGATCAACATCCCCGAGGGAGATGAGACGATCACCATCGGTCTGCAATTCGACTGGTTGAGCGACGCCAAGCTGGTCCTGACCGATGATCTGATCAAGGAAATGCTGCGCCAGCGCAAGGACGCCGGCGCCCTGAACGAAAACGCTTTCGACGAGATTGAGACCGAAGGGTCCGAAGAGGAGACGAACTGATGGCAATCACCTCAGCCAACCAGCTGGAGCTGCTGCAGACCGCCGAGGCCGTGGCCCGCGAAAAGATGATCGACCCCGGTCTGGTTGTCGAAGCGATGGAGGAATCGCTCGCCCGTGCCGCCAAGAGCCGTTACGGCGCGGAAATGGACATTCGCGTGTCCATCGACCGTAAGACCGGCAAGGCGACCTTTACTCGTGTGCGCACCGTGGTCGAGGATGAAGAGCTTGAGAACTATCAGGCGGAAATGACTGTCGAACAGGCGCGCCAGTACATGGAAGCGCCCGAGGTTGGTGACGTCTTCGTCGAAGAAGTGCCCCCCGTGGAAATGGGCCGTATCGCAGCGCAGTCCGCGAAACAGGTGATCCTGCAAAAAGTCCGCGAAGCGGAACGTGATCGTCAGTACGAAGAGTTCAAGGATCGTGCGGGCACCATCATCAACGGTGCAGTCAAGCGCGAGGAATTCGGCAATGTCATCGTCGATCTGGGCGGTGCCGAGGCTGTTCTGCGCCGCAATGACAAGATCGGTCGCGAAAGCTATCGCCCAAATGACCGCGTTCGTGCGTATATCAAGGAAGTGCGTCGTGAGGTTCGTGGCCACCAGATCTTCCTGTCGCGCACCGCGCCAGAATTCATGGCGGAACTGTTCAAGATGGAAGTGCCGGAAATCTATGACGGCATCATCGAGGTCAAGGCCGTGGCCCGTGACCCCGGCTCGCGCGCGAAGATCGCCGTGATTTCGTATGACGGTTCGATTGACCCCGTCGGTGCTTGCGTCGGTATGCGCGGCAGCCGCGTACAGGCGGTTGTGAACGAATTGCAGGGCGAAAAGATCGACATCATTCCGTGGAACGAAGATCAACCGACCTTCCTGGTGAACGCGCTGCAGCCCGCCGAGGTCTCCAAGGTGGTTCTGGACGAAGAAGCCGGCAAGATCGAAGTTGTGGTCCCCGAGGAACAGCTTTCGCTGGCCATCGGCCGCCGTGGTCAAAACGTACGTCTGGCCAGCCAGCTGACGAATCTGGACATCGACATCATGACAGAAGCCGAGGAATCGGCGCGTCGTCAGAAAGAATTCGAAGCCCGCACCCAATTGTTCATGGAAACGCTGGATCTGGACGAGTTCTTCGCTCAGTTGCTGGTGTCCGAAGGCTTTACTAACCTCGAAGAGGTTGCCTATGTCGAAATCGAAGAACTGCTGGTCATTGACGGCGTTGATGAAGGCACGGCACAGGAACTGCAAACCCGTGCACGTGAATTCCTGGAAGCGCAGGCCAAGGCAGCACTGGACGCAGCCCGTGCGCTGGGCGCTGAGGACAGCCTTATTGAATTCGAGGGTCTGACACCCCAGATGGTAGAAGCGCTGGCCAAGGACGATGTGAAGACTTTGGAAGATTTCGCAACCTGCGCGGACTGGGAACTGGCCGGTGGCTGGACCACGGTTGATGGCGAACGCATCAAGGATGACGGTGTACTTGAACCTTTCGGCGTGACGCTGGAAGAGGCACAGGACATGGTCATGACCGCGCGCATCCTGTTGGGTTGGGTTGATCCGGCCGAGTTGGAGCAGGCGGAAGAGGATGTCGACGGCGACGGAGAAGACGAGGAGGTCGAGGCCTGATCTCAGGCCTCGGGTGGCGCGTATGGGTCGCGGTGGCGTCCATAAAGATCGGTCTGACGGACCCGAACGCAAGTGCATTGCCACGGGCGAGGTTCAGCCGAAATACGGTCTGATCCGCTTTGTGACGGGACCGGACGGTCAGGTTTATCCCGATGTTGCGGCAAAGCTGCCGGGGCGTGGGGTCTATGTGGCGGCAGATCGCGCCGCACTGGACAAGGCCGTTGGCAAAAAGCTGTTTGCGCGCGGGTTCAAGGCGCAGGTTTCTGTGCCGAGCGATCTGAGCGACGAAGTTGAAAAACAGATCGCGCGCCGCGTGGTTGAGTTGCTCAGTCTGGCGCGCAAGTCTGGTGACGCGGTTGCCGGTTATGAAAAGGTCAAGACGTGGCTGGACCGAGAAGAAGCGCAGGTGCTGCTTCAGGCCATTGATGGATCGGGGCGCGGCAAGTCCAAACTCAGCACGCCGCACTTCGGAAAATACATTGGTTGGCTGACTGCGGACGAATTAGGGCAGGCATTTGGACGCCAAACGGTGATTCATGCTGCCATGGCCTCTGGCGGACTCGCCAAACGTGTTGTAGAGGAAGCGCAGCGCTTGCGTGGCTTGCGCGAAACGGATGACGGCGGCAGGGGCCGCGCGGAAGGGTAAGAAGCTTTATGAGCGATAATGACGGCAAAAAGACATTGGGTCTTCGTGGCGGGGCACGCCCCGGAAATGTGAAACAGAGTTTCAGCCACGGACGCACCAAGAATGTCGTGGTGGAAACCAAACGCAAGCGCGTGGTGGTCCCCAAGCCGGGCGCGGCAAAGCCAAGTGGCGGTGCTGCACCTTCGGGTGATCCGTCGCGTCGCCCGGCGGGTATATCCGACGCGGAAATGGCGCGCCGCATGAAGGCGCTGCAAGCAGCCAAGGCGCGCGAGGCTGAAGAGGCCGCCGCCCGTGAGGCCGCTGAAAAGGCGCGCGAAGAAGAGCGCGCCCGCCGCCGTGCGGAACAGGAAGCCAAGGAGCGCGAACAGCGCGAAGCCGAAGAGCGTGCACGCCAGAAGGCGGAAGAAGAAGAGCGCAAGCGCAAAGAGGCGGAAGAAGCTGCCAAACGTGCTGCTGCAGCGCCCGCGCCGGAAGAGCCGAAAGCGGCACGCGCTCCGACCAGCAAACCTGCGCCTGCTGCGACTCCGCGTAAACAGGATCGTGAACGCGAGCAGCGCGGTCGCGGCAAAGGTCGTGAAGATAATCGCCGTTCTGGCAAGCTGACACTGGGTCAGGCCACTGGTGGCGAAGGCAACCGCCAACGCTCGATGGCTGCGATGAAACGCAAGCAAGAGCGTGCGCGTCAGAAAGCCATGGGCGGCACGGTCGAGCGGGAAAAGGTGATCCGTGACGTGCAGCTGCCCGAGGCCATCATGGTCTCGGAACTGGCCAACCGTATGGCCGAACGTGTGGCTGACGTTGTCAAATCGCTGATGCAGATGGGCATGATGGTCACACAGAACCAGACCATCGACGCTGACACGGCTGAACTGATCATCGAAGAATTTGGCCACAAGGTCACGCGTGTTTCTGACTCGGATGTTGAAGACGTCATCAAAGAGGTCGAAGACAGCGATGAAGATCTGAAGCCGCGCCCGCCGGTCATCACCATCATGGGTCACGTTGACCACGGTAAAACCTCGCTGTTGGATGCAATCCGCGATGCGCGTGTTGTGGCGGGCGAGGCCGGTGGCATTACCCAGCATATCGGCGCCTATCAGGTGAAAACCGAGGGCGGCACCACGCTGACCTTCCTGGATACACCGGGCCACGCAGCGTTTACGTCGATGCGTTCGCGCGGTGCTCAGGTCACGGATATCGTGGTTCTGGTTGTTGCGGCTGACGACGCAGTGATGCCGCAGACGATCGAGGCGATCAACCACGCCAAAGCGGCAGAAGTGCCCATGATCGTGGCGATCAACAAGGTCGACAAGCCGGACGCAAACCCGGACAAGGTGCGCACCGATCTGCTGCAACACGAAGTGATCGTCGAGAAAATGTCGGGTGAGGTTCAGGACGTCGAAGTGTCCGCGATCACCGGTCAGGGTCTGGACGAGCTGCTGGAAGCCATTGCGCTGCAAGCCGAAATTCTGGAACTGAAAGCCAACCCCGACCGCGCCGCCCAAGGTGCTGTGATCGAGGCGCAGCTGGATGTTGGTCGTGGTCCTGTGGCCACCGTTCTGGTTCAGAACGGCACGTTGCGCCAGGGCGACATCTTCGTTGTGGGTGAGCAATACGGTAAGGTCCGCGCGCTGATCAACGACAAGGGTGACCGCGTCAAAGAAGCTGGCCCATCGGTTCCTGTCGAGGTTCTGGGCTTGAACGGCACGCCCGAAGCCGGTGACGTTTTGAACGTGACCGAGACCGAAGCACAAGCCCGCGAAATCGCCGCTTATCGCGAACAAGCTGCCAAGGACAAACGCGCCGCCGCTGGTGCCGCAACGACCCTTGAACAGCTGATGCAAAAGGCGAAAGAAGACGAGAACGTGGCCGAGCTGCCGATCCTCGTCAAAGCTGACGTGCAGGGGTCTGCCGAAGCTATCGTTCAGGCGATGGAAAAAATCGGCAACGACGAAGTGCGCGTGCGCGTGCTGCATTCGGGCGTGGGCGCGATCACCGAGACCGACGTCGGCCTGGCCGAAGCATCAGGCGCGCCAGTCATGGGCTTCAACGTTCGTGCCAACGCATCGGCCCGGAACACCGCGAACCAGAAGGGTGTTGAGATCCGCTATTACTCGGTGATCTATGACCTTGTGGACGACGTGAAAGCAGCTGCATCCGGCCTGCTGAGCGCCGAGATCCGCGAGAAGTTCATCGGCTATGCCGAGATCCGCGAAGTCTTCAAGGTCACCGGCGTCGGCAAAGTTGCCGGCTGTCTGGTCACCGAAGGTGTTGCCCGTCGTTCGGCAGGTGTCCGCCTGCTGCGCGACAACGTGGTGATCCACGAGGGCACGCTGAAGACGCTCAAACGCTTCAAGGACGAAGTGGCCGAGGTTCAGTCGGGTCAGGAATGCGGTATGGCGTTCGAGAACTACGACGATATTCGCCAAGGAGACGTTATCGAAATCTTCGAGCGCGAAGAGGTCACCCGGACACTGGATTGATCCGGTTCAAAGCGAAATTAGAGAAAGCGGCCCCCTTGGGCCGCTTTTTTGTTGGTTCTTGTTGGGTTTCAACATCTGCCGCGTGGGCAAAACCAATCTTGGATTCCGCACCTTTTCTGACGCAGCATCCTGACGCATTCGCGGCAACTGCATTTCCTCTCAACACTGCGTTGGATGGTGCCTTTGTTCCAAATGTATGGACATCTTCGGGTGCAGCAGCGGCTGAATAGTACGAGTTCGCCTTTTAGTTGGTCGCGCTCTCAAACCGGGATCCCGTTTAGCCAAGTAGGGGGTTGGACTTGAGGCACTCGGCGGCAAAATCCACAAAGGCGCGCACTTTCGCAGACACGGTTCGGCCCTCTTGATGCACAAGATGGATGGGAACCTCGGGCGGTTCATAAGGCTTTAACACAGTCTTGAGCCGCCCATCTGCTATGTAGGGTGCCACCTGATAAGACAGAAGCCGCCCGATGCCATGGCCTCGCAAGGCCAACTCGATCACAGCATCATTTGTATTCATGCTGATGCGCGGGCTCACGCGTTTGACAGTTGTCTTTCTGCCCGTTTGAAAATGCCATTGGGCCGATGGATTGAGCGCAGTTGAGTTGATTATGGCACGATTGGATAAGTTTTCGGGTGTTTCCGGTTCGCCGTGTTGGTCAAGATATGCCGGCGACGCAAATAGTACCTGCCTCACTGCGCCGCATTTGACAGCCATGAGGCTTGAATCCGCCATGTTGCCGATCCTGATACCGACGTCGAGGCCCTCATCAATCAGATTGACCACGCGGTCAACATAGAGGGTACGTGCCGAGAGCTTTGGGTACAGATCCAGAAATTCGCCCAAAAGCGGAGTAATGAACATACGACCAAACAAGACCGATGCAGTGACACTTAATTCCCCGGTGGGTTCGGAATAGGAACCGATTGCAGCGCGCTCGGCCTCTTCAAGATCAGCCAGAATACGTTTGGCATCCTCAAAAAACCTTTGCCCACTATCAGTCAGCATAACTGAGCGCGTTGTGCGCACAAAAAGACGTAGCCCGAGGCTTTCCTCAAGCATGGAAACCATTCGGGTCACTGTTGGCGGCGACATTCTGAGGTGACGGGCCGCAGCGGCAAAGCCTTTCAGCTCGGCCACTTTGACAAAGACGTTTAGCGCGTGAAATCTGTCCAAGATATTATTCCATATTTTGGAATAATATATTGCCAATTATCCTAATTCCGCAACACAGAAGCTCTGATTAACTTCACCTCAGTCCCAGGGCATAGCCCAGATCAAGGTGGAGAATACGATGGTACGACCCTTTGCAGAGATCAGTTTCACGCCCTCCGTACGCGAAACGCAGGCCAAGAATGGGTCAGCGACCGGTTACGCGAAGTTTCTGGCAGGTGCCCGTCAGGAGGACCTGATCAGCCCGGTTGAGGCCAGCTTCATCGCGCAAAGGGACGGCTTCTATCAAGCTACGGTCTCGGAAACCGGCTGGCCTTACGTACAATTCCGCGGTGGACCAGTTGGTTTTTTGAAGGTGTTGGATGAACGGACACTTGCCTACGCCGATTTTCGGGGCAACCGGCAGTATCTCAGTACAGGCAACCTGCTGATCAATGACCGCATCTCGCTGATCCTAATGGATTACCCCAATCAGAGACGTCTCAAGATCTGGGGTCGGGCGATGCTCATTGATGCCGAGACTGATCCGGCCCTGATGCGGCGCCTGAGTGCGCCAGGCTATCGCGCTCATCCTGAGCGGGCGATTGTGATCAAGCTTGAGGCGATGGACTGGAACTGCCCGCAGCACATCCCCCAACGCATGACCCTTGAAGAATTTGAAGATTATCTGGCCCCGTTTCGCACTGAACTGGCAGCGCTGAAAGCGCGAAACGCAAGGCTCGAAGAGGCGCTCGGCCAGCAAAACTGACCGGTGTCAAACCCCGCGCGTTAAGACGCGCGCCCTAGAATGACGAAAGGAAATACCCATGCCGCGCAATCTGAAATCCATCCTGAGCGCCAGTATTCTTGCGCTTTCTATCGTTGGGCCATTGGCACCAGCCCCTGCAATCGCCGCAGAGACCCAAGTTGAAGCTACTCAGGCCATCAGTTTCCGTACGGAACAAATCGGCGGCATCAATATCGCCTATCGTGAGGCCGGAGATCCGAACAGGCCCACTGTCCTGCTGCTTCATGGGTTTCCGACCTCTTCACACATGTTCCGAAACCTTATTCCTGAACTGGCCAAGCGCTACCACGTGATTGCGCCCGATTTTCCAGGATTCGGGGCATCGGATATGCCGATGGTCGAAGATTTCGAGTATTCTTTCGCGAATATATCGAAGATGATGACGTCGCTGCTCGACCGAAAGGGCGTGGATCACTACGCGGTCTATCTGATGGATTACGGCGCTCCGGTTGGTTTTCGTATGTTTGCGGAACAGCCCGAACGAGTCACGGGCTTCATTATTCAAAACGGGAATGCCTATGAGGAAGGGCTGCGCGAATTCTGGGATCCAATCAAAGCCTATTGGGCCGAGCCATCGCAAGAGAATGGCGATCAGCTTCGTGGTTTCCTCACTCTGGATGCTACCAAATGGCAATTCACCCACGGTGTCCAGAAACCGGAACTAATTAACCCGGACAATTTCTGGCACGTCCAATACTTGCTCGACCGCGAAGGCAATCAGGAGGTACAACTTGAACTTTTCCTGGATTACGGCACCAACGTTGCCGAATACCCAAAATGGCAGGCGCTGTTTCGCAAGCATCAGCCACCGGCGCTGCTGATGTGGGGCAAGAATGATCACATCTTCCCTGCCGAAGGTGCCTTTCCCTATCAACGTGATCTGAAGGATCTTGAGTTTCACCTGCTCGATACTGGACACTTCGCGCTGGAAGAGTATGGACCCGAGATTGCCACGCAGATGACTGCTTTTCTGAATCGTATCACCAACGCCAGCAACTGACGTAGAAATGGCCGCACCATGCTCAAGGGTGCGGCCTTATGCATGGAGACGACCAATGAACACGCAGGCAAATACAGCCAGACAGGCAACGGTTGAAGTCGTACACGGCTTTGTCGACGGTGGCACCGGAGGAAATCCCGCAGGTGTCATTTTGGACGCTGATGAATTGAGTGAGCAAGACATGCAGGACATTGCAGCAAGGGTTGGATTGTCCGAAACGGCCTTTGTCTCTCGGTCCGAGACCGAAGGCTTCAAGCTGGATTTCTTCACACCGAACCGACGCATCGCTCATTGCGGTCACGCGACAATCGCAGCCTTTTCGCACCTTGATGCGTTAGGTCGGATCCCCAACCCCGATACTTCCAAGGAGACGGTTGATGGGCCGAGGCGCATCCTTATGAAAGAAGGTGCCGCCTACATGGAGCAATTGGCCCCACGCTATTCAGGAGTTGAAGAGTGGGCCAAAAAGGGCGTGAAAATCGATGATGTTCTGAACTCACTCGGGATCGACAATTCTCAAATTGATCGGAGGTTCCCACCGCTTCTGGTCAATACCGGTAATAGCTTCATCGTTGTTGGTCTTTCAAATGCCAGGGCTCTTGCCAATGTCAAACCAGATTATGCCAAAATCACTCAAATCAGTGAGCAGCTGGATTTGATCGGCTACTACGTCTTCACAAACGATCCCTTAGCGACAAGTCGAGATGCCACGACTCGCATGTTCGCGCCCAGATACGCGATTGAAGAGGAAGCAGCGACCGGGATGGCCGCGGGGCCGCTGGCATGTGTATTGCACGATTTTGGCGATTCATCTCAGCGTTCATTCCAGATCGAGCAAGGAGTGTTTATGAACCCTGCAAGCCCGAGCCTAATTAAAGTTGAATTGGAGGTTGAGGATGGCGCAATCTCGGGCCTCATGGCGGGTGGCTACGGCAAGGTCGCGCGCTCGCTTCAAATTGCTTTCTAGCGACAAAAAAGCTGATCACGTGTGACGTTCGTTGGGGCCAATTCCGCGTAGGACGAGTTTACGAAATGAGTTCACCCCATTGGCGTATGGACTGCTTTTCCATCGCAATGCGACACGAGTATTTGCGTTTCGGAACAACAATTCGTGCTGCTCGCGGGGGCAGCACGAAATTTCAATGGCCGGGTTGCGCTTGGGGCTGGCATTTGCAGTTCCGGTACAAACCTCGGTTCGTGTTTGATTATTTGGCTCTCGGCGAAGGGGACAAATCTTTTGGGCGCCCGATGTCCTTGACTAACGCGACACCGATAAAAACGTCCCCGGATGCATGATGATGTCTAAATGGTGCATCCCACGTTTCAGATCGAAACTGACGGAATGCCCGGCTTTGCGCAGCTGTTCGGCATAGTCCCGGCTCTGGCGGATGAACTCGGGCGTATCGCGTTCGGCCACGGTCACGTGATAGCGCGGGCCGGGGCGGGGCAGGTGGCGGGTGGGGGACAGGTCGTTCACCTCAACCGGGGTCAATTGCAGGGGGTCGTTGATCGGCGTCAGGCTGATCGGTTCAAGATCATAAATTCCGCTGATCAGGATCACGTCGCGCACACGCAGCCCCGCGCGCGCCAGTTTGTTGGCTGAGCTTGCCATTACCATGCTGACCAACTGAGCCCCGGCGCTGTGCCCGGACAAGGTGATCCGCGACGGGTCAAAACCCAGATCAGATGCGTTGGTTGCCAGCCAGAGCAAAGCGTCGCGACATTCTTCGACCATCTCTCCGATCCGTGCATTCGGGGCGAGTGTGTAGTTCAGCGTCGCAAACGACTGTTCAGCCTCGATCAGGGCAGGTGCCATCATCGCCGAATCGCGCTGGCTGAGGGCTTGCCAATAGCCCCCATGAATAAAGACATGCAGCGGAGCACCAGCACCTTTTGCGGGAAAGAAATCCAGAACCTGAGCGGTTCCATCACCGTAAGAGATGTTCCCGATCACCTCCATCTGCGCGCGATGCTGTGCACTGAGCGCGGCGTAGCTGTCCAGATAGGGTGTGAGGTCTCCACCGATCATTGACGAGGGCGAATACTCCTGATCCAACTCGGCCTGTGTGAACCCCCGGTACAGCATTGCTCACTCCTGATCCGCATACATCAATTCGGTGCGTAGGTCGTAGAGATCATGGAAAAAGCGTAAATCCAAGGCCTTGCGCAAAAACGACACGCCACTGGAGCCGCCGGTGCCGGGTTGGTTGCCGATCACTCTTTCCACCGCTGTGACGTGATCGAAACGCCAGCGCTGGAATAGGGATTCCACGTCCATCAGCTTTTCCGCCAGTGCATAAAGATCCCAATACTGCGACCTATCCCGAAACACCTGCAGCCAGATTTTGACCACGCGCGGATCACCGGAATAGGGCTGTGCAAAGTCGCGGTCTAACAGCTCCTTTGGTACGTCAAAGCCCTGGCGGGACAGCATGAACAACACCTCGTCGTACAGAGATGGTTTGGTCAGCGTATGATTCAGCATCGCCATAACTTCGGGGTCATGCTGATGCACTTTTAGGGTCGCGGGGTCCTTGTTGCCCAGTATGAACTCGATCTGCCGGTACCCATAGCTTTGAAACCCTGAAGAGTTGCCCAGAGCCTGCCGAAACGTCATGTAATCGGCGGGCGTCATGGTCAGCAGGGTTTCCCACGCCGCGATCAACTGTCGCTGGATCGCCTTGACCCTGTCGAGGTTCTTCATCGCCGGGCCGAACTCGTCCTGTTGCAGGAAATGACGTACTTCCACCAGTTGGTGGTGCATCAGCTTCAACCACAACTCGCTGACCTGATGGATGATGATGAACAGCATCTCATCTGGTTGCGCAGGGTCCTGAAAGGTCTTTTGCAGGTTCAGCAGTGTCTTGAGCTGCAGGAAATCGCCATAGCTTTTGCGATGGGTCTGCGCGAAATCGGTGACCAGAGTGTCTTCGATCCCGCGTTCAAGAAATCGATCATCCTTATCGCTCATGTGCTTCTCCCTGCGCCGGCGTCCCCCCCCCATGTGTAGGGGGTGAATCGGCGCAGGGCCAGAGTGTCAGGTCCAGTCGAGGACCACCTTTCCCGACCGGCCCGATTTCATCGCGGCAAACCCCTCGGTAAACTCGTCGACTTTCATCTGGTGTGTGATCACGCGAGAAATATCCAGCCCGTTTTGCAGCATGGCAATCATCTTGTACCAGGTCTCGAACATCTCGCGCCCATACACGCCCTTGATGGTGATGGCCTTGAACACGATACGCGACCAATCGACCGGTGATTTCCCGGGCGGAATGCCCAGCAAGGCGATCTTTCCACCCATCACAAGAGCTTCGACCATTTGGTCAAGCGCGGCTTGAGACCCGGACATTTCAAGACCGACGTCGAAGCCTTCCTTCATTCCCAATTCGGTAATGACGTCTTGCAGGTCTTCTTTGGACACGTCGACGGTGCGGACAGTTGGCACCACATGTTCAGCCAGCTTCAGGCGATCTGGATTGATATCGGTAATCACAACATTCCGCGCACTGGCATGGCGCGCAACTGCGGCGGCCATGATTCCGATCGGGCCTGCGCCAGTGATCAGAACATCTTCGCCCAGCAGATCGAAGCTCAGCGCTGTATGAACAGCGTTGCCGAGGGGGTCGAGAATGGCTCCGATCTCATCCGGTATATCGTCGGGCAGTGGCACGACATTAAAAGCCGGCAATTTCAGGTACTGCGCAAAGGCCCCTTGCTCATTCACACCGATCCCGCGAGTGCCGGGGTCGAGGTGGAACTTGCCCGCGCGGCTCTGGCGGCTGTCAGTGGTGATCAGATGCCCCTCACCGGAACACCGCTGACCGATCTCAAGCCCAGTTACATTGCGTCCCGTTTCGACGATTTCACCGGCGAATTCGTGGCCAGTGATCATGGGAACCGGCACGGTGGCAGAAGCCCATTCGTCCCAGTTCCAGATGTGAATATCCGTTCCGCAAATACCGGTCTTGTTGACCTTGATCAGCACCTCTTCCGGTCCGATCTCAGGCACCGGGGCCTGCACCATCCACAGACCCTGTTCGGGTTTAGATTTCTCCAGTGCTTTCATGGTGTTGGGTCGCATCAGATCACCCCCAGTTCTTTGCCGACCTTGCCAAAGGCGGCCAGCGCACGGTCCAATTCGTCCTTAGTCAGAGCCGCGTTCATCTGCGTTCTGATCCGCGCTTGTCCACGGGGGACAACCGGGAAGAAGAAACCCGAGACATAAACGCCTTCGTGAAACAAGCGCGATGCCATGTCTTGCGCCAAAGTCGCCTCGCCCAGCATGACCGGGATGATCGGATGTTCGCCAGGCAACACGTCGAATCCCAGCTTTTCCAGCCCGGCACGCCAGTATTTGGCATTCGCAAACAGTTGGGCGCGCAGCATGTCGCCTTCTTCGACCAAACGGATTGCTTCCAGACCGGCGGCAACGATGGAGGGTGGCAGCGAATTTGAGAACAGATAGGGCCGCGCCCGCTGCCGCAGCAGGTCGATCACTGGCTGCGGCCCGGCGATGTAACCGCCGATTGCCCCCCCAAGTGCTTTGCCTAGGGTTCCTGTCAAAATGTCCACGTCGACACCAAAGTGATCCGGTGTACCCGCGCCGTTCGGCCCCATGAAGCCAGTGGCGTGGCAATCATCGACCATGACAATGGCGTCGTACTTGTCCGCCAGTTCGCGAATCTTCGGCAGGTTGGCCAGATAGCCATCCATCGAGAACACGCCATCCGTTGCGATCATAATGTGCCGCGCCCCGTCCTCACGCGCCTGTTTCAACCAGGCTTCGAGGTCGTTCATGTCATTATTCATGTAGCGATAGCGCTTGGCCTTGCACAAGCGTACCCCGTCAATGATCGAGGCATGGTTCAGGCTGTCCGAAATGATGGCGTCCTCGGGGCCAAGCAGCGGTTCAAACAAACCGCCATTGGCATCGAAACAGGCTGCAAACAGGATGGCGTCGTCCTTGTTCAGGAAAGTCGCCAACTTCTGCTCCAATTCACGATGAATATCCTGCGTCCCGCAGATGAACCGGACCGATGCCATGCCGAATCCTTTGGGCTCCATCGCGCCCTTGGCGGCGTCGATCAACGCCGGATGATCGGCCAGACCCAGATAGTTATTGGCGCACAGGTTGATGACCTGTTTGCCGCCCACCGTAATCTCACCGCCCTGAGGCGAGGTGATCATTCGTTCGCGCTTGTACAAACCTTCGGATTCGATCTGCGCGAGTGTGTCCGTGATGTGGGACAGGAATGCATCTGCCATGGCGACCTCCGTTCAACTGAGTCGCACATCTAACATAGCGGATGAATTTCCCAAATAGGGGAAATTCAATATGAAGGAAAAATTTCCGTGAAGGCGGAATTTTGCCGGATTCAGGCGTTTTTCACGATCAAAAAGACTCGTGCGGGCCCTTTGGCAACAATGGAATGCGCGATGTCTGCAGCGTAACGCGCGGTGTCTCCTTGGTTCAGGTCCGACATGGCGCTGCCGGACGTGACCCTGACCCTGCCTTCCAGCACAGTCAGCTGCTCGTGGGCTCCGCGGGCGTGGGGTTGGCTGTTCAAAGCTCCGCCTTCATCAAACTCAATATCATAGACCTCGTGACCTCCGGCTTCTTCCGGCGGGGAAAGGATGCGAATACGGCAGTTTTGCCCCATATTGTCGATACTGGGGACCTCAGAGCTTCGCAGAACCTCGATCTGGTCACTGGCTTGTGCGCCTTCCAACAGACCGGCAAAATCTACCTGCAAAGCGCGGGTCAGGTTCCAAAGGGTCGAGATCGTAGGGCTGCTTTCTCCGCGCTCGATCTGACTGACCATGGAACGGGAAACGCCGCTGAGGTTGGCAACCGCCTCAAGCGACAGTCCTTTTGCCCGGCGCGCTTCTTTCAGGCGTGCAGGCAGGAGGTTCAGGATATCGTCTGTGTTTTCCGTCATGACGGAATCCATGCGTGTTGCGCAACGTAATGTCAATTCCGGGCGTGACAGTGAGTCTAATTTGGCGATCATGCTGCAAGTGCATAATGCGCGCGGGTTTTGGAGGAGAAAATATGACTGACGTAGTGATTCTGGATGGTGCGCGTACCGCCATCGGCACATTTGGTGGCGCTTTGGCCTCGACGGCTCCGATTGATCTGGCCACTGTTGCCACCGAAGCGGCCCTTGAACGTTCGGGTGTTGAAGGCGCGCAAATCGGCAGCGTTGTCTTTGGTCATGTCATCAACACCGAACCACGCGACATGTATTTGTCGCGTGTGGCCGCGATGCAGGCGGGTATCCCCAACGGTACGCCAGCGATGAATGTGAACCGTCTGTGCGGGTCCGGGGCTCAGGCCATTGTATCCGCCGTGCAGTCCCTGATGCTTGGCGATGCGGAATTTGCTGTGGCGGGCGGTGCCGAGAGCATGTCGCGCAGCCCTTACATCGTGCCTCAGGCGCGGTGGGGCGCTAAGATGGGTGATGTTACCTCGCTCGATATGATGCTGGGCGCACTGAATTGCCCGTTTGGCACAGGGCATATGGGTGTCACGGCCGAAAACGTGGCCGACGAACATCAGATCAGCCGTGAGCAGATGGACGAGTTTGCCATGACCAGCCAGACCCGTGCGGCTGCTGCGATTGAGGGGGGATTTTTCGAAAGCCAGATCGCTCCGGTGCAGGTCAAGGTCAAACGCGACATGGTCGATTTCCAGGTCGATGAACACCCCAAAGCGACTACAGCCGAGGCGCTGGCCGGGTTGAGGCCAGTGTTCAAGAAAGACGGGCGCGTCACGGCCGGGAATGCCTCGGGCATCAATGACGGCGCGGCTGCGATGGTTCTGGCAACGGCGGACGCGGCAGAAAAAGCCGGTTTGAAACCGAAAGCACGCGTGATCAGCTATGCCCATGCTGGTGTGCGACCCGAAGTTATGGGTATTGGCCCGGTCCCGGCGGTGCAAAACCTGTTCAAGAAGACCGGTTTGTCGGCAGGTGATTTCGATGTGATCGAAAGCAACGAAGCTTTTGCCGCACAGGCACTGGCCGTCAATCAGGAACTGGGTCTGGATGCGGCCAAGGTAAACCCCAACGGGGGTGCCATTGCGCTGGGCCATCCGGTTGGCGCGACCGGCGCGATCATCACCCTCAAGGCGCTGTACGAGTTGGAGCGTACGGGTGGGTCAAAAGCGTTGATCACCATGTGCATTGGCGGTGGTCAGGGGATTGCCCTTGCCATCGAGCGGCTCTGAGCCAGAACGAAGCAGGGGGGCTGTCTGCCCCCCATTGCGCTTTTGGCGCAATTCCCCCCGAAGGTATTTTTAGCCAGATGAAGCAGGCGGGTTTGAATTAGCCCAACACCACGGCAATCAGCGTTGCGGCTATTCCAAAGAGCGCACCTATCGTGGCAGGTAGGGCATATGCACCAAAGCCGTTACTCTTTTTGTCGTCTTTTTGGGTTTGCGCGATCAGTGCGTTTTCAACAAGCGCTGGCAGGCGCGGGCCGAAACGGGCGAGCACCATTGCGGTTTTCCCAAAATCCCTCAGAGCGGCGCGAGGGCCGATAGATCGCTTGATGTAGTCTTCGACTACAGGGCGGGCGACCTCCCAGATGTTCATGTGGTCGTCGAGTGAGCGCGCGACACCTTCGACCACCACCATGGTGCGTTGCAGCAGGATCAGCTCGGTTCTTGTTTCCATGCCAAAGCGCTCGGTCACCTCGAATAGGTAATTCAGCAGGCGGCCCATCGAGATATGTGAAGCATCCATGCCGAAGATGGGTTCGCCAACTGCACGCAGGGCGCGGGCGAATTCGTCGACGTCCTGGTTTGCAGGGACGTATCCGGCTTCGAAATGCACCTCGGCCACGCGTTTATAATCGCGGCGGATGAAACCAAAGAGGATCTCGGCATAAACCCGGCGCGTGTATTCGTCGATATGGCCCATGATGCCATAGTCATAGGCGATGATATCGCCATTGGCGGCAACCTTCAGGTTACCCTGGTGCATGTCGGCATGGAAATACCCGTCGCGCAGGGCGTGCAGCAGGAACAGGCGCAGGACGCGTTCGGCCAGATCGCGGCGGTTGTGGCCTGCGGCGTCGAGGGCTGCGTTTTCGCCCAGCGGGATACCGTCGGCCCAGCTCAGTGTCATCACGCGACGCGCAGACAGCGACCAGACCACGGGCGGCAGCCAGAACCCGGCATCATCCTTGGTGTTGGCGGCGTATTCCGATGCGGCAGAACTTTCCAACCGCAGATCGAGTTCGCCACGGACAACGCCATCGAAATGTTCGATCACCTCCATTGGGCGCAAGCGGCGCGCGCCGGGGGCGAAAAGCTGCACGATACGGGCCGCGAAATAGAAAGCGTCTACATCCTTTCGGAACGCGCGTTCGATATTGGGGCGCAGGACTTTGACGGCTACATCCTCTCCAGTGCTGACCAGTTTGGCCTTATGGACCTGTGCGATAGATGCGGCGGCAATGGGTTCGCTGAAATCGCTAAAGATCTCGGCAACAGGCTGGCCCAGTTCCTTTTCCACCTCGGCCATGGCTTCGGATTTGGAAAAGGGGGGCAGTTTGTCCTGCAGCACGCGCAACTGCTCGGCCAATTCGTTGCCGACAACATCAGGGCGGGTGGACAGCACTTGACCAAATTTGATGTAGGCCGGACCCAGCGCTGTCAGAGCACGCGTGGCGGGTGGCATATCGGGATCACCCTTGTAACCCAGCCATTGGAACGGTTTGCCCAGCGCATGGGCGACAAACCGCAGCGACCGGGGGGCCTCAAAAGCGTCCAGCACCACGTTCATGGCACCAGTGCGCTCCAAAGTGGCGCCTGTGCGGATCAGGCGGATGATGTTGTGAGGACCGCGCATCAGATTTTCCAGCCGGAATGCAGCGCGGCGATGCCCATGCTCAGGTTTCGGTACTTGGCGTTCTCGAAGCCAGCAGCGCGGACCATGCCCAGAAAGGTTTCTTGATCGGGGAATTTACGGATAGATTCCACAAGGTACTGATAACTGTCATAGTCATTGGCGATCAGCTTACCCATGCGTGGGATGACGTTGAAGCTGTAGAGATCGTAAAGCTTTTGCAGCCCGTCATTGGGCAACTGGCTGAATTCCAGCACCATCAGGCGACCGCCGGGTTTCAGTACGCGGAACGCTTCGTTCAGGGCCTCTTGCGGGCGGGTGACGTTCCGGATGCCGAAAGAGATCGTGTAAACATCAAAGGTGTTGTCTTCAAACGGCAGGGCCATCGCATCCCCGACCACCCAATTCAGGCTGTCCGACACCTGGTCGGCTTCGGCGCGTTGGCGGCCTTCGACCAGCATAGGTTCGGTCAGGTCCAGAACAGTGGCGTGGCCGTGGCCTGCGCGTTTGAGGAAGCGGAAAGAGATGTCCCCTGTTCCGCCCGCCACATCCAGCAGCCGTTGGCCAGGGCGTGGGGCCAGCCAATCCATCATCGCGTCTTTCCAGACTCGGTGGATGCCCATCGACATGACATCGTTCATCACGTCATATTTCGAGGCCACCGAGTTGAATACGCCCTGCACGCGCCCGGCCTTGTCAGCCTCGCGCACGGTTTCAAACCCGAAATGAGTGGTCTTGTCGCTGTTGTCGGACATTTGCCTTGCCGTTCGTCGAATTTCGCCTCTGTTATAGGGCCATAAGAGGCGCGCACAATGCGGCCCTTTGAATTAGGAGCCGTGTAATGCCCGAATTGCCCGAGGTCGAGACAGTAAGACGCGGCCTGAGCCCTGCGATGGAAGGCGTGGTGATTGAACAGGCAGACGTAAATCGCCCTGATCTGCGCTGGCCCTTCCCCGAGCGTATGGCCGAACGGCTTACGGGTCAGCGGGTGGATCGTTTGCGGCGGCGTTCGAAATATATCCTGGCCGATCTCAGCAGTGGAGAAACGCTGCTGATTCATCTGGGCATGTCGGGCCGCATGACGGTGTCGGGCGATCCTTTGGGGCAGTTTGTGCATGGACATCCGATGCCTGAGAAGCATGACCATGTCGTCTTTCACATGGCCAACGGTGCCCGCGTGACCTTCAATGACCCACGTCGGTTTGGCGCCATGGACCTGATGCCGACAGCAACGGCGGATGACCACAAGTTGCTGTCGGTTCTGGGGCCAGAGCCCTTGGGCAATGACTTCCACGAAGAGCACCTGATCGAGGCCTTCAAAGGCAAGAACACCCCGGTCAAATCCGCGCTCTTGAATCAGGGAATCGTTGCCGGATTGGGTAATATCTATGTCTGCGAGGCGCTTTATCGCGGCAAGGTGTCGCCACGTCGCAAAGCCGGGCAGATTTCTGCATCCCGTGTTGCCGCATTGGTTCCGATCATCCGGCAAGTGTTGCAGGACGCCATAGAAGCAGGCGGCTCTTCTTTGCGAGATTTCCGCCAAGCTGATGGAGAACTTGGATATTTTCAGCACAGCTTTGACGTCTATGGGCGCGAGGGAGAGCCTTGCCGGACAGAAGGCTGTGGCGCGACAATCAAGAGAATCACCCAGTCCGGTCGCTCATCCTTCTATTGTGTGCAATGCCAAAGATAACTTGATCCAACGAAATCGCGTGATAAGGAATCGTATCTGAACGGAACAACCGGAAGCTTTCACCTCATGGCTTTTGAGACGATCATCGTCGAAATCGAAGACCACGTCGCTCTTATCAAACTCAACCGACCGGATGCGTTGAATGCGCTCAATACCCAGTTGCTGGGTGAGTTGTGTGCCGCGTTGGAAGATGCGGACAACAACGACAAGGTGCGGTGCATTGTGATCACCGGATCGGATAAGGCTTTTGCCGCGGGCGCGGACATCAAGGAAATGTCCGAGATGAGCTTTGTGGACGTCTACAACGTGAACCTGTTTGCAGATGCCAACGACCGGGTTTCTGCGATCCGCAAGCCAATTATCGCTGCTGTAGCGGGCTATGCGCTGGGCGGCGGATGTGAGTTGGCGATGCTGTGCGATTTCATCATCGCCGCAGACACTGCCAAGTTCGGACAGCCCGAGATCAATTTGGGTGTCATCGCGGGGCTCGGTGGAAGTCAGCGCTTGACGCGGTTCGTCGGCAAATCGAAATCGATGGATATGAACCTGACGGGCCGGTTCATGGATGCCGAAGAGGCCGAGCGCGCAGGTTTGGTAAGCCGAGTAGTGCCCGCCAAGAAGTTGATCGAAGAAGCAACTGGAGCGGCTCAAAAGATTGCTGAGAAGTCGCAAATTACCGCCATCGCAGCCAAAGAAGCCGTCAATCGCAGTTATGAACTTCCGCTAAGTGAAGGCATGTTGTTCGAGCGTCGCGTCTTCCATTCGATGTTTGCGACTGAAGACCAGAAAGAAGGCATGGCGGCGTTTCTGGAAAAGCGCGCGGCGCAATTCCGCGACAAGTAAGGCGTAGCTAGCCAAGGTTCGGGGGCGGGCTTTTGCCCGCCTTTTTTATGTCCGGTTCGCAAGCGCAGAGAATCGGCTTGGCAAACCCGAAAAACTTGGATACATACCGCCGCCATACATGCGCGTGCGGCCCGCTTGGCCCGACTCACACTCGTGATTTCTGATCCGGTGCGGATATGTCCGTGGCGCGCAACCCAAGATAACCGTACCGAACGAAGGTCAGAGACACATGGCAAATTCGCCCCAGGCAAAGAAACGCGCACGTCAGAACGAAAAGCGTTTCGCAGTCAACAAAGCGCGTCGTTCGCGCATCCGTACTTACCTGCGCAAAGTCGAAGAAGCGATTGCTTCTGGCGACAAGGACGCGGCAACCGCTGCTCTGCGTGCCGCTCAGCCTGAACTGATGCGCGGTGTTACCAAAGGTGTGTTCCACAAAAACACCGCAGCCCGCAAGATGTCGCGCCTGTCGGCCCGCGTCAAAGCACTGGGCTAAGTCCACTGATTGACCAATGGTCATGTCAGCAAGGCTGATCTAAATACAAGGCGTCGCGTGAAGCGGCGCCTTTTTTCGTGTTGCCGGAAAACCGCGCCTTCACAAAACTGAGAGATTCTTTCGGCCAAAGAACCGAGTCAATAACAGAGTTTCGTTGCCGCGCCCCGCAAGGAGTTGTTACCACTGTTATCAGCGATTCACTCGCTTGGGGGGACAGGCTGTTTCTTCGGTCGAACTGACGGGCATCAGGACGATCCGAAGAAGTTGTCGACGACTGGCTGATGTCAGGCTGCCGATTTGTCGAGAAATCCGGGACAAGCCCGGTGTGCTCGGCCCTGTCTAAAAAATTGAGAGTGCGACGTGCAACCCGGTTTTCCGGACGCTCAACTATTGCCGGGCGTTTAGCGGGGACATGTGTGCATTTGAAAGACATCCCGCCAAACCAGGTTGGTTTTGGCGTTAGGATACCTGTGTGCGAGTGAACGCTTAACCGGGCGACCGGATTTGTATGAATAAGGCCGGCAGGCCAATAAGAATGGGATGCGTGAGGCGCTGAATGACACAAGAGAAATGGGGACTACTGCGTAACAAATTGCTGAAGGCCGTCGGTCGGAACAACTACACCACCTGGATCGAGCCTTTGGAATTTAAGGAGCTGCAGAATGGTGTGGCGGTTTTTTCCGTGCCGACCAATTTTATGGGCAACTATGTCAGTCAAAATTTTGCAGACCTCATTTTGTATGAACTGAACACGGCAGGTGAAACCGTGCAGCGGCTGGACTTCCGGGTTGCCGCCAATTCGCCTGCACGTCCGAAACCGAACTTGCAAGCTGCCCCCGACACGCCTGCAGATCCTGTTGTCGCGCCCGTGGTTGAGGTTGCCTCGGATGCGCTCGAGTCCTTGCAGGCCGCGCCTTTGGATTCCCGCTTTACCTTTGACAGCTTTGTTGTGGGCAAGCCCAACGAACTGGCGCATGCCGCCGCCCGCCGTGTCTCGGAAGGCGGACCTGTCACCTTCAACCCGCTGGTTTTGTATGGTGGTGTGGGTTTAGGTAAAACCCACCTGATGCACGCCATCGCGTGGGAGCTGAAGACAAAACATCCTGAGCTTAACGTGCTTTACCTTTCGGCCGAGCAATTCATGTATCGCTTTGTTCAGGCGCTGCGTGAACGCCGGATGATGGATTTCAAACACCTGTTCCGCTCTGTCGATGTGTTGATGGTGGATGACGTGCAATTCATCGCGGGTAAGGATTCGACGCAGGAAGAGTTCTTTCACACCTTCAATGCGCTTGTGGATCAGAACAAGCAGATCATCATTTCGGCCGACCGCGCCCCGGGTGAGATCAAAGATCTGGAAGACCGTGTGAAATCGCGCCTGCAATGCGGTCTGGTCGTCGACCTGCACCCGACCGATTATGAATTGCGCCTGGGCATCCTTCAGAACAAGGTGCAGCAGTACAGCAGCACCTATCCCGATCTGTCGATTGCTGATGGTGTTCTGGAGTTTCTGGCGCATCGCATCTCGACCAATGTCCGCGTTCTGGAAGGTGCTCTGACCCGTCTGTTCGCCTTCGCATCGCTGGTGGGCCGCGAAATCGATATGGAGCTGACACAGGACTGTCTGGCTGACGTGCTGCGTGCCTCAGAACGAAAGATCAGCGTTGAGGAGATCCAGCGGAAAGTGTCCGAATATTACAATATTCGCCTTTCTGACATAATCGGGCCCAAGCGCCTGCGGTCTTATGCGCGTCCGCGCCAGGTGGCGATGTATCTGTGCAAGCAGCTCACCAGCCGCTCGCTGCCCGAGATTGGCCGCCGTTTTGGCGGGCGAGACCACACAACGGTCATGCACGGCGTGAAACGTATTGAAGAGCTGAAACTGACCGACGGTCAGATCGCCGAAGATGTAGAAATGCTGCGGCGGTCGCTGGAAGCCTGATCTGAGCATTTCATGAAGAAAATGCCCCGGTGCTTTGCGTCCGGGGCGTTTTCTTGTGCGCATTAATCCACGGTTGGGCCAGAACTGAGGCTAGTTTGGCACGATGCCCTTGACGCTAAGGGCTTTCCAACCCAGAAATCCGTAAAAAATCCTTGTGCCTCAGGGTGGAACCGCTAACGTGCCAGTCCCGCCCATGTCGGTACGCAAGTCAGAGGAACTGAGGGTATGAAGATCAGCATTGAACGCGGCACCCTTCTCAAGGCCGTTTCGCAGGCTCAATCCGTTGTGGAACGGCGCAATACCATTCCCATACTTGCCAACGTGCTGATTGAGGCGGAGGGCGATCAAGCCCAGTTCCGCGCCACCGATCTGGATATCGAAGTGGTCGACAAAGCGCCCGCTCAGGTCGAGAAAGCCGGTGCGACCACTGTTGCGGCGACCACCCTGCATGAGATCGTGCGGAAACTGCCGGATGGGGCGCTGGTGACTCTGACCGCAGACAGTGCTGCAGGTCGGTTGACCGTCGAGGCAGGCCGGTCAAATTTCTCGTTGGCGACGCTGCCGAAAGAAGATTTTCCGGTCATGGCGTCCTCGGAATATCAATCGAATTTCACCGCGTCAGCGGCGCTGCTGCGTCGGCTGTTCGACAAATCGAAATTCGCCATCTCGACGGAAGAGACCCGGTACTACCTGAACGGTGTCTACATGCATGTGGCTGATGGCTCTGACGGCGGCAAAGTTCTGCGTTGTGTGGCCACCGACGGTCACCGTCTGGCGCGTATCGATGCAGATCTGCCGGATGGGGCCGCAGACATGGCGGGAGTGATCGTGCCACGCAAAACCGTGGGCGAGCTGCGCAAGCTGCTGGACGATGATGAAATGGATATCGCCGTTTCGGTCAGCGAAACCAAAGTACGTTTTGCCACGCCGGATATAACTCTGACCTCGAAGGTCATCGATGGCACATTCCCCGATTACACACGCGTCATCCCGCAAGGGAACACGCGCAAGCTTGAGGTCGATGCGGCCGAGTTTGCGCAGGCTGTAGACCGGGTGGCGACAGTGTCGTCCGAACGGTCGCGTGCGGTAAAGCTGCAACTGGACGGCGACAAGCTGGTCCTTTCGGTTAATGCACCAGACAGTGGCGCTGCTGAAGAAGAACTGGCCGTCGCCTATGGGGATGAACGGTTGGAGATCGGGTTTAACGCCAAGTATTTGCTAGAGATTGCGTCTCAGGTCGATCGTGAGAATGCAGTGTTCCTGTTTAACTCTGCGGGTGATCCGACCCTGATGCGCGAAGGCAATGACCAGAGCGCGGTTTACGTTGTCATGCCGATGCGCGTCTGATCGCGCTGGCGCGCGATGCCTTCGGCGACCGTATTTTTGACAAGAAGAAGGGAGGGGTCATGGGATTGGCCCTGACCGAGCTTACGGTCTCGCATTTTCGATCTCACAAACTGGCGCGGTTGTCTTTGGATGGGCGGCCCGTCGCGATTCATGGGCCGAACGGAGCCGGCAAGACCAACATCCTTGAAGCGGTATCTTTGTTTTCGCCTGGGCGCGGAATGAGGCGCGCGAGCGCGGCAGAGATGACGCGGCGGCCCGAGGCGTTGGGCTGGAAGGTGTCAGGGGTGTTGGGTGCGCAGGGGCAGCGATATGAGATCGAAACCTGGTCCGAGGGCGGTGCGGCGCGGCAGGTTCGGATTGACGAAAAAGCCTCGAGCCAGATCGAGCTTGGTAAACTGGCGCGGGTTGTTTGGCTGATCCCATCGATGGACCGGCTTTGGATCGAAGGAGCCGAGGGGCGGCGGCGGTTTCTGGACCGTATCGCGCTGAGTTTTGATCCGACCCATGCCGAAGCGTCTTTGTCATATGAAAAAGCAATGCGGGAACGGAACCGTCTGTTGAAAGAGCAGGTGAGGGATGCCCATTGGTATGCGGCCTTGGAGGGTCAGATGGCTGCGTCCGGACATCGCATCCATGCTGCGCGCCTTTCGGCGTTGGATTATCTGCGTGCCGCGCAGGATCGGGCGGAGACGGCTTTTCCGTCGGCTGAGCTGGAATTGATCCAGACTGAAGGCGCGATGCCTGAGACAGCAGAGGATCTGCGTGACGCCTTAAGTGAGAGTCGCTTCCGGGATCTGGCTGCGGGCCGGACTTTGGTAGGGCCGCATCGGTCAGACGTGTATGGGGTTTTTGCTGCAAAGGGCGTTCCGGCCAAGGATTGCTCGACAGGCGAGCAGAAAGCGTTGCTTGTGTCTTTGATTTTGTCGAACGCGCGTGCGCTGGCAGAGATGGTTGGGGCGCCTCCGATTGTACTGTTGGACGAAGTGGCTGCCCATCTGGACGCAGGTCGGCGCGCGGCGCTTTATGATGAGATTTGCGCTCTGGGGGCTCAGGCCTGGATGACGGGCACCGGGCCTGAGTTGTTTACTGAATTGGGGGACCGGGCCCAAACGGTGGTTGTCACCGAAGGGGATGAGGGCTCGGTCGTGACCGCTTAGGCCGGTTCGCTGACTTTACGTTCCCACAGGAAGCCGCGCATAACTTCGTCGACCTGGGTTTTGGCTATGTGGTTGACGTAGTTCGACATGGTTTTCTGTGCCAGGCCCAGCACCACATCCAGAACAGCGCGGTGTGAATAGCCCGCATCGAAGAACGCCTGCAGCTGTTCCTCGGTCGGGTTGCCACGTGTTTCCATAACTTGCAGAGTGAAGGTGCGCAGTGCCTCGAGCTTGGCCGAAGGCAGCGGAGTTTCATTGCGCAGCGCCTCGGTGATTTCGTCCGAGACTTTCATCATCTTGGCGATACCGGTGTGCGCGGGCACGCAATAGTGGCACTCGTTTTCCACGTTGATGGTCTGCCAAACAACGGTTTTCTCATCGTTGCCGAAATCGGTTTGCAAGAAGAGGCCGTGCAGAACCTGATAACCTTCCAGGTGCTGCGGGCTTTCGGCCATCACCTTGTGCAAACCGGGCAAGCGACCAAACGCGGCCTGCGATTTTTCGAGAAGAGGTTTGGACCCTTCGGGAGCGGTTTCGAGGTCGTGCGACGGAAAATTGGCCATGTCGGAACTCCTGTTTTTGGCGCGATGAATCGTATTTAGAGTTTATTGAACGATCGCTCAAGTATATACTTGAGTGAACGTTCAAGAATTGGTGATGCTGATGCCCCGGAAACCCGCATATGATCGTGATGCTCTGATTGCTAAAGCAAAGGACATCTTCTGGCGTCAGGGCTGGGCCGGGACGTCGTTGAAGGATTTGGAGCGGGAATTGAAGCTAAAGCCCGGCAGTTTTTATGCGGCATTCGGCTCGAAGGATGCGCTCTATGCGCTGACGATGGAAAGCTACACCCGGGAAGGCGTGGCACGCCTAAAGGCCTTGGCCGAAAAGTTGGGGCCCAAAGGGGCGTTGAAAGCGCAGCCCCGTTTGGTGATCGAAGCGGTCGAGAGCCCGACGAAAGCCTGCATGTTGGCAAAGACATATGCGGAGTTGCAAGCGAAAGATCACGATCTTGCAGATCAAGCTGCGCGGCACATGACTGAGATGAAAGCGTGTTTTGCCGAGCTGTTCCGAAGCGCTCAGAATGCTGGTGAAATTCGGTCTGAACATGACCCGGATCGACTGGCGGCGCGGTATCAGTCTGACATTCTTGGGTTGCGATTGTCGGCTGAGCGCGAGGATGTCGACGCAGAGGAAATCGCTGCGGATATTGCCGCTGACATTGATCGCTTGTGAGCCTGTAACCAGCAGGCAAAAAACGACCCTCGCAAACACAAAATCTTGGGGGATCGCGTGACATTCCCCACCAGAAAACGTATAAGTTACCAAAATAATATAGGTACTGACTGAATGTCCGAAGACGCACAGGCTCCTCAAGAATACGGCGCAGATTCCATTAAAGTTCTCAAAGGGTTAGAGGCCGTTCGCAAGCGCCCCGGCATGTATATCGGGGACACGGATGATGGCTCGGGCCTGCACCACATGGTGTATGAGGTGGTCGACAACGGGATCGACGAAGCCTTGGCGGGGCATGCTGACCATGTCACGGTAAAAATCCACGCGGATTCCAGCGTTTCTGTCAGTGATAACGGGCGCGGAATTCCGGTCGATATTCACCCGGAAGAGGGCGTTTCAGCGGCTGAAGTCATTATGACCCAACTGCACGCGGGCGGTAAGTTCGACAGCAATTCCTACAAGGTGTCGGGCGGTCTGCACGGCGTGGGCGTTTCGGTTGTGAACGCCCTGTCCGATTGGCTGGAATTGCGCATCTGGCGTGCGGGCAAGGAACATGTCGCACGCTTTGAGGGTGGCGAGACAGCGGAACATCTGAAGGTCGTGGGTGATTGCGGCGATCGAACAGGAACCGAAGTGCGGTTTCTGGCCTCGACCAACACGTTTTCGAACCTCGAATACTCATTCGACACGCTGGAAAAGCGTCTGCGCGAGTTGGCCTTCCTGAACTCAGGCGTGCGGATCATCCTGATTGATGAACGCCCTGCCGAGCGGTTGGAGACCGAGCTGTTCTATGAGGGCGGTGTCAAGGAGTTCGTCAAGTATCTCGATCGGTCCAAGACCCCGGCCATGCCCGAGCCGATCTATATCAAGGGTGAGCGTGACGACATCGGCGTGGAAATCGCGATGTGGTGGAATGACAGCTACCATGAGACGGTTCTGCCCTTCACCAACAACATTCCGCAGCGGGATGGCGGTACGCATGTCGCCGGTTTCCGGGGCGCTTTGACTCGGACAATCAACAATTATGCGCAGTCCAGCGGGATCGCAAAGAAGGAAAAGGTCAGCTTCACAGGGGACGATGCGCGTGAGGGTCTGACCTGCGTGCTGTCGGTAAAGGTGCCAGACCCGAAATTCTCATCCCAAACCAAGGACAAGCTTGTCTCGTCCGAGGTTCGCCCGGCGGTCGAAGGTTTGATGAATGAAAAACTGGCCGAGTGGTTTGAAGAAAACCCCAATGAAGCCAAGGGTATCGTCGGCAAGATCATCGAGGCTGCTCTGGCCCGTGAGGCTGCCCGAAAGGCCCGTGAACTGACTCGCCGCAAGACGGCGATGGATGTGAACTATCTGGCCGGTAAGCTGAAGGATTGTTCCGAGAAAGACCCGTCCAAAACCGAAGTTTTCCTGGTCGAGGGGGACTCGGCAGGTGGTTCCGCGCAAACAGGTCGGGATCGTCTGACTCAGGCTGTTTTGCCCTTGCGCGGGAAAATCCTGAACGTGGAACGCGCGCGGTTTGATCGAATGCTGTCGTCGCAGGAAATCGGCAACCTAGTGATGGCGCTGGGCACTGGTATTGGCCGCGATGAGTTCAACATCGAAAAGCTGCGCTACCACAAGATCGTCATCATGACCGACGCCGACGTGGACGGTGCACATATCCGGACGCTACTGCTGACCTTCTTCTACCGGCAGATGCCGGAACTGATCGAGGGCGGGTACCTTTATATCGCTCAGCCACCGCTTTATAAGGTTTCACGAGGTAAATCAGAGGTTTACCTGAAGGATCAGGCCGCGCTGGACGACTATCTGATCAATCAGGGCGTCGAAGGGGCCGTGTTGAAGCTTGGCTCGGGTGAAGAAATCATCGGCCAAGACCTCACGCGTGTCGTAGACGAAGCGCGCCAATTGAAGCGTGTTCTGGACGCCTTCCCGACGCATTATCCGCGTCACATTCTGGAACAGGCTGCCGTAGCCGGGGCCTTCGTGCCAGGAGCCGTTGATGCCGACCTGCAAGGCGTGGCTGACAAAGTTGCTGCCCGTCTCGACTTGATCGCGCTGGAATATGAACGCGGCTGGCAAGGCCGGATCACTCAGGATCACGGCATCCGTCTGGCCCGAATCCTGCGCGGCGTGGAAGAGGTGCGCACGCTGGACGGCCCTATGCTGCGTTCGGGCGAAGCGCGAAAAACCGGCAGCTTCACTCAGAGCCTGCAAGAGGTCTACAACACCCCGGCAACGCTGGTGCGTCGCGACCGTTCCCAAGTGATCCACGGACCGCTAGACCTGCTGCGCGCTATCCTGGAAGAGGGCGAGAAGGGTCTGTCGCTGCAACGCTACAAAGGTTTGGGTGAAATGAACCCGGATCAGCTGTGGGAAACCACACTGGACCCGGACGCCCGCACGCTGCTGCAGGTGCGCGTGGACGATATGGTCGAGGCCGACGATCTGTTCACCAAGCTGATGGGTGACGTGGTCGAACCACGCCGCGAATTCATCCAGAAAAACGCGTTGAGTGTTGAAAACCTGGATTTTTGATCGTTTGTAGGGACGCGCACAAACCTTCACGCACCCCATAAGTTTGCACGATTTGCCCTTAAGTTTGCACTTTTTCACGTTAATATTGCAGATTAGAGCAAGTAAATCGCCTTATGCGGGTGCCGAAGGATAGATTTCAGAGTCTCAAGGATTGAACACCTGATCGCGATGCCAGATCAGGTTCTCCTTGTGCCCAGCAGTAAGACCAGAGATCCGCTTGGAATGTCCGGACAACGAGCTCATTGCCGGCGCAGACAGTTTACTCGAAAACCTAGGTGTCCCGTCGTCCTTGAAAGTCACCAGACCTTTGTCGAATGCTGCGTCCCATAATGCTGACAGCAAAATTCCGTTGTGGACGTCCAACCGCTCAGCATCAGTTTCGCAGTCTTTCCACGGCTTAATGTGTGAGGCTCTAAGGAGCTCAGTGTCGGAAATGTCCGAAATCGGGCAGCGACCCTGCCAATAAGAGATCAAACGATTTCTGAAAATACCCTGACCAATGCGCTGCTTGACCAACCGCTCTGCTTCGGTTTTCTCCGGCAAACCATCGGTTGCAGCCTGAAACTCCTCCAGAGGGCCGTCTGGCAGGCTCACGGACAGCTCATAGATACGTGTTAGCACCGGATACAGCTCAGACATCTGTGCGGCGCTGTAGGCGGCGATACCGGGGTGTGTGACGTAAGTTTTTGGAAACGGAAGCTCCGCGGCAACGCCTGGGTGGTCGATTGCGACATACCAAGATCCGTTAATACTGTCCGACGCCAGAAAAATCGTTCCTTTCGCCGTTGTCGATCCGAAAGCCGCCCATCCATCTTCTTGGCCGAGTTTCTTGCGGAAGCCGTTCTGCCATGCCGCTTGTTCGCTGGAGGAATAAGTTACAAAGGATTGGGGAAACTCAATTGCCATAGCTATTCTTCACCAGTAACGCCGTGGAGGGTGGCGCTGCAACAATCCGGCCAATTCGCGGTACTCGCGCAGAAACCACTCACGGTCTTCTTCCCAATCTGCGACAGCAAACCTTTGGTTGTTTCGACCGCGCCGCAAGTCTGCCAGCATCTTTAAATGCTTCTCGATTAATCGGAACCGCTGGTATGTCGCGGGTGCGCCCCATCCCTGGTATTTAGGATCAAGGTCTGATGGGATCTCGATCCGGAAACAGACATCCAGCCGCATTTGCCTTTCACGACTGGCGAGACCACGGGTCTTTCCAACCCTGTATCCCACATAGGCCAAAGGCGAGCGGTCTTCACCGACGAACGAGCCATCCAGAAAGGCGCGCATATCCCGCTTGATGTCCGGGGGGATTGGCCGCTCGACCAGCGCATCATGTTCCTTTTGCGTCCTGTCCCGTTCGGCACGCGCGCGAGCTTCGGTCTCGGCCTTTCTGAGCCGCGCCTCTTCCTCGCGCCGTTCCCGTTCGGCCTTTCGGTCGGCAAAGAACCGCAAAATCGGTGAGATGCCCGGCACATTGCGCTGTCCGATGAAGTGTCCTGCGCGATGAAACGAGATGTCCGTATCCAAACCGACCAAGCGCGCCCCGCGCAGGATTAGCGCAAGCAAGAGCCAGAGCACAAAGACCAGAAGGGCGAGGACGAACAGAGCGGCCAGCAGGAACTCCATTCTTTACATCCCCATCGCCGTGAATTCGCCGTCGGCTTCCATACGATCCCAGGCTTCGAGGACAAGGCGGCGGGTGCGGTATTCGCCGTTTTGGCGGATTTCCTTTTCCTTCAGGACGCGGAAGGTTTCCGAGGGGTAGTCGGGGCCCTTCACGTCAGCGGGGTCGAGGATGTAGCGCAGCTCGTCGCGGGTCAGGCCGTAGGCGCGGGCGTAGAATGCATCGAGGTCGGCGCGGAGCAGTGCTCGGCGGTCTTCGTCCCAGGCGAAGGGCGGGCCGTCATGGCCCAGATCGCGGGCGAATGGGGCGAGGCTGTGTGATGTGTAGGTGAGTTCCAGCACCTTCGGGGTTACGAAACTGCGCCGTTCGGTGGTGTAAAACTCTGGTGGGAGAATCGGAAACTGCTTTAGATAGCCGAAGGTTAGGTGGGTTCCGCCAACCGCTTGCCGTGCTACAAAGTCGAGAGCAAGTGAGCAGAGGCACGCTAGAAAGCCGGCCATGGCGCCTGGTTCGAGATCCAGAAAGATCAATGGCGAAGTGTGGCCGACCGCCGATTTTGGAAAGACAGCGGCGATTGTCGTTCTTTCATTCGTGGCGTTCGTAATGTCACGCCATCCCATTAGCCAGTCGCGTGTCCAGTTGCGATTTCTTAGCCGCTCAGTGACCTCAGCCTCGGGCACCCAGTATCGGGCAGTGGGTTCGAATGACGCATTTTGTTTGTTGGAAAGCTGCACGTCACGTGCGTTTCCGTCTTCGTCATAAGTGGCCCATCGATGGTCAAAATGATGGAACATCTTAGCTTCGTAGAGCGGTGCAAATCGCTGCGGATCTCGCGCCCCAGCATCGTGAAGATCAAAGGTGCCTGCACCTGAACCTTCGACAGATAGCGCTGCTTGCCTTGGACGTGCACCCTCGGCCACCCATGAGGTTCCCTCTTTGATATAGCCCGCGTCAGACAAGTTAGCGGCTGTACGGAACCATTCGGAATCCTCAGCCATGTGCCAAATCCGAGAGTGCAAGCTGACGTTCCAAGGATTGCCGGTCGGGCCTTGGCTGTCTTCGATCAGGACCGGAGCTCGGGTGTAGATTTTTGCTGTAAGTTCAGCGTCCCAACGGGATCGGAACACTGGCGCGGTTTTTGTGTTTGGATTGATAGCGGCGATTTGCTCAGGACTTAGCGTAAAGTTCCGCTCTGCATCGGCCATCTGTGCAGGCTCACTAAGGAAGAAAGCAAAGCGAGCTGAAGGTTCGCTGTTTCCGATGGTGAGCAAGCAGAATTTGAACATTCGATGGACGCTCGCGAAGAGCGGCAGCCTGTTATCGAAATCGACGAGCCGTGCGAGACGACGGGTCTCAACTAGATGTGCAAAAAATGGCGCTGTGGTTGCATCTGTTGCGATACCGGTTGGCACGATTATTCCCGCACGACCTTCATGGGCCGTGAGACAGGAAAACAGCTCGGCAAACACTTGATACGTGTTCACATCGCCTGTGCCGGTGAGAGGGAACCGACCACCGTCTTTACCGTCGACGCGAGCAAAAGTTGAAACTGCTTCGGATAAGCGTTTCTCCTCTTGGAAAACTTCCCATAGCGCTCGTTGAGGAGTGCCTGCTTCAGCATCGCGCAACGCGTTAATCTTGCGGGTGCGTGCCGCTGCGTTTGGTGCAGATGCAATGTCTGATTCACGCGCAGCGAAGAATTCCTTCTCTTGAAGCTTGATCCGTTCCCAAGGTGGATTGCCGAGCACCACATCGAACCTACCGCGCCCCATAATGTCGGGGAACTCCAGCGGCCAATGCAAAGCACGCGCCTGCGTCGCCGCCTTCGCGTTCTCCATGATGGGCTTACGCCCTTTGGCTAATTGTTTCTCCAAGAGCGGGGGTGACATCTGCAAGCTCTATAGAATCGTCAGTTGAACGCCGAAGCGCTTCGTCAATAACGGCGTCGGGACCAATGCTGGCACCGAACAGTCGCGAAGCAACTTGTGAGACGGCCTGAGCCCGCCCATCCGAGAAATCGCTGTCTGGGACGAACTGGCTCACGAACACTTTTTTGTCCCTACAAAGAGAGAAAACTGCCCCGCGTTGTCATTTGCGCAGTTGGATGTCGCACGAAAAGCGTTGCGCACGCCTGATGTGGAGGAAATCGAAACGCAGGCAATTCTAGCCGAACTTCAAATTTACGAAGACTTCAAAGACAAGGCTGACAAACTTTCGTCGAAGAAGCGCCGGGCAAAGCAGATCGCAGCGACCCGCAACAAAGAGCTAATTGAACGTTCGGATCGCCTACCCGGTCAAGATCCCACCAACTCAGCCAAACGCAAACGGATCAAGCCGACAGTTAGCTTGCCCGGGAAGCCGAGCAAGCTTTCATCAGGTTTTGGATTTGTTGTTCTGGCCAGCATCAATAGTGTTCCAACACTGAAAATTCTTCCGTCGTGGAAGGTGCAAGCTCAAGGTCAGCTTCCTTCATGACGTTTACAAACGACCGGACCAAATCCAGTTCTTCGATATCATCAGCTTCAAAGAAAAAATCTGGACGGTGTTGGGCTTGGAGAACGGAGTTCGCTGCCTTGGCAAGGCTGGCGTAGCTCAATACGTCGTTCTCGATGTAGGCGATTGCCCCGTGCAAGACGCGCATGACGATCCCAACGCGGCCGCCAGACACTCCATAAAGGCGCACCACAATGTCATGAGGGTCAAAGTCAAACTCTAGGCCGGCTTCTTGCAGGCTGTTGAGTGGCGTTGCGATAGCGCCAGCGAAGTTGGTCTTTTCCTCTTCAACGGACCAGGAATAGGGCAACATGTAAGTGGATTTCATTGCCCGATCACGGCACTGTTCGTTCTCATCCAGAATTCTCTGAAACTTGGGCAACCCGCAGAGGACCAGCGTCACACCTGTGTTGTCCACGAGGCGTTTGAAATGGTCGGTAACGCCCCGCTTTGACAGCCGTTCACCACGTTCGGCGCAGTGATTGCACTCGTCCATCGCAATGACACGAATGCCCTTGCTCGTGATTTCCTTGTATAGCTGTGCCTCGATCTCTGACGCAGATGACCCTCTCTTACCGCTCAGTTCCAGCGAAGCCAGCATGGATCGAACAAGCATTTTGTCATTTGGCTTGTTGGGGATGGAACCGATGACAAAATCGCTGTCATAGACCCATCCCTGGTATTCAGTTGTTGGCTTACCGATAGTATCCCGCAGATCCTCGAGCATCCGACTTTTTCCGCATCTTGTGGGACCAAGGAAGGGCACGATTGACCCACCGAGCCGCTGTGCAAGGCTAATGGCTTCAATCAGTTCACTGCGCGTTTGTTGATACAAGGCGTGATAGACGGCTTGTTTCAGGACTTGACTGTAGTTCTGGTGACTCAACTGTGCCTCCGGGTTGATTTTTTCGGCATGTTCCTTCGCAGATTGTCTGCTTTCAACGCGTTCATCGACACCGGGGATTTCTTCTCGGAGCTTGGTATCAGGTACGGACGCCCTCTGATCGAGAGCATTGGCGAATTGGAGCGCAAATGTGGATTACCTGCGGGCGAGCTCGCGGCAATCGCACCGGAAGCCAAGCCAAATGACGCATCCCGCGAGTGGCAATTTGACCGGCGCTGGTCTGACCCAGTGTGCCCTATGTGTATCGCAGACGGTAAGGTCTATCACCAAAGCTGTCTTCCCAGAGGTTCAAACTTGCGGGTGTCCCCAGAACAGTTGAAATTGCCTTCGACACAGATCTCATCGATGAGCGCATACCTACACGGTGGCTGCCAGGATCATTTCCGACGATCACGTGATGTTTCGTTCAACGACAGCGACACCTGTACTCACCCGTGGCGCCCCAAATTCTGCTGAACTCGTTTTAGAGATGATGCCAAGGAGAGCCGGGGGCAACGACCCAGAACAATCGATCTACGATACCGCTTGGGAAGTTTACGAGATCGCAGGGTGTATGCTCATTGCTGAGAACCCTCCTTCCTTGACAATTGATCAAGATGGCCAGTTTGGCCTGTACGGAGGACGTAACCGGTTTACAGGAACCCTTGACGCAGCCAAGGGTGAGTTCAGTATGCCGGGCAACTTCGCAGGAACAAAGATGGCGTGTCCTGAGGAGCGGGAAAAGCTTGAGCAGGATACGATCAAAGCCTTGTCCGCAGCAGTGGGCTACGTGACAAACGGAGCAAACTTGGCACTCAAGAACGCAGCGGGAGCGACGGTTCTGCGCCTGCGCAAAACGCCAGAATTGTCACCGCGCGTTTCGAAGCGAGTTGGTGCAATCATCCGACTTGTTCGAGCGACAATCAACGAGAACCAAAGGTCGAAATTCCGAGTGGATCAAAGACGTTAGGCTGTGTGGATTGCGAGTGATCGTGATAGTGGGCCTTACTGCGTGCGTGGCGTAGCGACGCCATCAGCACACGTTCCGGATTATAGATGAGCTGGCTTGCATCGGCTTCGTCATGTTCTCCATCTGCGGCGGGAGGAGCGGGCTGAAGACGGCCTTCAAGGACAGTACCCCACACTTTGATATCGGCCAGCGCCAAAGGATCTACAGTTAGCGGATTTTCTTCGAGGATTGTGAAGTTGGCCAGTTTGCCCGGCTCGATAGAACCGATTTCATCCTCCAGTTGCAGGGAATAGGCTGCGCCGATGGTAATACCTTCCAGGGCATCTTCTGCACTGATGCGTTGGTCCGGACCAACGACACGACCACTTGTGGAAATCCGATTGACAGCAGCCCACATGTACTTCAGCGGCTCTGCGGGAGCCATCGGCATGTCCGAGTGCATCGAAAAGGGGATACCTGCTCGAACGGCATCGCCTAAAGGCACCATGCGCTCTGTGCGCTCGCTACCAACGCTGCCTGCGGCATACCGATCTGCGAGCGTCGGCGTGTAGACAGAATTACCACTGACAATGGCACCAAGACGTTTAATGCGTGCGATCTGATCTGGTTGAGCGTAGCCAAAGTGTACAACGACGGTGCGATGGTCATATCTCGGATTGCGTTGCATGGCGGCCTCAAGGGCATCAAGAAGAATGTCCAGACCGCCGTCTCCAAGATTATGAACATGGACCTGAAAGCCCGCGTCCCAATAAAGGTCGAACACCTGTTTGAAGAAATCGGGCGTCATGATCCATTGACCTTCATGCCCGTCCAAGTAGCCGTCGCGCATGATCATTAATTCACTGAAGATCGCTCCATCCAACAGCAGCTTGACCTGCTTGGGCAGGAACTGGGTTCGGCCTTCGCTCCACGCCAGCATGGCTTCGGTCTCGGTCAGTACTTTTTCGGGGCCCTCTGTGTTCAGAAACAAACCGCCAAGCGTCCGACCGTCCGGAATAAAATAAAAGTTGAACGGCGTGTCGTCTGGCCCGAACGATTTCGCTACGAGAGCTTGGGCGTTCTGATCAACAGGACCAGCAGGCTCTGCAAGGGTCGTAATCCCGCTGCGGTGATAGTAATCTTCTGTGAACTCTAGCGCCTCCATAACCCTGTCGATGGATGCATAGACCGGAGCAAATTTCTCAAAGAACACGTGCTCCCAGAAAGCAGCTTCAAGGAAGAGGCCTTTTTCCAGATTGGCTTGAGACCTAGCCAGTTCACTTGACCAGCTGGCAATGTATTCTTCCGTGATTTCAAGTTGTTCCAGGGCAACCGAGTTGAAGTACATCTCATGGGTGGAGCGTTGCCATACAGCCAGCGGAATGTCGGGGGCCAGTTCGTCCAAAATCGCACGACTCATGCTGCCGTGCCATGACGCATGATACCCCCAGACCATCAGCGGTCGCCCGCTGCTTGGATCATAAGTGTTGATTACCTCGGACAGACGTTGGCGAAACTCCTCCTCGCTATTGGCAAGAGGTGCAAATCCCGCTGGCGATTGCCAGTCCTCGATGGAAATGATGGCATCAGACATCATCGCAAGTGCGCCCAGAAGCGGGTGCAAATGCTGTTCAATGAACCCCGGCACAATAATCTTGTCTTCAAAGCTGCGGTCAATTGAATAGCTTCTATCGGGCAGGCGACCCTCGATTTCCTCCAGGGTTCCGACGTCAGTAATTCGACCGTTTCTGACCGCCACTGCCTCAGCCAGCGGGGCGTCCGGGTTCATGGTGAGAACTTCTCCACCGACGTAGACAGTTGTGCCGGGAAACTCAGGGAAACGCTCGAAAGCGTCTTGCAATGAGGGGGACTGTGCAGCGCTGTGAAGCGGCATGAATGCGAAAGCGAATACTGTGAGAGACTTAAAGAACTTCATTGATGCCTCCGAATGGGATTACGGACATGAATAAATTGCTTCGATCAGAGCAGGCTGGTCGGCGATGTGTCAACCTAAGTCGCCAGCCACTCAATACTGACTGAGCAACATAAACTTGAAAGCCACTTTCGTTGCCCGCCGTGGTCTCGCGGCAGACATTCGCCCAAATTCACGGAATGACTGCAATGCGAACAAAATGGAAATTTCACCAGGTAAGGGAGAGCGGCAGTAATTCTCGAATTCCCTAGAGAACGGACTATGCTTTGACGAGTAAAAGTACGTTGTTCAGTTCTTCGAAAACCAGATTTCAATACGCTGGCCGCGGCCATACTTCAGTTGCAATTCATTTGGAGCGATACTGCCATGCCAAACACTTCGTTACTTTCAAAGTCCAATTTTCCAGTTTTTGCGCTTATTGGAGGTTTGATTATGCAAAGCCTTGGAACCTCTCCTGTACATGCTGAGGACGACCCATACGCGACGCCGCGAGAAGACTTTTCCATCCGTGACCTGAGGAATGGTTACTCAGCCAAGCAAGCCTACGACCTGAGCTCTGAATGGAATTTACAGAAGTTTCTCGACATCACCGAAGCCGGGGCGTTTTCGTACATGAACCTCGCCGAGTTCTTGCCGAGTTCTGTCATTCGTCGCGACGGGGCCGTCGCGATGCTTGCGACAAACTTTAACGATGCCATAGGAGCGACGAGCGTCCCAGGCGCTGACGGCAATGCTGTCTCGCTCGACGAGATGATTAATGCTGATGATTCTACAGTGCAGGGCGTTATGGTTCTTCACAACGGCGAAATCGCTTACGAGGCCTACCCAGGAATGCGCCGGACGGACAACCACGTCTGGATGTCCAATGCAAAGATTCTCTCGAGCTTGCTGATCGGTCAATTGGAAGATGAGGGTAAGATCGACGTTCAGAAAACGGTTGGCGACTATGTCAAGGGCACCAAGGGAACAGCTTGGGAGAACATTAAAGTCATCGACGTCCTGAACATGCAGTCTGGTTTGGATCTGGAAGAGAACCCCCTCTCACGCAAAGGCGATACACCATATGGTCGCTTTGTCAGGGCTGAGGTTGGTGTTCCGAACGAAGAAGGCGTTCTGCAAACTCATAACGAAGCCCTGTTTGCTATACCCAAACTGCGGGAACCGGCTGAGGCTTTCGAATACTCCTCTGCAAACACACAAATGCTTGGTCTCGTCATTGAAGCCGTTACGAACCAGAGACTTGGTGAAGCGATCACGGAGCGGGTCTGGAGCAAAGCTGGAATGACTGGCGATGCCACCCTGGCGCTGTCACCTCAAGGAAACGGCATAATACACGGCCTGATCAGCAGCCGATTGATCGACATGGGAAAGATTGGTCTGCTCTACACGCCAAGCTGGGACAAGACAGCGTCAGACCGCATTGTATCTGAAAAGATGATCGACACGATCCAAACAGCGGGCGTTGCCGAAAACTACATGAAGGGAACACTCGGCCCACACCTTTCTGAAGCATTCCGTGAACAACCGATGGCAAACGCATACCAATGGGATGCCGTTTTTGCCGATGGCGATTTCTACAAAAGTGGAATGAATGGCCAAGGAATCTATGTCTCGCCAGGAAAGGACGCCGTTGTCGTTTGGTACGCAACTGGAGGCGCGAGTATCGATATGGAAGTCTACGCCAGGGCCATTGTGACTTCACTGTAGGTCAGATCACTCACTTGCGTCTCTGGCCGCAGGTCAATGAATTGTCGGTCATATGGTGACTAGAGCATCCATTCAATCGGCAGCCACCTGACCACGGCCGTAAGGGCACGCTGTAAACCGTTGGTTTCCGGGTCCACAGTGTGAATGGTGACTGTTCCATCCTGATCTTCTTGCCGCCAGATGATCTCGCCGCTGTCGTTAAGTTCGACGCGATAAGAAAACTCAGGCCGGTTCAATTGCTCCGCAAGCGACCCAGCAATCGTTGGGCTTTCGATCATAAGGCCCATTTCTGTATTCAGCCGCGCGGACCTGGGATCAAGGTTGTAAGAGCCTATGAAGATCCGTTCTCCATCCGATCCAAAGACTTTTGCGTGTAGACCGGAGGCCGATCCTGCCAGCATCTCGGGCAGGCTGCGCTCGCGATGTTCGCGCCGCAAAGCTCGAAGCTCAAGTAGTTCTACACCACTGTTGAGCAAGTCTTCCCTGTAACGCATATAGGCCGCATGAACGGGCATTACATCCGTGGCATCCAGTGAATTGGTCAGGACGCGGACCTTCACTCCGGACTCTGCCAACCCCTCCAATACCTCCGCCCCTCGTTTCCCCGGAATGAAATACGCTGAGACAAGGTCTAGCGAGGTTTCAGAGGTTTTGGCGAACTCGATAAGTTGTTCGACAATCAGGTCTTCTCTTTCGACTTCGCCCAACCCTTTTGACGGATCGTCGACAAAAAGTGTGACTTCACTCCATTCGAACTTCAGATCATGTGCCGCTATCCGGTCGGCCAGTTCATTATCCTGAATTGCCCTTTGATAGCCTGCGCCAACCGCAGTCTGGCGCGCGGTGTCTGCCTTTGCTTTAAGGCTTTTTTCCGCCAAAGTTTCCAAAAAGAGCCCAGCGTCGTACGCGGAGGCACTATTCCAATATGCGTCGAATGATTGCGACACCTCATCTACAATCGGGCCGATGGCTATCGCGTCTACATCCAGGTAGTGCGTTCCCACCCCGTAGTCGAAATAGATGTCACCGATGTTGCGTCCCCCAACTATCGTGGCGACCCCGTCCACAGTCATTGATTTATTGTGCATCCGCCGGTTCAGGCGTCCAAAGTCAAATGCATAGGACAGAAGTTTTGGGTTCCTCAAAGTGAACGGATTGAAAATGCGTACATTTGCATGCGGCAGAGCGTTCAGTTCGGCGAGCAAATCATCCAATCCGGAAATGCCGTTATCGTCGACCAACAATCTGACGCGCACACCTCGCTCTGCTGCTGCCCTAAGCTCTTCAAGAAGCATTAGGCCGGTAACGTCATCTTGCCAGATGTAGTACTGAGCATCGATTGAGGATGTCGCTTCTCGGGCGAGGATCGCCCGGGCCGCAAAGGCTGCGCGTCCATTTCCCAAAGGCCTTACACCGTCGAGCCCAGGGTTACGTTCAAGTGCGTTTTTTATTGTTGCACCTAATGGCCCGTCCCAATCAGCATCTTTCTTAAACGTTGGCTCAGAAAAATTTTCACTAGGAAGCGGAAAAGTCCACCTTAACCCGACTATGGCCACTGCCATCATCGCCACCAAAATCAAACATATTCTGATTAGCCGCATTCAGGGTTCCATAAATGGCGCTTCGGATTATCCTTGCAGCTGAGATTGGCCTATCTACAGATTGTTTTTCAAGAGTTTGGGTCAGAGCAACCGACTGAGCACCAAAGTTTGTTCGCTTTGGGCTCAAGGCAGACGTTCGCTCAATTCCGCTCAATGACTGCAATGCGGACAAAGCCGCCATTCAAAACTATTGAACAGATGTCTACTTGTGAGCGTCAGTGATCTCGACCAAACAGGTCATGGTCCGCAAGCGAAGCCAAGACGTAACAGTCTTCTGCTATCCCACGACCGTCGCATCCCCGTGCGATACGCTTCAGTTCACGCTCCAGCGCCTTGAGGCGTCTTATCTTCGCTCGCACTTCGGACAACTGGCCTTCGGCGATCTTGGTGGCGGCTTCGCACGACCGGTCTGGATGGTTTTGTAACTCGATCAGTGAAGAAATCGCTTCGATTGAGAAGCCCAGATCGCGCGCATGACGGATGAAGCTCAGGCGTTCCAGACCCTCATTTGTGTAACGTCTCTGGTTGCCTGCCGTACGTTCCGGTGCTGCCAGAAGACCCATTTCTTCGTAATAACGGATGGTGGGCACTTTGACCTTCGTCCGCTTGGAAAGCTCGCCAATTGAGAACATGCGAAAAAACCTCTTGAACCTCTAGTCACTAGAGACACTATATTAGAACCGAGGCGATTCTGAAGAGGTTTCAAGATGGCAGGATGCTGCGGTAACGACATGAAATTCGACGGGATGTCGAACGAATACAAGCGTCGGCTTTGGATCGTCATCGGGTTGAATGCGACGATGTTCGTGGTCGAGATGACCGCCGGACACTACGCGATGTCTCAGGCACTTCAGGCCGACGCGCTCGACTTCCTTGGTGACGCAATGACCTATGGTATTTCCCTCGCCGTGATCGGTGCGTCTATCCGCGCTCGAACGAATGCAGCTTTGGCGAAGGGGGTCAGCCTCTTCCTGATGGGAGCCTGGGTGTTTGGTTCCACCCTATACCGTGTTTTCTACGTTGGTGTTCCAGCGGCCGAAATCATGGGGATCATCGGCGCATTGGCTCTCGCAACAAACCTTGCGAGCGTGTTCTTGCTCGTCGGCTACAAGGATGGAGACGCCAACGTGCGATCAGTTTGGCTATGCTCGCGTAACGACGCCATCGGCAACGTAGCTGTGATGATCGCCGCGTTAGGCGTCTGGGGCACGGCAACGGGTTGGCCTGACCTCATTGTGGCAGCGATCATGGCAATCCTCTTCTTGTCATCTTCGTTCCAGATCATTCGACAGGCAATTGAGGAACGGCGCGAGGAAGCTGCACATGAGCATCGAACAGCCCGTACAAGCCGACATTAGCTGTGCGGCGCGTACATTTTAAGTCGGGACTATCCTTGCATGGTTTCTCATTTTGAAGGGGTAAGGGCTATGGCAATGAAGACAAACGAGGTAGTTCTTCAATCAGTAATCACCTGTCCGAAATGCGGGCATCTCGCAGAAGAGACGATGCCCACGGATGCGTGTCAGTGGTTCTATGAATGCACCTCTTGCCACACGGTTCTGAAACCCCTCGAAGGGGACTGCTGTGTCTACTGCTCCTACGCCACTGTGCCATGCCCGCCGATACAGGAAGGTAAGTCCTGCTGCGCATAGCTGACGTTCGTCCCTTCGCAGAAACACGTAGGTTTGGGCTCGAAGTAGTCATTCGCTGCGCCAGGCATGAATGGCTGCTCTGCGGACATTTCTGCCATTCGCGAAAAAGCTTTGTGAATTTTCGGCTTGAACGATTGCGTTGAGGCCGGAGAGTAACTCCAGCGACAAGCCTGACTTGTTTTAAATAAATTACTCGCGCAACATCTGCGCATGTCCGGAACCAATTGGGAGGTTGGCATGGCGGAGCTAAGCGAAATTGGTAAGACAGGTATACGGGTCCCTCGCATCGGGTTTGGATCGACGGGGTTGGGAAGTATCCCGGAAATCTATGGGTATGAAGTTGAGGAAGACCGCGCGATTGATACAATTCGGGCAATTCTTTCGCAGCCAAATGCGTTCCTGGACACATCCCGTTGCTACGCCATGGGACGAAGTGAAGAGCGCATAGGAAAAGTCATTCGTGAGCTTGGTGGTTGGCCGGACGGGCGAGTGCTTTCCACCAAAATCGACCGGCACATGGAAACCGGTGCTTTTGATGCTTCTCAGGCACGTAGATCATTCGAGGAAAGTCTTACGGCCCTAAGCGTCGACAGCGTTGATATACTCCACGTCCATGATGTCGAATATGCAAATGACCTATCTGAGGTTAAAGGACGGGGCGGCGCGATTGAAGAGTTGTTCCGTATCAAGGAGGAAGGTCTTGCAAAGGCGGTCGGAATCGCGGCGGGACGTATCGACTTAATGATGCCAATTTTGGAGGGTTGGGATTTTGACGTGGTCCTGACACACAACAGACATACGCTAGTGAACGATAACGCGGCACCTCTGATAGAACTCGCGAAATCACGAGGCGTTTCGATATTGAACGCAGCACCTTATTCCGGAGGTGCGCTTGCCCGAGGCAGTGCGATCCATCGCTTCTATGTCTACAGACCAGCAGATGATGAAGTACTTGCGCCAATACGTGCTGTTGAAGAGGTATGCGGACGCTACGATGTCCCGGTCGGGGCGGTCGCGTTGCAATACTCGATGAAAGACGATGACATCACTTCGACGGTCTGCGGAGTGACGTGGCCTCAGCATGTTGAACAGGCGACGGAATGGGCAGAGTGGTCCATCCCTGAAGGCATTTGGGAGGAACTCGCCGAGCTCGATAAAACTTCGAGAGACCCAGAAGCTTAGAGTCAACTTTCGGATAAGATACTGTTCTGCCAATTGACCCCTTTGGGCTCGAAGCGGACCTTCGATGCGGCTGTCGCAGATGGCCGCTTTGGGCCGATCGCTCTTGATAGTTGTTTGGGTAAACTGAAGAAGTTGGACCCGCCGTTAGTCTAAAGCTCTGTAGGCCGTGGCATTGCGTACGTTCTAAGGACGATCATTCTGTTTCTGAAGACCGCGCCCACAAATTGATATCTTCTTCCGAACTGATTTCATCGATCTTTTTCAACTCGTCAGCGCTGAAGTCGAGATTATCAACAACGCCTGCGCAATCTACGATTTGTTCCGGGCGGGACGCACCAATAAGGGCGGTCGTCACGCGCCCACTTCTGAGCACCCAGGCCAGGGCCATTTGCGCCAGGGTCTGCCCGCGTGCCAAAGCCATTTCGTTCAGAGCACGGACACTTGCCAGAGACCGCTCGTTGATCATTCCATCAAGCAGTGACTTTCCTTGTGTAGCACGGCTGCCATCCGGAATATCGCGTAGGTATTTTGACGTTAGAATGCCTTGTGCCAGTGGCGTGAAAGCAATCGATCCCACCCCAAGATCGTCCAGAGTATCGAGTAAACCGTCACGCTCCACCCAACGGTTGAGCAGATTGTAAGAAGGTTGGTGAATCAGACAAGGTGTCCCAAGGTCGTTGAGAATTTTTACCGCCTCGCGCGTGCGTTGGGAGTTGTAGCTCGAGATACCTGCGTACAGCGCGCGACCCGACCGTACGATATGATCCAACGCGCCCATCGTCTCTTCGAGCGGGGTGTCAGGGTCAAAGCGGTGGGAATAAAAGATGTCGACGTAATCAAGCCCCATGCGCGCGAGTGATTGGTCACAGGACGCGATCATGTACTTGCGCGACCCCCATTCTCCGTAGGGTCCCGGCCACATGTCGTAGCCGGCTTTGGAGGAAATGATCAGCTCATCCCTGTAACCCGCGAAATCCGTTTTGAGGATCTCGCCAAATGCCTCTTCGGCTGAACCGGGTGGTGGACCGTAGTTGTTCGCCAGATCAAAGTGCGTGATCCCATGATCAAACGCGGTCCGACACATGGCGCGCTTGATTTCGTGTGTGGAGTCTGCGCCAAAATTATGCCAAAGGCCCAGGCTGACAATAGGAAGCTTCACACCAGACCGCCCACATCGCCGATACACCATCCGCTCATAGCGGTTCGGCTCCGGGGTGTAAGGAATGGGTTTTGGTTTTGGCGGTCGTTGAGCTTTGGTCATGCGCACATAATCAATGGATTGTTGAGCCTGTCAAACGGATCACCTCCTGCAATATCGACGTGAGTTTCCAGCCGTCCTGGTGGATAGCCTTGGCTGACCGACTATGTGCCTTCAAAGGTGATCGGATTCTGAACGATAGAGAACCGCCGAAACCGTCCTCCAAACGTGAATTCTGATTTGAACTGTGAATTCAACGCTCAGTTATGAAGGACAGTCCAGACACGAGTTGTTTCAAGCCAAGCGCCGCACCGGCGAAGATGGCAGCGAATGTTACAGGCGCGCTGTAAGCCAAAAGTGAGAAGGCAGATATACCTTGTCCGACGCTGCAACCGACCGCGATGATCGCGCCTGGCCCCATAATCGCCGCGCCGAGCATCTGGCGCTTGAGTTCACGTGGATCCTCGCATGCCTCCCATCGGAAATGACCTTTGGACCAGGACCCCAAAAATGCACCAATGAGAACGCCGGAGACTGATCCGACCGCAAATGACAAAGTGTTTCCGGAGGCTGTCATAAGGTAGAATATTGTGTCGCCAAGGGGTGCAGCGAAGGTGTGGGTTTGAACTGGCTCACCATCGAAACCATGCGTCGCAACCCAATTCGTGCCGAGCCACCCAGATACGATCGCCAGTCCAACCACAGATCCCCAAAACACCTGTGCGGGATTGCGGCGGAAGCGCTGGTTTGCCAAGGCGAAAATCATCAACGCAACGCCAATGACCACGCCAATGAGCCAAGCTGGGATAGAGGTCAGTTGTTCGGCAAGGAAGCTAATGCTCTGGGGGCCATTAAGATCCATTTCCTCGGGGAAGACCCAAACGCGCAAATATGCAAGGGGCCCGGACATGACAACGTAAGCAGACAGACCCATAATCAATACGATGACGAATGATCGAAGGTCGCCGCCCCCAAGCCTTGCCAGCGCGCCATAGCCACAGTTTCCGCTGATGGCCATTCCGTAACCGAACAAAAGACCACCTACGATCGACCCAAGTGGGTTCCAGGTCTGTGCAAGATATCCTGTTCCAAGAGGGTCCAGCCACCCTAAAGCCATAGCCAAGTGACTGCCGATTATTGCTACGCCGATCGCAATTGCCCACATGCGCAGCCGCCGGTCATCATCTGCGTAAAGGTAGTCTTCGATTGCACCCAACGTGCAAAAACGGCCAATGCGTGCGGCCAAGCCCAACACAATGCCACCGATCAAACCGATCAGGGCGACGGTGTTGGCGTCTCCAAATGCTTCGAACATTGCCAGTCTCCTCCCAAAGCTGGCGGGTATTTTTGGCGGCTTCTACTTCTCCCTGCAGAATAGATCGTAGACGACTTCCAGGATCTGTGTCGATCGATCATCCGCCAATCTGTAGTAGATCGTTTTCCCCTCGCGTCGCGTTTTGACCAAGCCCTCAAAGCGTAGGCGCGATAGTTGCTGCGACACGGCGGCCTGGCGTGCCGAGAGCATTTCTTCCATCTGCGTGACAGATTTTTCACCCGAGGACAGATAACACAAGATCATCAAGCGCCCTTCATGGCTGATTGCCTTGAGGAAACTTGACGCCGTCTGAGCATTTTCCATCATTCTGTCCATGTCTTCGGCGCACATGTCCGGAGAGAACACAGGCAGTTTCGAAGATTTGTCCAACAAGATCGCCTCGCTTTCATAGCTTCACGCAATCATAGCAGTTTATGTAATGCGCCACAGTTTATCCAGAGGTCTCAATCGGTACCCCCGCGTCGCGCAGTAAAACGCCCAGCAAACCCCAGAAAAAATCTTCGCCGGGATAGCCTTCGATCCGGCCGACCTCTTGGCCATCGTCCAGCAGAACAAAGGTTGGCGTGTAGTAGAGGGGCCGCTCCAATGCGATGCCATCAGGCAGAGCTGCGTGGATATCGATGCGTTGAAGTGGAGCAGCATGTCCTTCCGGTGTCTTGGGGTAGATCTCCGAGATGTCGGTGTCCCAACGTGCGCACCACATACACCCATCTTCTTCGGCCATCAGAAGAGTCATTTCTGCCCGTGAAATCACGGGAGAAACAAGAAACGCGATTGCAAGCAAAAGCAGAAGTATTTGGCGCATCTAAAGCTCCGATTGACCGCAGCAGTATATCTTTACTATTTTGAATATGTGAATGATAGCGTGCCAGGACAGATTTGACCATGCTCGACATTACATTTGCAGGAGCTTTGGTCGCAGGACTGTTGTCTTTCCTGTCGCCCTGCATCCTACCTATCGTGCCGTTTTATCTTAGCTATCTGGCCGGCGTCGGGATTGATCAGATATCTGCGGGTTCTACAATTCCCAGCGGCGTTCGTCGCAAGGCAACGCTTTCTGCGATAGCATTTGCAGCCGGGATCATTACGATCTTCATGGCGCTGGGTGCGACGGCTTCGATATTCGGGCAACTGGTACGAGAGTATTTTGACATCCTGCGTTGGATCGCCGCGGCCATCATCATTGTGATGGGCATGCATTTCTTGGGGATTATCCGCATCGGCTTCCTTTATCGCCAATTTCGAGCGGATGTTGGTGATACATCAAATGTAAGCCTTGTTGGGGCATATGTTCTTGGATTGGCGTTTGCTTTTGGCTGGACACCCTGTGTTGGGCCGGTGCTCGCCGCGATCCTGTTTACAGCGGCCGGAACCGAAACGGCCTGGCGTGGAGCGGTGCTTTTATTCGTCTACGGGGTTGGAATGACCGCACCGTTTGTTCTGGCAGCCTTCCTGGTCCGCCCCTTCATGCAATGGATGGCACGGTTCAGAAAGCACTTGCCCCTCATCGAAAAGGCAATGGGTGGCTTTCTGGTGCTCTTCGGCATCCTCATCGCAACCAACTCCATCAATCACGTCGCACAATGGATGCTCGACCATATGCCTTGGCTGGCAGCCATTGGTTAATTCGGGAGGAAGACATGAAACGAGTTTTGTCAGTATTGATCGCTTGTCTGATCGGCGGGGCAGTTTTCGCCGCTGAACTGGGCGACGACGGTTTGCATAAAACGCCGTGGATGCGCGACACGTTCAAAGACCTTCGTGAGGATCTTGAAGAGGCGTCAAGCGAAGACAAGCGGTTGGTTTTATTCATTGAGCAGCAGGGCTGCATCTATTGCAAGAAAATGCATGAAGAGGTGTTCCCCCAGCCTGATCTGGCAGCGTTCATCGAAGAGAATTTCTTTGTCGTCCAACTGGATTTGCATGGCAGCACCGCGGCCATCGACTTTGACGGGGAAGAAAATGAGCAAAGAGCGCTGATGCGAAAATGGGGGATTCTGTTCACCCCGACGCTCGTATTTCTGCCGGAAGAGGTGCCAGAGGACGCTACAGCCATCGATGCTGCGGTCGCTGTTATGCCCGGAGCGTTCTCAAAGGGAACAACCTTAGACCTTTTTACCTGGGTCGATGAAAAACGATATGAGCTTGATAATGGTGAAGATTTCCAACGTTATCATGCGCGGCGCATTCAAGAGCGAAACAATGTTTCTCAGGATTGAGTGCTGCCGTTATAAATAAAAAAATTCATTATTATGAATTTAATGTTGCGACAACCGGTACTCGTCGACTACGGTACACAAAGGCTTTGGGTCGCAAGGCGCCGTCGGCGCGTTAGCAAATGGGAGGGATCATGAAGCTGAGACTCTTAACATTGGTCTGCGCAATGACAGGCGTTGCCGCATTTGCGGCAGAAACAGACCCGCAAGACGTAACCTATGACGACTATGGTGCCATCGAGGCTTCGTTGACCGGTGCTGCTGGCGACGCGGCTAATGGCGCGCTCATCGTTGGGGACAAATCAAAAGGCAACTGCGTCGCGTGCCACGCGGTTTCGGCTTTGGCCGACATCCCGTTCCATGGCGAAGTTGGTCCGATGCTGGATGGCGCCGGTGATCGTTGGACCGAAGCAGAACTTCGCGGATTGGTCGCAAATGCCAAGATGACGTTCGAAGGCACGGTGATGCCTGCGTTCTACAAGGATGACGGCTATATCCGCCCGGGCGACGCCTATACCGGAAAAGCCCCAACCGCGCCTTTGACGTCGATCCTGACAGCACAAGAAATCGAGGATGTGGTCGCGTTTCTTGCGACCCTGAAAGAAGAATAGCTGCGCTTTAAGGCGCGGATTTTCGAAGAATCAAAGGAGATTGAAAATGGAACTCTCTCGCCGCGAGACACTGGCCCTTGGGCTGGGCGCCGCGTTCCTGACAATTATGCCGCTTCGGGCAAATGCAGCTGCTGAAGATGCCATTGCGGCATTTACAGGCGGGGCAGATGTGGCCGACGGCGGTGTTACATTGACTGCACCGGAAATCGCAGAAAACGGTAATACTGTACCTATCGAAGTCAGTGCTCCGGGCGCAGCTGCAATTCTCATCGTGGCTGCAGGTAACCCCGAACCGGGCGTTGCAACCTTCAATTTCGGTCCGTTGGCTGCTGAGCAAGCTGCATCAACTCGCATCCGTCTTGCCGGAACGCAGGATGTCATTGCCGTGGCGAAGATGGCAGATGGCAGCTTTGCCAAAGCGTCTGCGACCGTAAAAGTGACAATCGGCGGCTGCGGCGGCTGATCGCCACGCGCGCCTCGAAGAACAGGAGATTAACCAATGGCTTCCGGTGTAAAACCCCGCGTCAAGGTTCCAAAGACAGCCGCTGCTGGCGAAATCGTTACGATCAAGACATTGATCAGCCACAAGATGGAAAGCGGCCAGCGTAAAGACAAAGAAGGCAACGTCATCCCGCGTTCGATCATCAACCGTTTCACCTGCGAGTTTAATGGAGAAATGGTGGTTGATGTGACGATGGAGCCGGCGATTTCGACCAACCCGTATTTCCAGTTCGAAGCGACTGTGCCCGAGGCCGGTGAGTTTGTCTTCACTTGGTACGATGATGACGGCTCTGTCTACGATGAGAAGAAAACGATCGAGATCGCCTGACGGCTCGACCACTAAGGCAGATCAGCGCTGGTAGGAGGAACTGGCGCTGATCCACCAAGGGAGGAACGCAATGAATACCAAGGCACTTACGGCGATCGCGGCAATTCTGGTTTTCCCGGCTGCAGCGATGGCTGGACCGGACGAAGACAATTTGGTGATCAATGATGAGTTGGACATGACTTCGGTTACCGAAGCTCCGGCACATCTGGAAAATTTGGACACGATCTATTCGGGTTGGCATTTTCGCACGGATGAAACGCAAGCGCTTCAAATTGATGACTTCGACAATCCTGCAATGATCTTCGTCGATCAGGCCGCCGATCTCTTCGAGACCGTTGATGGCGCCGCTGGCGAGAGCTGTGCTTCATGCCACGATGGGGCGGAAAGCTTCAAGGGATTGCAGGCGTCCATGCCGAAAGTGGATGCCGAAACTGGTAAGCTGGTCGTCATGGAAGATCTGATCAACAAGTGCCGTACGGACCGCATGGAAGCCGATGCCTGGAAATGGTCCGGGGGCGATATGCAGGGCATGGTCGCTTTGATCGGTCTGCAATCACGCGGGATGCCAATGAATGTCGCGATTGATGGCGATGCCGCCCCGTATTGGGAACAGGGCAAAGAGATGTATTACACCCGCTATGGTCAGCTGGAGCTTAGCTGCGCCAATTGTCATGAAGACAACTGGGGCAACATGATCCGTGCCGACCACCTGAGCCAGGGCATGATCAATGGGTTCCCGACATATCGTCTGAAACAAGCCAAGCTGATCTCGCGCCACAATCGTTTCCGCGGCTGTATTCGCGATACGCGGGCGGAAACTTTTGCCGAAGGATCGGACGAGTTTCGTGCGCTTGAGCTCTATGTGGCCTCGCGTGGCAACGGGCTTTCAGTCGAAACTCCAGCAGTACGTCAATAACGAACGACCCGCGTGGGCAATGTCCTGCGCGGGTTTTTCAAGGAAAATAACATTCACACATTTATATGTGTTATAGGAAAGCTGATAGATGATTTCTCGACGTGACTTCTTGCAGGTTTCAATGGCAGCCTCGGCTCTGTATGGGGCGTCCGGGTTTGGCAACTGGGCCAAGGTTGCTGCGCAGCAAAGCCTCACGCAGGATCAACTGCTGGAGTTCGAGACCTTCGGCAATATCAGCCTGATCCATGTCACCGACATCCACGCGCAACTCAAGCCGATCTATTTCCGTGAACCTGAGATAAACTTGGGTATTGGCGATGCGCGAGGACAGATGCCGCATGTCACAGGGGCGGCGTTCCGCAAGGCCTACGGGATCGAAGATGGAAGCCCGTCGGCCTATGCGCTGACCTACAATGATTTCTCTGCGCTGGCCAGGACCTACGGTCGGGTCGGTGGATTGGACCGGGTCTCAACTGTCATCAACGCCATTCGTGCCGACCGTCCTGATGCCCTTTTATTGGACGGGGGCGATACATGGCACGGTTCTTACACCTGCTATCAGACGGCCGGTCAGGACATGGTCAATGTCATGAACGCTCTGAAACCCGATGCTATGACCTTCCATTGGGAGTTCACGTTGGGCAGCGACAGGGTTAACGAAATCGTCGAAGGTTTGCCCTTTGCGGCCTTGGGTCAGAACATCTTTGATGCCGAATGGGACGAACCTGCAGAATTGTTCCAACCCTATAAGTTTTTTGATCGGGGCGGTGCAAAGGTCGCCGTGATCGGGCAAGCGTTTCCTTACATGCCAATCGCGAACCCAGGCTGGATGTTCCCAGAATATTCATTCGGTATCCGGGATGAAAACATGCAGGCCATGGTGGACGAGGTTCGCGATGCCGGTGCCGATGTCGTTGTCGTCCTCAGCCACAATGGCTTTGACGTGGACAAGAAGATGGCAGGTCGGGTGCAAGGGATCGACGTGATCCTCAGCGGTCACACGCATGACGCGCTGCCCGAGCCGGTTCTGGTCGGTAAAACGCATATCATCGCGTCTGGCTCGAACGGCAAATTCGTCAGCCGAGTGGATCTTGATGTGAGGGACGGGCAGATGATGGGGCTGAAGCACAAGCTGATCCCGATCTTCTCGGACGTCATCGCTCCTGATCCTGCGATCACTGCTCTGATAAATGATCAGCGCGCGCCTCACGAGGCTGCGCTGAGTGAGGTGATTGGCAAAACGGATTCGTTGCTCTACCGCCGCGGCAATTTCAACGGCACCTGGGATGACCTGATTTGCGATGCCCTGATCAAAGAGCGTGAGGCAGACATCGCGATGTCGCCTGGCGTCCGTTGGGGACCCTCAATCCTGCCGGGGCAGGACATCACGCGTGAAGACGTCTGGAACGTCACATCGATGTCGTATCCCAATGCCTATCGCACAGAAATGACGGGCGAATTCATCCATGTGATCCTTGAGGATGTCGGTGACAACCTGTTCAATCCCGATCCCTACTATCAGCAGGGCGGCGATATGGTCCGTGTCGGTGGGCTTGGCTACCGCATCGATGTGACCAAACCACAAGGGCAGCGGATCAGCGAAATGACCCTGCTCAAAACGGGTGAAGCGATTGATCCGTCGAAAACCTACGTCGTGGCTGGTTGGGCCAGTGTCAACGAAGGCACTGAAGGCCCGCCGATCTGGGATGTCGTCGAAAGCCACATTCGCAACCTTGGCACCGTAACGGTGCAAGAGAACACCAGTGTCGATGTTGTCGGTGCTTAAGAAACAGATGGAGACCTAAGAGATATGGATGACGCGTTCAAACCGTCCCGCCGGGCCTTCCTGAAAGGCAGTGCAGCGGTCGCCGCAGGATCAGTTGCGGGTGCGGCAGTGGCAGACACGCCCGATCCTCTGATAACAGAGCTGCAGGATTGGGCGTCTTACACAGGTGCCGGTGTCGATGAGTCACCTTATGGCATGCCGATCAGTTTTGAATCCCATGTTGTGCGCCGCAACGTGGAATGGCTGACCGCCTCTCCGATTTCGTCGATCAACTTTACACCAATCCACGCGCTTGATGGCACGATCACTCCGCAAGGTTGCGCATTTGAGCGTCATCACTCGGGCGCGATCGAGTTGCGCAAGGAGGATTATCGTCTGATGATCAACGGGCTGGTCGATCGCCCGCTTGTATTTACTTACGACGACATCGAGCGGTTCCCGCGCGAAAACCATGTGTATTTCTGCGAATGTGCGGCGAACACCGGTATGGAGTGGGCTGGTGCTCAACTCAATGGCGTCCAGTTCACCCACGGCATGATTCACAACATGGAATACACCGGCGTTCCGCTGCGGACGCTGTTGCAGGAAGCAGGCGCTGATATCTCACCCGACAAATGGGTCTATGTTGAAGGCGCAGACGCGTCATCCAATGGCCGCTCCATCCCGATGGAAAAAGCACTGGATGACGTGTTGGTGGCTTTCAAGGCAAATGGTGAAGCGCTGCGCATGGAGCACGGATATCCTGTGCGACTGGTTGTTCCTGGCTGGGAAGGCAACATGTGGGTCAAGTGGCTGCGCCGGATCGAAGTCGTCGATATGGCGGTCGAAAGCCGTGAAGAAACATCAAAGTACACCGATGTCTACGCCGATGGCACAGCCCAGAAATGGACTTGGGTGATGGATGCAAAATCCGTCATTACTTCACCCAGCCCGCAAATGCCCATCAAACACGGACCGGGACCCTTGGTCATTTCCGGGCTTGCCTGGTCAGGCCACGGGCAAATTTCGCGGGTTGATGTGTCCAAGGACGGTGGGATTACCTGGGAGACAGCGCGTCTTGGCAAGCAGGGCGACAGCAAGGCTTTGACGCGCTTCTATCTCGACACGAACTGGGACGGAGCACCAATGCTTTTGCAGGCCCGGGCGATAGACGAAACCGGCTATGTTCAGCCGACCAAAGACCAACTGCGCGAAAAGCGCGGAGAGAACTCGGTCTACCACAACAACTGTATCCAGACTTGGTACGTGAGCGCAGAAGGGATCGCTGAGAATGTCGAAGTCTCTTAGTCATGTTTTCCTGCCCGTATTTGGCGGCACAGCGTTGGTGCTTGCGGCGGCTGTGGCTATTGCGAACCGGAATTACGGCCAATCGCAGATAGAAACCCTGGAAACCCGGATCAGCCAGGTTGAGGCGCACGCAGCGAAAGCCCAGGAAAACGCGCAAGCAGAGGCCAGCCGGGCTGCCGAACTGGTGGCCAAGGTTGAAGAAATCCAGACAGCGGCGGCCGAGCGGGTCGCAACCGGGATGAACCTGACCGCACCCGCGCCCAGCCAGGATGGCACTTATGGGCTTGGACGTCCTGCTCTGGAGGAAGAGATCGCGGCATGGGACGTTGACGTCTTGCCCGACGGGCGTGGCTTGCCGGTTGGATCAGGCGATGTCTGGACCGGAGAAGAAGTGTTTGTCGACCGTTGCGCGTCTTGTCACGGCGAGTTTGCCGAAGGTGCCGACAATTGGCCTGTTCTGGCAGGTGGTTTCGATACACTTGCAGATGAAGATCCTGTAAAAACCGTTGGGTCCTATTGGCCGCATTTGTCCACCGCCTGGGATTACATTTCTCGGTCGATGCCGTTTGGTGAAGCGGGCACGCTGACAGCGGACGAGACATACGCAATTGTCGCCTACATCCTTTATTCCAATGATCTGGTGGATGACGATTTCGTTCTCAGCAACGAAAACTTCGCCGATTTCGAGATGTACAATATGGACGGTTTTGTTGTCGATGTTCGACCCGAGACGGAATACGCGGAATGGCGAGAAGAGCCTTGCATGGTGAACTGCAAAACAGAGGCATCGGTTACTATGCGTTCTGTCTTTCTGGTTGAGACGCCACCAGAAGGCGGTTCGAATTCGGTCATGAATGAAGCCAGCGCGGACGGGTTGCCGACGTTCACGGCGGAAGGGCCCTCGTTCATTCCAGCCGCAGCGCCAAAGCCTGAGGAAGAGGCCGCCGCAACACTGGCTGTTCAGGAAATCGAAGAGTCTGACCAATCAGCGGACCTTCTCGCCGCCGGAGAAAAGGTCTTCAAGAAGTGTAAGTCCTGCCATCAGGTCGGTGAAGGTGCAAAGCATAGCACGGGACCAGCGTTGAACGGAATTATTGGGTCCAACGCAGGGTCGGTAGAAGGTTTCAAATACTCCAAAGCTATGAACGCTGCGGCCGAGACAGGTCTCATTTGGACTGATGAAGAAATGGCGGCCTTCCTGACAAAACCCAAAGACTACATGAAAGGCACGCGCATGTCTTTCGCCGGGCTTAAGAAACCAGACGATATTGAAGCTGTGATCGTCTACCTAAAGTCGTTCGGAAGCTGATCATGCGGTGGTCGTTCCTTTTAACCTGCGCAACGGTATTGGTTTCGATCGCTCCATCGACCCACGCAACAGAAGACCTTGGCGACGCGGAAGCAGGGAAAGTGGTGTTCGCCCAATGCCAAGGCTGCCATCAGGTCGGCGAAGGAGCCGAAAACAAAATCGGGCCGCACTTGAACGGTGTTTTTGGGCGTAAGGCCGCAGGACTGGAGGGTTTCAACTACTCCAAGAGCCTTGTGCGCGCGGGCAACTCGGGTCTGGAATGGCACGCTGACACACTGTCCGCCTACATCGAAAATCCACGCGCATTTGCGTCAGGCACGAGGATGAGTTTTCGCGGTTTGAAGGACCCGGAAGACCGAGCCAACGTGGTCGCCTATTTGCGGGCGTTTTCTGACAATCCTCAGGACATCCCAGAAGCGGACCCAACGGCGAAAGGAACGGATCATTCGATCGATCCCGCGATTCTGGCGATACAAGGAGATCCTGAGTACGGCGCATATCTCAGCAGCGAATGTACAACATGCCACCAGATCGAAGGAGGCGATGAGGGCATTCCTTCGATTGTGTATTGGCCTGACGAAGACTTCGTAGTCGCTATGCACGCTTACAAGGACAAACAGCGGCCACATCCAGTCATGCAAATGATCGCCGGGCGGCTGAGCAATGACGAGATCGCGGCATTGGCCGCATACTTCAATAATCCAGAGTGAAAGTGCCTAAGGGGAGGAAACGCGATGACACTCAATAGACGAGTATTTCTTGGAGCCGCCGGGGTCGTGGCCGCCGGGCTATCTGCTCCGATGGTGCTGGCTCAAGGCAAGCCCCGAGTAGTGGTTGTTGGTGGCGGTGCGGGCGGTGCAACTGCCGCGCGGTACATCGCAAAGGACAGCAAAGGAGAGGTCGACGTGACGCTGATCGAGCCGTCTCGGACCTACTACACCTGTTTCTTCTCAAATCTTTATCTGGGAGGTTTTCAGGAGCTATCGGACATCGCCCACAGCTATGGCACGCTTGCCGCGAACTACGGTATCAACGTTGTGCATGATTGGGCCACTGGGGTCGACCGCGATGCCAAGACGGTTTCCTTGGCGGGTGGCGGGTCAATTCCCTATGACAAGCTGATCCTAAGCCCGGGTATCGACTTTGTAGATGGAGCGGTCGAGGGCTGGGACGTCTCGGCCCAGAATAAGATGCCGCACGCTTACAAGGCCGGTTCTCAGACAGAGCTTTTGAAAGCGCAAATCATGGCAATGCCTGAAGGTGGTACCTTCGCGATGGTCGCTCCTCCTAACCCCTTCCGTTGCCCGCCCGGGCCATATGAGCGGATTTCGATGGTTGCGCATGTTTTGAAGAAGAATAATCCGACAGCAAAGATCATTGTGGCCGACCCGAAGCCAAAGTTCTCGAAAATGGCGTTGTTCCAAGAAGGCTGGGGAAACAACTATGAAGGAATGGTTGACTGGATCGGCGAAGATTTTGGCGGTGGCAATGTATCCGTGAATCCGGATGCAATGACGGTGACCATCGACGGCGAAGAGACAAAGGTCGATGTCTGCAATGTAATCCCAGCGATGAAAGCCGGCCGCATTGCGGAAATGGCAGGAGTAACCGACGGCAACTGGGCACCAGTAAACGCTGCGGACATGTCCTCCAAAGCCGATCCGGACATATATGTTCTTGGTGACGCCAGCCAGCAGGGCGACATGCCGAAATCCGGTTTTTCGGCAAACAGTCAGGCAAAAGTATGCGCGAACGCCGTGCGAGGTGCGTTGACCGGGTCTAAAGTATTCCCGGCCAAGTTCTCGAACACATGTTGGTCGCTGATCGATACCAACGATGGCGTTAAGGTTGGCGCAACCTACGAGGCGACACCTGAGAAGATTGCCAAAGTTGACGGCTTTATTAGCCAGACCGGAGAAGATGCCGACCTCAGGAAAGCAACTTACGAAGAGTCTCTTGGTTGGTACGCCGGTATCACGTCGGACATGTTTGGTTGAGGCAATCGGGGGCTTTGACCGGTGTCAAAGACCCCGATGATCAATCTGAGAAAATGCGGTTCAGGAGGAGGACTTAAACCATGAAACACTTTATCGCCGCAGCCGCGTTTTCCACTGTTCTGGCGAGCCAAGGGCTTGCAGAAGAGATCATCACTACCCCCTTCGACGGTAGTTTTGATGACGCGACATTTGCAGTCGAGTCCGCGATTGTGGGACAGGGACTGGTCATCGACTATGTGAGCCATGTTGGGGAAATGCTGAATCGAACAGGCGCAGATGTTGGCAGCGACAAGCAAATATTCGCGGCCGCGGATATCTTCATTTTCTGCTCGGCAAAAGTTTCGCGCGAGGTCATGGAGGCCGACCCAATGAATATTGGCTTCTGCCCCTATGGGATTTTTGTAGCCGAAGACGACAATGGTGTGATGGTTGGATACCGAAGCTATCCTGATGGACCAATGCAAAAGGTTCAGACCCTGTTGTCCGGGATCGTAGAAGAAGCCGTTGGGAACTGAAATGAACTACCAGCAGTTTTTTCGTGGTCAACTCGACCAGCTTCAAGAGGAAGGGAACTACCGGGTCTTTGCGGATCTCGAAAGGCAGTGTGGCGCGTTCCCGACAGCGCGTAGCTACGCGGAAAATGGTCCCGAGAAAGTCACTGTATGGTGCTCTAATGATTATCTGGGGATGGGTCAGCACCCCAGTGTTATTGCAGCAATGCACAAGGTGATCGATGAGTGTGGTGCCGGGGCAGGCGGAACGCGGAATATCTCTGGAACCACCCACCAGCATGTTTTGCTCGAGCAGGAGCTTGCTGACTTACACGGCAAGGACGCTGCATTGCTGTTCACCTCCGGGTACGTCTCGAACTGGGCTGCTTTGGGAACCTTGGCGTCTCGCATTCCTGGCATCACAGTCCTGTCTGACGAGTTGAACCATGCCTCGATGATCGAGGGCATTCGCCACAGTCGGTGCCAGAAGCGTATCTGGAAACACAACGACGTGGCGGACCTTGAAAGGCACCTTGCTGAATTGCCTGCCAATGCACCGAAGCTCATTGCGTTCGAAAGCGTCTATTCCATGGATGGCGACATTGCACCAATTGCCGAGATCTGTGATCTGGCGGATCGCTATGGCGCGATGACCTATTTGGATGAGGTTCACGCGGTTGGGCTTTATGGGCCGCGCGGCGGAGGCATAGCTGAGCGCGAAGGCCTGATGGATCGGCTAACCGTCATTGAGGGGACATTGGGCAAGGCGTTCGGCGTAGTTGGTGGATACATCGCGGCGTCGAAAGAGCTGGTGGATTTTGTCCGATCCTTTGCCAGTGGTTTTATCTTCACCACTGCATTGCCTCCTGCCGTGGCCGCAGGAGCTGCCGCTTCGGTTCGGCACCTGAAGCAAAGCAATTCGGAACGACATTTGCACCAGCAGCGCGTGCGCGAGGTACGAGACAGGCTAGACGATTTGGGTATTCGGCATACACCGAACCCAAGTCACATCATTCCGGTCATGGTCGGCGATCCGGTCAAGTGCCGCTTCATCTCTGACGTGCTGATGCGTGACTATGGAATTTACATCCAGCCGATCAACTATCCAACCGTTCCCAAGGGAACGGAACGTCTGCGGATTACACCTTCCCCAGTGCATTCCTCCGAAGACGTGGATCGACTGGTATCTGCCTTGGGTGAGTTATGGACGCAATGTCAATTGGCCCGCAGGCCAATGGCCGCGCAATGACAATGACAGCTTGACCGAAGACAAGGACGCGCAAGCAACGAAGTGAGAGTTTCTGTTGATGGAAAGGCTCATCGATTTGTTGGGAGACCCTGGCGCTTTGGCATTAGCCGGTGCGCTTGTTGGTATCCTATTCGGCGTGACGGCCCAGAAGTCTCACTTTTGTTTGCGAGCGTCGACCGTCGAAGTCGCTGAAGGCGAGCTGGGTCCTCGCCTGGCGGTTTGGCTGATCGCCTTCACCGCAGCGCTCACCTTAGTACAGGCCTTTGTCGCGTTTAAGTGGTTGAACCTTTCCGAGACACGCGCGATCGCGTCGACGGGCAGCCTTAGCGGAGCAATAATTGGTGGGGCGATGTTCGGCGTTGGTATGGTTCTGGCGCGTGGGTGTGCATCTCGCCTGTTGGTATTGGCCTCCTGCGGTAATCTGCGCGCCCTGATTACAGGATTGGTTTTAACCTTAGTGGCTCAGGCTGCTTACACCGGCGTTCTTAGTCCTGCCCGCGAATTGCTATCCGGGATCTGGACTGTCTCAGGAGGCGCCTCGAGAGATCTTTCAGAAATACTTGGATTTTCACCAGTGGCCTATACAGCCGTTGCAGCTTTGGGGTTGGTTTCGGCAATTGCATTTGCGTTCCACCGGCGCGTTGCGCCTATCAGGATCATAACAGCCGCCGGCGTTGGTTTGGCGGTGGCGCTTGGCTGGTTGATGACATTTGCGATCGCGCAAGCATCTTTTGACGTCGTGCCCGTGTCGTCAGTCACATTTACCGGACCGGCCACGGATACACTAATGGCGTTGGTTGCGGAGAGGAACGTCGTTTTGTCCTTCGGTATCGGCCTTGTTCCAGGCGTAGCAATCGGTGCCGCAGGCTCAGCCCTAACTGCAGGGGAGTGGAAGATCGAACGTTTTGGCCCTGATACTCCGATGGAACGCTACCTTGCTGGAGCTGTTTTCATGGGGTTTGGAGCCATGCTGGCCGGAGGTTGCGCCGTGGGCGCAGGGCTTTCGGGAGGGTCCGCCCTGTCATTGACGGCGTGGCTTGCCGTTTTCTTCATGTGGGTCGGAGCGATCAGCACGCATAAGTTATTGAGGCGAATACCTGTTCTTCAAACGTCCTGAATTATTCGAATTCCATTTGTTCAAATACCCGACCGGCATTTTTTGTCGCCAGTTCCTCAAACGTGTCCAAATGGGCGAAAGGTGATTGATCGACATAGTAAGCCTCGGCCAGATCACCGCCGGCATCCATATGCTCTTTGATCTTGCCGCGCAGGTAGATCAGGTAGTCGCGTGTATAACGGCGCACCTGATCCATGTTCGTCGGATGGCCGTGGCCGGGGATGACAAATGTGGCTCCCAAAGCTTCGAACTCGTTGTCCCAGGTCTCAAGCCAATCCGCAGTATAGGTCTCTTGAAAGATCGGCAGCATTCGCTCGTGAAACGCCATGTCACCCGCGATGACAAGGCTTTGGTTCGGCAGCCAAACCGATATATCACCGGGGCTATGGGCCGGCCCGAGATATTTGGCCTCAATCCGGAAATCACCCATTTCAACAACGTATTCATCCTCGAATGTCTCGGTTGGGCCTGTCAGGACGGTTCCTGCCGCTTTGTCCTGATTGTACCGTTGCATTCCCTCAAGGATCTGAGGGCCATATTCCTCGAATTCAGCCGCAGCATCCGAATGGGCGATGATCGGAATGCCGAGCTCTGACCAGTATGCGTTGCCAAGCATCGCGTGCCCCTGACCATTCTCGTTAAAGACAAGCTTAACCGGCTGATCCGTGATTGCCTGAATTTCTTGGTGAAGCGCTTCAGCAAGCACATAGGCCGCGCCGCCGTTTATGACGACCACGCCCTCCCCGGTTACGATAAAACTGAGATTGTTGTTATGACCAGAGTTCTCGTAGGTCGGCGGTGCGGTTGCACCAATGGCGGAATAGACGCCGGGGATGTATTCGACCGGTTTGGAATACAGCACACTTTTAGGGTATTGGTCTGCAATATCCTCGCTTGCCCAAGCTTGTGTGCCCAGGGCCAAGACAATCGCCAGCGATCGCATCTTTATGGTTCTCCAATGAACTTATAAGCAGACCCAGTCTTCTCGACCCGGCCGATTCCACCGTTCGGCAGGTGGAAACCAATTGTTTTCATTTGCTCGTGGGAAATCTGATCCAGCAACGAATTCCGAGTTGCTGCGGCCGCCTGTGGATCCTGATCCGTCCCGCCGGGCCAGTCGGGGCGTTCAAAAGCTACGTGTGGATTTCCCAACGCGTCGCCGACAACCATCACGGATTCACTGCTGCTGCGAATTTCAAACGCCATGTGACCGGGCGTGTGTCCATAGCTTGCGCGCGCGGCGATACCGGGAAGGATCTCTTGCCCGTCGTCAAAGAACGCGACCTGATTCTCAATTGCTGCCATACGCCGCTTTGCGCCTACTGCGAACGCAGCGCGATCTTCTCCAATGGTATCCACTGTTGAGGGGTTCCACCAATAATCCCACTCCTTACGGCCAAAGTGATGCGTGGCGTTCGGGAACAGAAGGTCGTCGAAATCATCCAAAACGCCCCAAATGTGATCCGGGTGCGCATGGGTGAAGATCACGTGCGAGATGTCTTCGGGCGACAGGTTGGTTGTTTCAAGAGCTTCCAGAAGCTTACCAGAAGTGGGCATGAAATCTGGCCCAGCTCCCACATCGAACAGCACCGTGTTTTGATCATCTCGATAAAGCGCCACGTTGCACTCTGGCTCGTATTTGGTCGCGTCCACCTTGTAGTTGTCCAAAAGCTGCCTGAGTTCTGCCTGCGGCATGGCGCCAAAGACCATATCCGGAGGCAAGGACAGGTACCCGTCTGATATGGTTGTCATGCGAGCCGAAGCACCGAGTTGTAACTCTGCCCTCACGAACCTGGATTGTACTCCAAGCGCTGCGATACAAGCGGCGCTATACAAGAATCTGCGTCGTGAAAATGCATCTCCATTCATACACAATCAATAAAATGAATGTTTTGATTTGTAAATGAATAAAGATGCAGATGGATGGAATTTCGCCAAGCTATCTGCGGGCGGGGGCGCTTTGCAGATCAGCTTTTGGTCTCTCCCTTAGGAGCTCACAAGCGAGATTGGATCGCGAATTGTGTTGGGCAATCGGTGCGAATTTCTTTGGGTTGCTGCGCGCAAAATTTGTAAATGATTTTGAGAAGCGACGCGAACGCGTTCGCGGCATCCTACACGCTTGTGGGTTTGCACATAACACTTCGTGCACCCCATAAGTTTGCGTAGTTTGTCCATAGTTTTGCGCTGCGTGATTGTCTGCCTTAGCGGTGAATTGAATCAGTTTTGGCGTAGTCGTTGCGGTTATGGTCCTGTGCGTTGCTCGATGCCGCAAAGGGCCTCCTTAAGGAACCTTGGATTCTCGCGAAGGTCTGCGATGCGTAGAAAGCGGACTTTGCGAAGTCTAGCTTGAGCCCAAAACGGAAATGCACTGAATTCAAGCACAATTGACTTTTGCGGCTTTCGGATAAAAGGGTTGTGAGTTTCCTTCTTTAATTCGAAGTACCCAAAATCATGCCAATGTGGGAGTGCTGACTATGAAAACAGCGGTTGTGACCGGCGCTGCAGGAGGGATGGGTCAGGCCATCTGCCGACAACTGCGGGCAGATGGGTTCCACGTGTTTGGACTGGATCTCAACGAGGAGGGCCTAGGTGAAATGGCAGCGGAGTTAGGTTCGGATTTCACGCCTATCTGCGTTGACTTAACGGATCCCATTGCTATCGCTCATACGTTTGATGGAATTAGGTCAGAGTATGGTGGTCTAGATGCTTTGGTAAACAACGCGGGCACCTGCTTCATGTCTGACTTCCCGCACATTCTGCCCGAAGAACTCGAACAGCAGATGGCAATCAACTTTAACTCTGCATTCAATTGTTGCCAGCAGGCGGTTCAGTTGATGTTGGAACGCGAAGGCGTCAAGAAGATTGTAAACATCTCATCGAATGGAGCTTACAATTTCGATGTGTTCGACCCTCCCCATTACCGGGCGTCAAAGGCTGCGATGGATACCCTAACGAAAGACCTCGCCCGTCGATATGCACATGAAAAAATCTGCGTAAATTCGCTGGCTCCTGCCATGACTGAGACACCGTTGTTCAATGTCTTAACCAAGGACGTCTTGGAGAAAGCCGTTAGTGCCATGCCGCATGGTCGCGCGATGCTACCTGAGCAAATCGCCTCTTGGGTTGGTTTTCTCATTTCGCCGGCTGGTGACGTTTCCAGTGGAAATGTGATTGTTCTGAACCAAGGGCGCGACGTCAGATAACTCTGAGGTGCGACATCACTTTTTGGGAAAATGGTCCACAGCTTGGGATCAACGGTAGACTTCTGGAGCTTTCTTCAGAACGGGCCACTGCTTTGGACAATGCCCGTAAATTACAAAGGCATCTCGCTCGGATGCCAGACGCATCAACCTGTCTGCGCTGGCAATCGCTGAATCCTCGTCCCAAGACCCGGCAAACTTCTCGTCGATTTCTGTTGGTCGGGAAATCGCATCACTGGTTAGTAAAACCGTCCCTGACGGAAGATCGACCATTACCGCGATCTGGCCAGGCGCATGACCGGGTGCCATCAAAACGAAGATACCTGGCGCAATCTCTACGTCGTCATCAACAACCAGGTAATCCTGATCGGGCCATTCCAAAGGCCGCATATCGCCCCAGTACAACGGGCGGGGTAAGGCTCGCTCCGCAGCAGAGATAAGAATTGGACTGCTTGGAAAGTCGCCCAAAGCGCCGATGTGGTCGATGTGGGTGTGCGTACAAATCTGTAGTGTAATGTCTGACGGAGTAAGCCCGAGTTTTGCCAGTTGTGCGCTTGGCAGGTTGTCTGGTTCACACTTCAAGACCTCGCCGAACTCGTACAATCGATCTTCTTTGACTGCGGCGTCGGTATCGGTCGCGTATTTTTCGGGAAATCCAGTGTCGATGAGTATAGCTTCTCCCAAATCTGTCCGAATGAGAAACCCGCAGATCCCTATGATACGGCCAGTGGAATGGACCTTGAACAGACCGTAGTCCAAAACTGCTAGGTCAATCGGTCGCCCTTTGACAAATCCCTTTGCTTGCACAGACTCTCTCCCGGATTGACTAAAAGGATTTTGAGTAGAGCATGAAAGTCAAGATACACACACTTTTTCAATACCTACTGGATACCACAGAAGCGGATCCAGATGCCTTCATTGGGTTTTCCTTGTCCGCGTCGCCGCTTTTGGGTGAGTTCATGGATGCGCTGGATCCAGCGCTGCCGTTGGATTGGAACCAAAAGAGCTTTCGGGGTCTGCCTGCTTTACGACGACATGTCTTGGACCGCGCTGGCTTGTCTGATGTTTGCAAGCCAGACGACGTCCTGATCACCGCTGGCGCAGCAGAAGCCAATTATCTTGCATTCATGCAATTGGTCCAACCGGGCGACGAAGTCGTAACGGAACGCCCGGGCTGGCCACAAGCGGGCGTATTGGCAGAGGCAGTTGGCGCGACGCTAAAAGTTGTCGACCGAGAAGAAAGCTCTGGTTGGGTATTGCCGCTAGACGAAGTTGAGTCCGCAGTAACAGCGCGCACGCGGCTCATCTTTATAACCAACCCCAATAACCCCACCGGGCAGTTGATGACACAAGCAGAGCTGGAAAGGCTTGTCCAAATTGCAGATCGCGTCGGCGCTTGGCTGGTTGTTGACGAGGTTTACGCGGGATTGGAGTGGGACGGGTCTCGCGCCCCTTCGATCGCCGGTTTGTATCCTAGGGGTATCACGACGGGCAGCGTTTCCAAGGCATTGGGTCTTCAAGGGCTGCGCACCGGCTGGATGATATGCCGTGATCCTGATCTGATTTGGGACGCTATTGTTCTGCGGGAAAACTCTAGCGAGATTATGAATATTCTCGGCGAAGTTATTGCCGAAATTGCCCTGCGGCCTGACCGATACAATCAGGCTATAAAAACTGCGCGGGCAGCAGGGATTGAGACACTGGAAAGCCTTGATCGGTATGTTGCCGATCAGCCCCGCCTGAATTGGGTCAAACCTCAGGCTGGATTGATTGGATTGGCACGGCTCGACGGGATTGATGGCGATGTTTTTGCCAAACGCTTGCTCGCCGATCCCTATCGGACATTTCTTTTGCCGGGCTCGTCTTACGGGATGCAAAACCACATCCGACTGGGTGTGGGGGGAGGGGCTGCTGCCAACCTTGACCTTGGCCTAGAGCGCATGGGCGAACTGTTGGCGAACTGGTAGACATAAGACGCACATTTCGGTTTCTCGGTCTGCAACGCCGGTCAAAAAATGCCGTCCGCTCAAAGCTGATACTAAGCTCAATTGTGGTGCAAGTTCACCCGCCATGTGCTGACAGCTTTTCTGCTAGAATAGCGTTGGTCGCGCGCTAGTTCGAAGATGGAACAACCGATTCATAACCAAGGTTCGAAATGACAGGTTGGACAACTGAAAACGTCCAAGACTATCCGCGACCACCTGCGCTACGGGCTGTACCCCATCGGGTGCGGATCGAACTCGGCGGTCAAACCATCGTGGAGACCGATCAGGCGTTTCAGGTTGTCGAAACCCATCACGCCCCTACGTATTATATGCCGCCGCAAGACATTGATGCCGTTCTGACAAAGACCTCGGGTAAATCGTACTGCGAGTGGAAGGGTGTTGCGAGCTACTGGGACGTTCAGAGCGGGGCGGCCGCGGCAAAGAAAGCTGCGTGGAGTTATGCTGCACCAACCACCAGATTTGAACAGATTAAGGGCTATCTCGCCTTTTACGCCGGACTTATGGACGCTTGTTTTGTTGGTGAGTACCGGGTGATCCCACAACCCGGGGACTTCTATGGAGGCTGGGTCACCGAAAACTTGAAGGGTCGCATCAAAGGTGCTCCGGGAACGGAATTTTGGTGAGTATTGATGACCGACCCTAAAACCTCGCCTTCCCCTTTGGCTGTTCCTACAAGCCGTTTGGTCCGTGTTGCCGGTTTGAGCGGCATGACGGCAGGCATTGCGGGGAACGTGGCAGTCCGCGCGCTAAGAGAGATCGGTCGCGGTGCGCGACCCGATATGCGTGGTTTGCTGATGACACCCGGCAACGTGACACGCGTTGCGGATCAGCTTGCGCGTATGCGTGGGGCCGCGATGAAGGTGGGTCAGTTGATTTCGATGGATGCAGGTGAGGTCTTGCCGTCTGAACTGGCTGACATCATGGCGCGACTGCGAGATCAGGCGCATTTCATGCCGCCGAAACAATTGCGTGACGTCCTGAACCGAGCCTGGGGTCCAGATTGGCGAAAATCCTTCCAAGCCTTCGATGTAAGGCCCATAGCGGCAGCGAGTATCGGGCAAGTACATCGTGCGACATTGAAAGACGGGCGCGATGTGGCGATCAAAGTGCAGTATCCGGGAATAGCTCGTAGTATCGACAGCGATGTGGCCAATGTCGCGACTCTGGTTCGCATGTCAGGTTTGCTTCCCAAGAGCTTTGATCTGGATCCGTATATCCAAGAGGCGCGAAGTCAACTGCATGAAGAAACCGATTATGAACGCGAGGGACAGCACCTGCGCCACTTTGCTGACCTCTTGCAGAATGATGAAGCGTTTGAAATCCCGGAGTTCTATCCAGATTGGAGCACGCCAGAAGTTCTAACGATGTCCTTTCTGGAAGGTCGCCCTATCGAAGCCGTGGGTGATGCGACCAGCGAGGACCGCAATCGAGTCTCAGAAGCCTTGGTCCAGCTCACGCTGCGCGAGGTTTTCGAGTTCGGGATCATGCAAAGCGATCCGAATTTTGCCAACTACCGATACAACCCATCCAATGGAAAAATCAGTCTCTTGGATTTTGGCGCGGCACGCGCACTGCAACCATCTGCAATAGATGGATATGTGGATCTGTTGCGCGCCGGTTTGCTTGAAGACGGTGCGGCGCTTCGTAAGGCTGCCATACAACTGAAGCTTATTGAAGGTGATGGCCCATTTGACGACCGAATCCTTGGAATGATCCGCAGCGTTTTTGACGCAATCCTATCCGCGAATGAATTTGATTTTTCTGATCGAACGCTCTCCAACCACCTGAACAAAGAAAGTATGGCCCTGGCCGCGGCCGGGTATATCCCGCCCCAGCTGCCAATGGACATTCTTTACCTTCAGCGAAAGATTGGGGGTATGTTCTTATTAGCCACGCGATTAAACGCCTCGCTTCCCGTGAAGACGCTTCTTGAAAAGTACGTCATCTGAACGACCACAATTTACTCCAAACCAGCAAGCCGAACAATTACAAACCAGTGTCACCGATATGCGCGACCAACCCAAAACAATGCGCAAGTGCGATGCGAATGTTGCCAGGCTCGGGTTCGAGAACCCCTTTGACGAACCAAACCCGGCTTTAGAAATGACCATCGTGTAAGTTGATCACGTCGACGAACCCGTCCTGTTAACCGGCTCCGCTCCGACCCGATACGCGATCCTCGAAAACGTCGGCCTTAGGGGCAGGAAAATCCGGTATGCAAGCTCTAGCAGAGGCGTTACCCCCGGAATGCTTGCCACACGTGCTAGCCAACGCCATTTGGGTAAAGTGCCCCAGAGTTCCGTGAACCCGCGCGCACCGGATACAAGTTCTCCATCTGGTCGACGCACAGTGAATCGATCCATTGCTTCTTGCCGCGTTAGATTTGCATCAATAAGAGCATTGGATTTTGAAACGTCAACGAACCGCACACGTTCAGCGCCCTCGCAAGAAGCATAGTGCCTGATCTCAACGGAGCAAAGTGGGCAAGATCCGTCGTAGTACACCGTAGTAAGAGATTGACCGGCATCATCAGATGTGAGCGCAACCTCATCATTATCCGAATTGTACATTTTGTTTGGCCTTGTCTCTTGGGTTTCGCCCATACGTTCGCAAGAGCTAGCGCAAAAACCGAAGAAACGAGGGGTCACCAGCTGCACTCAGGTGCGTTATGAAGCCGCAACTAAGGATGCTGTCAGCCAAACTTAACGCTTTGGACGCGCAAACAAGATGGTTCTGTTTGAATATTGCTTTCTCTCGTTTGCAGTGATCTGGGGGTGAATGGTTTGGGGTGCACTGCCAAGAATGCCGACGCTGCTTTGCAGCGTAAAGTTCGTCGGGGTGGTCTCTTTAACGTGTGCTCAGAAATCAGACGTTCGAACAAAGTAGAGTTTGGCTAACCCGTTTCTTTGCTTGGTGTTTTAGAGCTCGGAGCCGTCACTATTCGATTTCACGTTTGCCTAGGTCCCGTACTCCTGGCCAAGCTCTCATCAGTGAGTTCGCGGCAACTTCCGACCTTCAAGTGCCTAAGGCCAATTGCGTCTGTGCAAATGCCACGTCAACAGCGAAATGCGGAGGAGATTGGAACAAAGATCCATTGTTTGCGGCCATGCGTACAATATTTGAAAAACGGAGGTTTCGTGCAGGTCGTTTGGTTCAAACGGGATTTACGGGTAAATGATCACCCGGCACTGGCGCAAGCGTCCGAGGCCGGGCCAGTTGTGCCGCTCTATGTTGTTGAACCAGAGCTTTGGCAGCAACCCGACGCGTCAACTCGGCAGTGGAACTTTGTTGCTGAGACAATTGCGGGACTGCGACAAGACCTTGGGGAACTTGGCCAGCCTCTTGTTGTGCGCACCGGGCAAATTGTGTCGGTCCTGTCCGAGTTGAAGGATCGCGGTCTGGTCGACGCTCTTTGGTCACACGAGGAAACAGGAAATTGTTGGACGTATCAGCGGGACCGTCAGGTCGCGGCATGGTGCAGGGATCATGGTGTGCAGTGGCACGAAGTGCAGAACCACGGCGTTTTTCGCAGGCTCAAGTCTCGCGACGGCTGGGCGGAAGGTTGGGACAAGTTTATGGCATTGCCCGTTTCGTCACCAGTTGCGCTAGAGCCTATCGACATAGAACCGGGGTATATTCCCACGGCGCGCGATCTCGGCTTGCGGGATGATCTGTGCGTTGGTCGTCAGGTCGGGGGACGAGCTGCGGGTTTGGAACGGCTGAACAGTTTTCTGACCCGCCGTGGCAAAAGATACCAACGCCAAATGTCCAGCCCCTTGGCGGGGGCCGTCACGTGTTCGCGGCTGTCGCCCCACTTGGCTTGGGGCGCGCTTTCGATGCGCGAGGTATCGCAAGCGACTGAAAGGCAAAGACGCAGACTGCCGCCGCAAGCAAAGGACTGGCGCAAATCGCTTCGCTCGTTTTCGGGCCGATTGCATTGGCATTGCCATTTCATTCAGAAACTCGAGGATGAGCCTCGAATTGAGTTTGAAAATCTGCATCGGCTCTACGACGGGCTTCGACCAAAAGCGCCAGAAGGCGCGCTTTTGGCTGCTTGGTCCAAAGGCGAAACGGGATATCCGTTTTTGGACGCATGCATGCGGTCGTTGCAAGCAACGGGGTGGCTCAATTTTCGGATGCGCGCAATGGTGATGGCGACTGCGAGCTATCATCTTTGGCTGGATTGGAGAGCCCCCGGCCAGCATTTGGCGCGCATGTTTACCGACTATGAGCCGGGCATTCATTGGAACCAGGTGCAAATGCAATCAGGCACCACCGGCATCAATACCGTGCGCATCTATAATCCAGTTAAGCAGGGCTATGATCAGGACCCACAAGGGGTTTTCATTCGGACATGGTTGCCGGAACTGGCCAATGTTGCGGATCGGCATATCCACGAACCCTGGAAAGCCCCGGACGGGAAACACATCATCGGAGCGCATTATCCAGAGCGTATTTTTGACCATCTCGCAGCAGCCAAAGCCGCGCGCGAGCGGGTGTGGGGTGTCCGCCGAAGTGCGGCATTTCGCTCGGAAGCGCGCGACATCGCGACAAAACACGCGAGTCGAAAGACCAGGCGGACTGCTCGCAAAGATGCGCGGTCGTCTCAGGATCAAGAGCAACTCGGCCTGCCTTTGGGGGACAAATGATGAGGATGCGGAAGAAAGCCGATTTGCCCCAGAAAATCTACCCGGTCTGCCAGCGCCCTTTCACCTGGCGCAAGAAATGGGAAAACGTTTGGGATCAAGTGAAATACTGCTCGAAGAAATGCAGGTCGGCCGCATGACCGAGATTTTTCCCGAACTTGCAGAAGCGAAAGAGACGTTCAGTTTCAAGCCCACACGAACCCATGGCCTTAAAAGGTTGAAGCAGTTCGTGGGACGCGCCGGTCGTCATTATGCAGGTAAGCGGAACTACGATTTTGGGACCGATCAGCGCAGCAATGTATCGGGTTTGTCACCTTGGCTGCGCCACCGTTTAATAACGGAACAAGAGCTACTGGCAACTGTACTAGCGTCCCATAATTCCGACGCGGCGGAGAAGTTCGTACAAGAAGTGTTCTGGCGCACATACTTCAAGGGCTGGCTGGAACAGCGGCCCAGCGTCTGGGCACAGTATCAGCGGGATCTGTTGAACGCTTGTGAGAGGCTGGCAAATGATGCGGGCCTGGACAACCGTTTCAACGATGCAGTGAATGGCAATACCGGCATCGACTGTTTCGATCATTGGGCACGGGAACTGGTGACGACCGGCTACCTTCATAACCATGCGCGAATGTGGTTTGCATCCATCTGGATTTTTACACTCCGCATACCCTGGCAGCTTGGCGCGGATTTCTTTTTGCGGCATTTGCTGGATGGCGATCCCGCGTCGAACACGCTGAGTTGGCGATGGGTTGGCGGATTGCACACGAAAGGCAAAACCTACCTCGCGCGTCCGGACAATATAGCCAAATACACCGACGGACGGTTTCAACCAAAAGGCCTCGCCAAATTTGCGGAACCTCTGACCGAGACAGCAGAACACCCGCTCATTCCGCTTTCGACGCCGCAAAAGCCCCCAGAGGGCCCTTACCTTATGCTGTTGATCGAGGATGATCTGTCCGCCGCGCGCTTAATGCCAACATCGCCTGCTGCCGCGATTGGACTTTTGGCGACGCGTGGCCGGTCTCCGAACCCGATTGCAGGCGCCGTAACGGATTTTGCCGAAGGCGCGATGAACAGCGCCCTGGAACCTCACGGAAAGCGCCTGCAATCCGCCGAGGACTGGAGTGGTCCGTTGATCGAGGCAGCACGGAATGCCGGTGTCAAAACCATTGCGACAGCCTATGCGCCTGTCGGTCCCACTCGGTCACGATTGGATCGTGCGGAACCCCTATTGAGGGACGCTGGCCTGTCTTTGAACCGGATAATACGACCTTACGACGCTTTGACATGGCCTCATGCAAAGGCCGGATTCTTTGGTCTTCGAAAGAAGATTCCGTCGCTTTTGGGCCAATTGAACCTGGCCAGCCAACCAAGGCCATAGCCCGTGTCCACTGCCGCTCTTCTGCTTCCCAATCAATTGTTTGCCCAACACCCGGGTCTGGTCGCCCGACCAGACATTGTTGTTCTTTTCGAAGACCCGTTGTTTTTTGGCGATGCGTGTTATCCGGCCAAGATGCACAAGCAAAAGCTGTGGCTGCACCGTGCCTCTATGGCGCGCTATCGCGATAGCTTGATCGCCAGAGGATTTGATGCAGCGATATGGCCCTTTGAGCGGCAGCCGGGCGCATGCCTGCGCCTGTTTCAAAGCCTGCGTGACCGTGGTGTCAGCCAATTGATCATGGCTGATCCAGTAGATTTCATTGCTGAACGACGAATACGGGCGGCGGCCGCCAAAACCAACATCACGCTCGATATCCTGACATCGCCTGGGTTTTTGAACACGCAAGCCGACAATCTGGATTTGTCTGCCGGTCGCAAACGCTGGTTCATGGCAGAGTTCTACAAAAGCCAACGTCGCCGTCTGAATGTGTTGATGGAAGGCGATCAACCAACCGGCGGACAATGGAGCTTTGACGAAGAGAACCGCAAAAAAGTGCCCAAAGCGCTGTTGAATAGCCTGCCATGGATCGATTGGCCCGCCCATGACGCCGTTGATGAAGCCGCAAAAGCAAGCGTTCTTGCTGAGTTTCCAGATGCATTGGGCAGCTTGGATACGCTGTATTACCCGACATCACACAAAGCTGCTTCCGACTGGCTGGCGCAGTTTCTTGAACGGCGTTTCGAACGTTTTGGCGACTATGAAGACGCCATTGTTGAGGGCAAAAACTGGCTGTGGCATGCCGTTCTCACACCTGCTTTGAACATTGGATTGTTGACACCGAAACACGTTTTGGATGCTGCCCTGGCGCATGCGGGTCGCAAGGGCATTCCCCTGAATTCGGTAGAAGGTTTTATCCGCCAGATTATTGGCTGGCGTGAGTTTATGCGTGCGACCTATGAAAGCCTGGGTGTGCCAATGCGAACGACAAATCATTGGGGTCATCACCGCGCCATACCCCGTGCTTTTTACGACGGAACCACTGGTATTGATCCGCTGGACGACACGATCAAAAGGGTGCTTAGGACAGGGTATTGCCACCATATTGAACGTCTCATGGTTCTGGGCGGTTTCATGTTTCTGTGCGAGATTGATCCCGACGATGTCTATCGCTGGTTCATGGAAATGTTCGTCGACAGCTATGATTGGGTTATGGTTCCCAATGCCTACGCGATGAGCCAGCATGCCGATGGTGGGTTGATCACCACCAAACCGTACTTTTCGGGTTCAAACTATGTTCGCAAAATGAGCCACTGGAGCAAGGGGCCATGGGCCGATGTATGGGACGGGCTTTATTGGCGCTTTATCCTGAAACACAGTGATAAACTTGCTGGCAATCCGCGATGGGCGATGATGTGCCGTACGGCCGAACGGATGTCGCCAGAGGTCAAGACCAAGCATGTATCGACGGCTGAAGCCTTTCTGAGACGGATGGAATGAGCATGAACTCTGCGGTGGCGCATGACTGATATTGAGGTCGTATCCAGTGATCAGCTTTGGGACTGGCTGAGCACGCATTTTGCCCAGCGTGAGAGCGTCCGACTGATCACGTGGAAGGCCGCACATCCACAGAAATATGTCAGTCGGGACGAGGTGCTGGATGCGCTTATTGCGCATGGTTGGATTGATGGAAGACGATTTACAGTCGACAAAGACCGGACGGCGCAACTTATCAGCCCGCGAAAACAACAAGCGTGGTCTAAAAGTTACAAGGACAGAGCAGAGCGCCTCAGGCAAAACGGCTTAATGCACCCCGCAGGAGAGGCTTCTATACAAGCCAGTAAAGCGTTCGGGCTTTGGAATTTTTTTGACGACGTCGATGCCCTGATCGTTCCAGATGATTTATCAGTTGAATTGGACCTAGATAAATGGGAGCAATTGCCCCCGTCTTACCGACGCAACGTCCTGCGGTGGATTAAGGTCGCAAAGAACCCAACAACGCGCCAAAGGCGGATCAATAAGACGGTCGCAACCACGCACGCTGGTGAAAGAATGCAGCAAATGTAGCGCCGTCAGGTCTGTTCTGGGTTCCCAATCGGAGCTTGAGCTTTCGTATCGAAACGGAGCAATGCAGCCAAAATTATGGTTTAGATCAGCCGCCTCGGAAGTCGCCGTTTGCTTACGCAATGTACTTTCGTATTTGCAGAACCACAGTCCAAGTTCGAAGCCTACTCACCTGGAGGCTTGGCGGAGATGTCAATCATAGAAGTGGACGTTGGTCGCGATGATGCGTTCGTCGGCTTGCGTCATGTTTTCTGAGTCTTGGCAGCGTTTGTTCTAGCACCCGTTTTCGTGGCGGCTGTCAATCGGCATTGAACATTGACCCCCTATCGGCATCCAATATTGACCCCGGTTGTGCTGAGCAGGCCCGGCGCTGCGTAGCCCTCATATAGCGCAGCGGCGGCGGGCCTGCGGGGTTTCGGATTGGCGCTATGCGCGGTTCTTGAAGCGCCAGCTTTCGTTGCCGGTCTCGACGATCTCGCAGTGGTGTGTGAGCCGGTCGAGCAGCGCAGTTGTCATCTTGGCATCGCCGAAGACACTGGGCCATTCGCCGAAGGCCAGGTTGGTGGTGACGATGATGGATGTGCGTTCGTAGAGCTTGCTGATCAGGTGGAACAGCAATTGACCGCCGGTCTGGGCGAAGGGCAGATAGCCCAGTTCATCGAGGATCAGGAAGTCGAGGCGGGAGATGAGGTCAGCGGTCCGACCTTGTCGCTCGGCGCGGGCCTCGGCATCAAGTTTGTTCACCAGATCGACCACGTTGAAGAACCGCCCGCGGCGACCTGCCCGGATGCACGTCCTGGCGATGCTGACGGCGAGATGGGTTTTGCCGGTGCCTGTGCCGCCGATCAGGACGAGGTTGCGTTGGTGGTCGAGGAAGTCCCCGGTGGCCAGGTCGCGGATCAGGGTCTCATTGACCTCGGCGGCTTCGAAGTCGAACTCTTCCAATTCCTTGGCCAGCGGCAGTTTGGCGATGGTCATCTGGTATTTGACCGAGCGGGCCTGCTTCTCGCGGATCTCGGCGGTCAGAAGATCCCCTATGATCCGCTGGGGCTCGTGCTGGCGCTTGACGGCGGTGGTCAGCACCTCGTCATAGGCGGCCCTCATTCCGTAGAGCCTCAGCTTTCCCATCGCATCGATTACGTCGGATCGTTCCATTCTGTGTTCTCCTCAAGCTGTCATATCGGTTGCAGTCGGCAATGGGCTCGCTGGCCAGCTTCAGCGCATCCGGCGTCGTAATTGTCAGGGGCGGTGGCGGCTCACGGTGCCGGGCCAGGATGTTCAGCACGACGCCAGCGGAATGAACGTTGTGCGACAGGGCTTCGGCACAGGCGGCCTCTACCGCCTCAAGGCCATCGGTCAGCACGGCGCTCAGAATGTCGACCATCTGCCGGTCACCGCCAGGCGACGTTCCAGCTTGCGCCACACGCGGCGGATGGGCACCGGCAGGTCCCATTCCTTGAAGGGTGCCCCGTTGCGCAGAGCTCCGGGTTTGCGGGCCAGAACAGGGATGTAATGCAGGGGATCGAAGATGGTCTTGTCGCGCCCGAAGGCACGCTCGTGCTGGCCGACGATCCGCCCGTCCTGCCAGCATTCCAGCCGGTCGGCATACGCCCTGATCTCAACCGGCCGCCCCACGGCGCGGGCATCGACCGAGTATCGGTTTTTGTCGAACCGCACGAGGCAGGTCTTGGACACCGATGCAGGAACTGCATGGAATCCATCGAAAGGGCCGACGTAAGGAACAAGGCTCGGGCGCTCTTCTTCGAACACCTCCCAGATGGTCTTGTCGCGCATCTCGGGATGTTTGTTCGCCCTCGCATAATCCAGGCACCGGTCTTCCAGCCAGGCGTTCAGCTCGGCATAGGATTTGAACTTCGGACGCGGCACGAAGAACCGGCGCCGGATCACCCCCACCTGGTTCTCGACCTGGCCCTTCTCCCAACCGGACGCAGGCGTGCAGGCCACGGGGTCGACCAGGTAATG